>NZ_LSZJ01000015.1:0-126017 GCF_001647575.1 Acinetobacter sp. SFD
AATCCTGTACTTGACTTGGAAATGTCCATATAGGACATTTCTATTTGGTTATTAGGTAGGACATTTCTACTTGGGAATAACATCAATTTTTTATTTCTTATAAATCATGTTTTTATGGATTTTTCATGTTCCACGGTCATTTAACAATCAATGTTCCATGGTTCTATTGAGTTTTAATAAATAATATCCAGTTTTTTAATGAGTTATTATTCCATATGCGGAAACTCAAATTGGATTTATAGAAGCGAGTAAGTTGGGTAATCATAAGAAACGAAAATATGTTATGTCTTTGATAGATATTAAATGCGCCGTTCAAAGAAACTTTATTTATTGTAAATCATAAATAATGAGTCATCTACGAGAATTCAACCTTTAAAATTACAATCCTATTTTTTTGGCAGAGTTACTTTAAAAAGCTTGAATACTTCTACTTAATTTAATTTTTATTGAAGTACATCACACAAATATTAAAAAATATTTTCTTTATAAATCAAATATATTTGAGCATATTTATAAAACGCTGCACAATGAAATCAAAATATATTGGCATAAATCTAAGATCAAGATTTGTGCAGTTGTGCATTTCCGGGGGAAAGAAAATGTTCACGGCAGAACTGTTGGACGAAGCAAAAAAATTCATGCATCACATGCTGACTAAAGTAGTGGAATATGGTGGCTCAGATTTATTTATTACGGCTGATTTTCCACCGAGCATCAAACATCAAGGCTTAATGAAACCTTTTGGACAACAGGAACTTACAGCTGAAAAAACCAAACTGTTTGCCTACAGTCTGATGAATGATAAACAGCGTAAAGAATTTGAAACTGAACTTGAATGTAACTTTGCCATTACTGTACCGGGCGTCTCCCGTTTCCGGGTCAATGTGTTCCAGCAACAACTTAATGTGGGCATGGTGATTCGTACCATTACTGCAGAAATTCCAAATTTCCAGAAACTGAAATTACCGGAATCCCTGAAACATGTGATTATGGAAAAACGTGGACTGGTACTGGTAGTCGGAGGAACGGGTTCAGGTAAATCAACTTCACTCGCAGCCATGATTGACTACCGAAATGAAAATTCAGCAGGGCATATCATTACCGTAGAAGATCCGGTTGAATATGTGCATAAACATAAAAAATCCATGATTACTCATCGTGAAGTCGGAGTGGACTGCCATTCTTGGCATAATGCGCTGAAAAATACCTTGCGTCAGGCTCCGGATGTAATTCTGATCGGGGAAATTCGCGATACTGAAACTATGGAACATGCGATTGCTTTTGCGGAAACTGGCCATTTGTGTTTGGGAACTCTGCATTCCAATAATGCCAACCAGACTTTGGACCGGATTATCAACTTCTTCCCTGAAGAACGCCGGAATCAGTTATTGATGGATTTGTCTTCAAATATGAAGGCGATTATTTCACAGCGTCTGATTCGGACTCAAGATGGTAAAGGCCGTCGGGCAGCGATTGAAATCATGCTGAATACACCTTTGATTTCCGACCTGATCCTGAAAGGCGAGTTTCATGAGCTGAAAGCCATTATGGCTAAATCCCGTGAACTGGGCATGCAGACTTTTGACCAAGCCTTATTTGACCTGTATAACCAAGGCGCCATTTCCTATGAAGAAGCTTTGCGTAATGCCGATTCTACCAATGAGTTACGTCTGCAGATCAAGCTGAAAAGCAATCGTCAGGACAGTACTGCACCAGCTAGTGAAGCAACCCAATTCACCATGATGCAAGATCCAAAAGCGGATGAGAAAGAAGCAGAGAATACTTCGGTGTCAGAATAAACCTTTACTCAAAACATCACAGGCAGAATTTTCTGCCTGTTTTGACTTATATTATTTATTATTCAATCCAATCCATAAAATTAGTCAGTTTTGCGTTGTACCAGCAGCTTAAAATAAACAATGCTGCTCAGCGTTAAAAGACCACACAAAATAAAAGCCAACTGATAACTATAAGCGGCAATGATGGCGCCAATGAGCAATGAACCGATGGCAATACCTAAATCATAGAATGTATAAAAAGTTGAGGTTGCATAGCCAATCCGATGCTTGGGGGCACGTTGAATCGCCAAGGTTTGAATACAGGGCTGCACACTGCCAAAACCTACTCCAATCATGACAGCAGCAAGCATGAATCCCCATAAGCTCTGGATCTGGCTCAGTAAAAATAGGCCCAAACTAAAAGCCACCAATGCCGGATAAATCACATATTGTGGACCTTTACGATCATAAATTTTTCCGGTGATCGGCCGTAAGCTCATCATGGAAATTGCAAAAACCACAAAGAACAAACCAGCATAAGCCATTAAACCTTTGCTGGCTGCAAAGGGAGCAATAAAGGACATAATGCTGGCATAAGAAAAAGAAATCAGCATGGCCAGTACCGCAACAGGTAATACCGTCTTTTCTACAAAATCTGTCAGCTCAAGTGATGTTTTCTTGTTAGAATTTTCAATTATTTTTTCAGGTTCTTTGACCGGAATCAGAAAACAGAAGGTAAATCCGATAAAGACCAGAGCAACCAGCAGTATGCTGACCTGAAAATAAGACCAGTATTCCATCAGGCTCAGACCTATAAATGGCCCTAAAACAATCCCCAGATTAACCGACATGACAAAATAGCCCATACCTTCGCCTTTACGCTGTTCCGGAATAAACTGGTTTACGACAGGCACACAAACTGTGGTCAAGATACTAAACCAGATACCATGCAAGAAACGGATGATAAACAGAATCGTGAGCTGATCAGCGAACAGGTAAGCTAAGGAAAAAATATTGAAAAATATTTCTGAGACAATTAAGGTTTTGCGTATACCGAATCTTTCGATAATTAAGCCGCTAAAAGGACGCACTGCAATGGCAGAAACCATAAATAAAGTCATGGCCAGACCGGCCTGGGTTAGATTACCGCCTAACTCTTTCAGGATGTAAATTGGCAAAATTGTAGTTTGTGCAAAATAGAAAATAAATAAAAACAGGTTATTGGACAGACAAAGTACAAATGACTTGGTCCAAAGAAGTGAAGTATTGTCGTTCATGAGGATCCTGAATAATATGTGCGACAAGCGCTGAGACTGCACATGAGTATTATTTTTATAAGCAAGCACGACAGATGGGCTGCAAAGCAAGTACCTTAATCACTTTAAGAAATATATGTGAAAAGTGCAATAAGTTTCCGATAGAAACACCTTGAGTTTAATTGGGAAAAATAAGTAAAAAGTTTGTTTTTTCTATAAAAAAATCAGCCCGGAGGCTGATTATCTGAATCTTGGACTATCTTAGAGGCCAGCTTCATATTCTGTGTTGGAGAGCAGTTTTTCGACATCTGCCATATTGTCCGGCTTGATTTTATAGATCCAGCCTTTGCCATATGGGTCATCATTAATGAAATCAGGATCATCTTCAAGATCAGGATTAATTTCAACCACTACACCAGACACCGGTGCATGAATATCGGAAGCAGTTTTGACAGATTCAACTACACCGGCCTGTTCGCCCGCAGTGATATGTGAATCAAGATCTGGTGCTTCGACATAGACCAGATCGCCTAATGCATCCTGTGCATGGTCGGAAATACCGGTCACAACAAGATCACCCTCAATGCGCACCCATTCATGTGTACTTGCGTACTTTAATTCTGCAGGATGATTCATTGATAACTCCTTAAAAATCTTAAGATCATTTTTGACATGTTTTATACATTCTTTTTAAGCAAAACAAAAGGCTTATACTTCCTTATAAATAAGGATCTTTGCGCCAGTTGCTCGGGCTGCGACCACTCCAGCGTTTAAACGCCCGGCTAAAATTGGCGACATCGCTATAACCCAGTTCATCGGCAATCTGTTCCAAGGTAAAATCTGTCCGGGACAATAATGAGGTAGCATGCCGGTAACGCACTTCATCGACCAGGGTAGAAAAGGAGGTGCCTTCGGCGGCAAGTTGACGTTTTAAGGTACGGTCAGACATATGCAAGCGATCAGCCACACTTTCAATACTGAGATAGTGTTGCTCGGCATGGGTCAAGATATCCCGGACACGCATGGCAATCCGGTGCCGTTCGCCCAAGGCAGAAAGTTCTGTTTCACACTGGTTAATCGCAATCTGGCTGGCAATCGGATCGGCATGTACCAGCTTGTTCATCAGGTAGCTTTTATCAAAACTCAGAATTAAATGCGGCTGTTCAAAGCGGAACTGATGGGTAGGGAACTTCGCCATAAAGCGTTCAAAACCTTCCGGCTTCTTAAAATCGAAGTCAATTTCTCCCGTTGCATCGTTAACGCCTGTAATCGCTTTGGCCATACTGATCAGACCAATCATCAAGGCAATGGAAATTTCGGTGCGCAGAGGTTCAAGCTGAATATCGGTTTGCAGTTGTACCGTGGCTTTAGCACCAAAAGTCGAGAAAAATAGTTGCAGGAAGGGTAAGCGAAGTTGAATAAATCGATTCGCCAGTACCAGCGCATCAGTAATATTATTCGCCGTCATAATGGCATAGCCAATAAAGCCATGAATCGAGATCCGCATCTGTGTGCCGAGATGATAGCCCAAGGTCGGTTCCCCGGTCAGTTTCAGGGCATATTTGACCAGTTCATTGGAGACAGGAGTTGGAATACGAAAATCAGGATCTGCCAACTGTTCACTGGTCAGGCCAAAAGGTTTGAAAAGCGACTCATTATTATAACCCCAGCGGGAAATGACATCGAGAAGCAGGAGACCGTAAACACCTGGAATTCCTTGGTCTTGGCGTGGAGCAATTGTTTTCATGCGCGATCCGTTGCACTCATTCAAATTTTTTTATTTATGAATAGATATTGGCATGAAGCCACCAAATTTTTCATTAAAATTGTTGGACAAAATTTTGGCGATTGTGACTGTGCCTCTGGCAGATTAGCCTGAATTCAGCCTTAAAATCAATTAAACCACATAATTTTGTTGATCAAATTAGAATTATTTTATTGAACCTGTCATATTTCTGCATGGGCTAGCCCAAAATCTGAGAATACGGCGTAAGTGTAAATTAAAATTGAAACATGCTTCATGAGGGTACTTTCAATGCCCATATGCTGGGGAATTTCAGTAAAAAATATCGGATAGATGGCAACTCAAGGTTCATCTGTAGAGAAGATTTTAAAAAGAAAGGTCTGGGCAAAGTTTTCTTTTGTCCCAGACCTGTTCAGTATTGAAGCCGATCAAATCATCAGAAGTTTTGAAATCTTCTAGAGATCATATTATTCATGATCTTTTGATGCTTTGATTTGTTGCTCAATCAGCATGCCGCCAGTTTGACGCTGCCAAAGCTGGGCATAGATACCATTTAATGCCACCAGTTCATCATGCGTGCCTTGTTCGGCAATTCGACCCTGATCCATTACAATCAGACGATCCATCTGCGCAATGGTCGAAAGGCGATGCGCAATGGCAATTACGGTTTTACCTTTCATCAGTTCATCCAGGCTGTTCTGAATGGCAGCTTCTACTTCAGAATCCAGTGCACTGGTGGCTTCATCCAGAATCAGAATCGGCGCATCTTTCAGGAATACACGTGCAATTGCAATCCGTTGACGCTGACCACCGGAAAGCTTCACGCCACGTTCGCCTACATAGGCTTCATAGCCTTTTTTGCCGCGTAGATCAGTCAGATTTGGAATAAACTCTTCTGCTTTGGCTTTACGCACAGCTTCATACATTTCTTCATCGCTGGCATCAGGACGGCCATATTTAATGTTTTCCGCGACCGTGCGATGCAGCAGTGAAGTATCTTGGGTCACTAAAGCAATATTCTTGCGTAAACTGTCTTGAGTGACCTCATCAATATCCTGACCATCGATCAAGATGCGGCCCTGGTTGAGATGATAAAAATGCAGCAACAGCTGAATCAGGGTGGATTTCCCTGCACCTGAACGGCCGACAATACCAATTTTTTCACCTGGATGAATGGTGAGATTAAACTGATCAATGACGTTTTTATCATTATAGGCAAAGCTGACATTTTCAAATTTAATTTCACCATGCTTTAGCTGCAGTTCTTTGGCACCTGGTTTATCTTCAATGGTAATTTTACGGCCTAAGGTCTTCATGCCATCTTGGATGGTACCCACATTTTCAAACAGGGCGGAGGTCTGCCACATCATAAATTCGGCAATACTGTTCAGTTTCAGTACCATTGCCGTAGTTGCGGCAATAATTCCCAGCTCGGCCTGACCTTCCATCCACAGCCAGATCGCGGTACCCAGTACGCCACCGTACAACACCACACTCAGCAGTAAAATACTGATTTCGTATTGCGCACCCAGACGCATCTGTTTATATACCGTGACCATAAATTCCTGCATCGAAGTTTTGGCATACTGGCTTTCGCGGCCGGCATGGGCAAAAAGCTTCACGGTCTGGATATTGGTATAGGCATCCGTGATACGGCCGGTCATGACCGCACGGGCATCCGCCTGGGCATTGGAAATTCGGCTCAAACGAGGAATAAAGTAACAAGCTGCACAGATGAACAAGGCTAGCCAGACCATCAGTGGAATGATCAGCAAGGGGGAAATTGCACCCAAAACAATATTGATGGTGATGAAATAAATCAGCACATAAGCCAGCATGTCACCCAGAATTACCCAGAACTCGCGTACTGCCAACGCCGTTTGCATGACCTTGGCCGATAAGCGTCCGGCAAAATCATTGTGGAAAAAATCCAGGCTTTGTTTCATGAGCAGATTATGAAAGCGCCAGCGTAAACGCATTGGGAAATTGCTATACAGAATCTGGTGCTTGATCAGGGATTGTGCGCTGGCGAAAAAAATATTGGCCAGAAGAACAATACTCAGTAAGATTAAATTACTGGCATGTTGCTCCAGAAAAGTATCCGGCTGGCTTTTACTCAGCCAGTTCACCAGGTCACCAATTTTTGAGTAAAGTAAGGCTTCGAAGCTGGCCGCACCAGCAGTACACAGTACCAGAATCAGCAAATAACGGCGTACGCCATAGGCTGCCTGCCAGACAAATGGAAAAAACCTGGTTGGTAAAGGTTGGTTTAGATTTTTGGTGGGATAGGGGTCAACCAGTCTTTCAAGCCATCGAAACATTATCGTACTCTTATCATGCATTTTGCTTTTCGGGAATTATAAAGGATTCTGTTTTTTTAAGCCCGTAATTGGGTGAAATTGCCACAAAATTATTTAAAAGTCAGACTTTACTTTTCAATATGGATACGTAATTCTAAATCCATAATTATATTAAATTTTAATCAATTTTTTACACGCAAAATAATCCCAAACGAGAGCAGTAAAATATGAGTATCTGGGTAATAGCTAGCCGTAAACGAGGCTCAGGAAAAACCATGATTGCCATGCATATCACTGAGTTATTACGTGGGCAAAGTCCTACGTTATTGCTTGATGCCAATCTGGAGCCGCAGGGGTTTGAATGGGCAAATCTGAAAAATGAAAAATTTTCTTTCGAGCATCTGGATGTCTTAAAACATGACAGTCATAGTCTGGATCACCGGTTGGAGATGCTGAAACAGCAGTTCAGCTATATTATTGTTGATATTGATGGGCAGGATACACCTGCCTTACGTTCAGTCCTGAAACATGCAGATAAACTGATTATTCCGAGTTCCATCAATCCAGAAGATAGTCAGCTTGAAACCGAACTGGTGCAATTGGCGATTGGGATTGCACAATATAATACTCATTTAAAAGTTTATACTGTATTAAATAAGGTTCCTGAACAGCAGCTTGCGGAAATGAAGCAGACACAGAGTCTGCTTAAGAATATTCCCGGTACGCAGTTTCTGAATACAGTAATTTATGAGCATCAAGGTAACCAGAATTTATTATTAAATGGCACAATTATCTGTGACGATCAGATCAATTTAGAGCCTGATTTTTATAAAATGCTGCAGGAGCTTATGCAGGAAAAATCCTCTAAAATTTCAGGCTGACCGCCCAAAGATTAAATTTATATATAAATTATTGAATTTTTATCAAAACAGAATAGTTAAAAGCCTGAAATAGGACAGTATTTCAGGCTTAAAAAGTTGTCGGAACTTATAATTAACTGATAATGGAAGAAGGTTGACTAAAAGCCTCTTTTAAATCAAGACCTGAAGGGGCTTGATACACTTTTAAACCAAATTCAGGAATAATCGCCAATAGATGATCAAAAATATCAGACTGGATATTTTCATATTCGGCCCAAACCGTGGTATTGGTAAAGGCATAAATTTCTAATGGTAGACCTTCACTGGTCGGTTGTAACTGACGCACCATCAGGGAGTGATTTTTGCTAATTCCCGGATGCTGTTGCAGATAGAACTCTACATAGGCACGGAAGGTACCAAGATTGGTGAGACGGCGCTGGTTGTACTGTGAATGATGGCTCAGTTGCAGGTTAAATTGTTCCAGCTCTTCTGATTTGGTATTTAGGTACTGATCCAGCAGAATAAAATTTTTCAGCTTGTTCTGTTCTTCAGCCGACATAAAATGTACGCTGTTTTGATCAATGTGAATCGAGCGTTTGATCCGCCGTGCCCCAGCTTCCTGCATGCCACGCCAGTTTTTAAAGGTATCCGTAACCAGTTTGTTGGTTGGAATCGTGGTCACTGTTTTATCGAAGTTCTGTACCGTAATGGTATGTAATGACATATCAATGACATCGCCGTCTGCGTTCAGCGAAGGCATTTCAATCCAGTCACCAATCCGTACCATGTCATAAGATGAAATCTGTACTGAAGCCACCAGTGACAAAATGGTATTCTGGAACACCAGCATCAGTACCGCGGCCATGGCACCAAATCCGGCCAGCAAGGTAAAGACATCTTTTTTCAGGAAAGTTCCCAGAATCATCAGACCACAAACGATGAAGATAATCAGTTTGACCAGCTGTAAATAACCCTTGATTGGCTTGTTACGCGACTTAGGATTGCGTTGATAAATCAGGTTGAAAATATTTAGCAGTTCACCAATTGCCAGAGCAATGGTCAGGAAGATGAAGGCTTGTGCACCCATCTGGATGAAGGTCTCAACCTTGTCAGATAAATGCGGAACGGTGGTAATCCCGTTCATAATTACAATTGCGGGCACGATATTGGCAATGCGACGAATCACGCTATGCTCGGCAATGATTTCATTATGTGCAAAAGGCATTTTGGAAATCATTTTACGAATTCCACGTACCACAACCTGTTTGGCAAATAGATTGGCAAGAATGGCCAGTAAAATCACAATACTGAGTGAAGACAGCATTTCCAGCCATGGATACTGATCTGCCCAGACCTGTATATTCTCGATCACCTTAAACTGTTCCAAGTTATCTTTTCTCATTCAATTAAAAAATAGTTATAGAGTTTATAGCTTTAGCATGAATTTTTTAATTTTAAATAAACTTTTAATACATTTCCTCATATGCTGTTTACTATCAAACGGTTAAAAAGGCCTGAAAATACAGCTCTAGCTTGGTTTCAAGTTTCATATTCAATAGATTTGCTACTGAATATTTTTTATGAGAAATAAGTTTTATTTTTCAATATATAATATTTGAAGTTACAAAATATAGATTTTTACTTTTATTAATAACTAATATCATTTAATACAAGAAGAATTAAATTGAAATCAATTTTTTAATTATCTCATTTAATATTAATGCCTAAAGGTAGAATAATTATTAACACAGAATTTAAAAAAATAATGATTTCAAAAAAACTCGCAGTGCATAAAGAAAATATGCGAATAATATTTTAACAAGTGTTGATTCTAAAAAGATGCTCGGCTGAGCTGATATTTAATCCAGATACTTTCTCAACATCCTATAATTATTTTAAAAGGTATGAATATGTATACTCGTCAAGCTAAAGTGGTTGTTGAAAATAACCAGCGTAAATTTAAAACTACTGCACGTGGCTATGAAGTTTTGCGTGATCCTGCCTTAAATAAAGGGACTTCATTTAGCATAGAAGAAAGAAAAGCTTTGGATTTAACCGGGATTTTACCACCCGTGGTAACGACTGATATGGAACTGCAATTAAATCGCGCCTATCAGGCTTACCAGGCCTGTAACAGTGATTTGGATAAGCATATTTATATGTGGCGTCTGCATGATAATAATGTGACATTGTTTTATGCATTATTACAGCGTCATATGCTGGAAATGTTGCCTGTGGTTTATGACCCGATTGTGGGGGAGGCAATTGAAAATTATAGTGAAATCATGACACGTCCACGTGGTATTTTCTTGAGTATTAATGAACCTGAAAGTATTGAAGAAAAGCTGCAGTCCTATGGTGCTGAATCTGGGGATATTGATCTGATAGTCGCTTCCGATGCTGAGGAAATTCTGGGAATTGGAGACTGGGGTTCAAATGGGGTAGATATTTCCATCGGTAAGCTGGCGGTTTATACCGCAGCTGCGGGAATAGATCCACACCGGGTCATCCCCGTAATTCTGGATGTAGGCACCAATAATGAAAAATTATTAAATGATCCGTCCTATGTCGGGAACCGGCATGAACGGATTCAGGGCAAAGCATATGATGATTTTATAGATGCCTATATAAAAGCTGCAAGAAAGTTATTTCCGCAAGCAGTATTGCATTGGGAGGATTTTGGTTCGACCAATGCCCGGCGGATTTTGGACCGTTACCGCGAAACCCTTCCAACCTTTAACGACGATATTCAGGGCACAGGTGCTATTGTGATGTCTGGTCTGTTAAATGCAGTTAAATTAAGTCAAACACCGTGGACTGAACAGCGGGTAGTGATCTTTGGTGCAGGCACAGCAGGCTGTGGTATTGCAGATCAAATCTGTGCTCAAATGATTCGTAGCGGCCTGACAAAAGAACAAGCCATTTCCCGAATCTGGTTAGTCGATTTGCCCGGCTTATTAACTGAAGATATGAATGATGGTCTTCTAGATTTCCAAAAAACCTATGTGCGTAAAAATGCTGAAGTTGCTGGTTTTAATCGGGTAGTTAATCATACTGCGATAGAGGCAAGAACACGTTGGCCCCATATGGCAGCATTACAAGCAAAAGCTAATCAAAATAAAGGGATTATTGATCTTGCAGAAACTGTTGCACAAGTAAGACCCACTATTTTAATAGGAACGTCTACCACACCGGGTCAATTTACAGAGCAGATTGTGAAACACATGGCCAGTCATGTTGAACGTCCCATCATCTTCCCATTGTCCAATCCGACATTACTACATGAAGCAACACCGCAACAGCTGATTGAGTGGACGAATGGGAAAGTATTTGTGGCAACCGGAGCACCATTTGATGATGTGATTTATCACAATGTGCGCTATAAAATTGGCCAGGCCAATAATGCGGCACTTTATCCAGGTTTGGGTTTTGGTGCAATTGTTGCCAAAGCTCAAAAAATCACGGATGAAATGATCTTTGCCGCCGCCCAGGCCGTGGCCAGTCAGGCAAATTTAGGTTCTGAAGGTGCCTCGTTATTACCATCAAATGCCGATCTGAGAGTAACTTCCAGTGTTGTTGCCTTAGAAGTGCTTCGTACTGCACGGGACCAAGGAATTTCTGAGCTTAAAACAGAAGAGTCTGATGTTGAGGTGATTCGTCAGGCTGCTTGGTGGCCCGTATATGTACCTGTAGAAGCTATCTAGTTTCAGCTTAAAAATGAGGATGTAGATGAGACGGGTTAAGCTGCATCTTTTTATTCTAAAAATACATTTCATCTTGTTATAGATGCAAAGGTGTTCAAATACCAGCTTAAGTCAATTTTTAATTATTTGAACTAAGATCTTGAAGATATAATTTAATAAAACCGGCCTGAGCCGGTTTTATTTATTAGATAAGAATAGGCTTACCACATCAAATCATCTGGAATCACATAATCTGCATACGGATCTTCTTCATCAGTCGTTTCTTCATTTTTCTCTGAATTATTCACGATGATAAAGCCTTGCATTTTGGCATTGATACGATCCGCCAGCGCTTTAGGCAGGAAAGCATAGCTTTCATTTTCGCGGGCGATCACCAGGCTTCCTGCAACCAGGGCATTATAAATTTGCTGATTCAGATAGACTTTCTTGATTTTAGAATTATCAATAAACTGATAGGCAATTTCACCGTCAGTGTCACGAATTTTATGCTGATTGATCATTTGCATAATAGCAGCTTTGAGCTCTTTTTCCTGCAGCGCTGCTTTTTTCTCTCGTTCAATCGCCTGATCTTTTGCTAGCTTTTCCTGTTTGGCCTGTTCAATTTTAGCCTTGATTTCAGCATCACTGCTATCGCCAGTGCGCTTTTCGTGAACGGCCTGTTTTGACAGTTTTTTTGCTTTCTTATTATCGACCAGACCTGCCTTTAACAATTGTGCCTGTAATGCGTTTTTAACCATAAGAATGTCCAGTTATGAGTCGAATTGATGTCGATAACGTATATAAATCACCCAGTAGGTGAGGCTGAGGGTCAGACTTAACACGACCGGGATCAGGAATGCGTTTAATTTTAAATAAGGATAAACCCAGCTGGCAAGAAGACCACCACCGAAAAAACCGAGTAAAATCAGAACATGTAAAATCACCCGGCGTGGTTCCACATCCAATCCGCGTATACGGTAGCCTAAGGCCAGACCAAGATCGGTCAGTACGCCAGATAAATGCGTGGTGCGAATAATTGCGCCCTTATAATGGCTGACCATGGCATTTTGTACGCCCATTGCTGTACAGGCCCAGAGCAGGCCATAGCGAGGAAAATAAGGGAGCAATATCCAGCTTAGCAGAATAAACAAAGCCACCAGGCTGAGCGGATAGCCATAAAGACGTCCTAACTGAAAGTGACTGTTACCCAGAATAAGACCGCTATACATTGAGCCAATGACATAACATAGCGTTACCAGAAACAGATACACGATATGCTGCGGTTCCCAATTCACCAGCGCCATGGCCAGCATACTGATATTACCGGTCATATGGGAAACGGATTGGTGCAGGACGGTAATCAGACCGAGTACATTAATCATGCCGGCATTCACGGCAAGAAAAAATGCACCCAGATGAATCCAGATGGGTAAACGCTGTAATGGCATAACAACATCAATGGCTAAACATATTGTTTAATTAATATAAAATCAATTTGATGCGCGGTCTACTGCTGTCGTGAACAAAACGTCAGTCGATGAATTTAGCGCGGTTTCAGTAGAATCCTGTAATACACTGATTACCATACCAATTGCAACAACTTGCATGGCAATGTCTGAAGAAATACCAAACAGGCCACATGCGACCGGAATCAATAGCAATGAACCACCGGCAACACCAGAAGCCCCGCATGCCGAGATTGCAGCCACCACCGAAAGAATCAGCATGGTGGTAAAATCGACATTAATTCCCAAAGTATTCACGGCAGCCAATGACAATACGGTAATAGTGACAGAAGCACCAGCCATGTTGATTGCAGCACCGAGAGGTATTGCAATACTTGCAGTCGATTCTTTGACACCTAAACGTTTTGCCAGATCCAGGTTTACTGGAATATTGGCTGCCGAACTACGGGTAAAGAAAGCAGTAATACCACTTTCTCGCAAACAAGTGAACACCAGTGGATATGGGTTATTACGCGTGATTAAGGCAACCAGAAGCGGATTAATGACCAGAGCCACAAAGACCATGGTTCCGAGCAACACGGCAAGTAAATGCACGTAACTGGTCAGCGTTTCGAGGCCAGACTCAGCAAAAGTCACTGCAACCAGACCAAAAATACCTACAGGCGCAAAACTGATAACAAGACGAATTACATAATTCACCGCAAAGGCTGCATCATTCAAAAGTGTCTTGGTTGTATCTGATGCATGACGGAAAGCAATACCTAAGGCTACTGACCAAGCCAGGATACCAATAAAGTTAGCTTCAGCAATGGCAACCACCGGATTAGCGACAAAACTGAGCAGCAAATTTTTCAGAATTTCTACCAGACTGCCAGGTGGCTGCAAGTCAGTTTGTGTAGCGATATCCAGGAACAGTGTACTTGGGAATAAAATACTCGCAACCACAGCGCTGAGTGCAGCAAGGAACATACCAACCGCATACATTATCATAATCGGCCTGATAGCAGAGTTAGACTGACCCACCTTAAAATTCGCGATAGAAGCTAACACTAAAATGAAAACCAGAATCGGTGCAACAGATTTCAAGGCTTTAATAAACAGGTCGCCCAGTAGGCTTAATGAGGGAGCAACTTCGGGAAATACCACAGCCACAGCCACGCCTAAAATAATGGCGATGATGATTCGAGAGACTAAGCTCATGCGCGTAAGGGCAGAAAACATAAGGTTGCCTTGTGAAAATTACGAGGGCGAAATGGGGAAAAAAGTCGTGCTATTTTATACTTAAATTAAACAGGGCTTCGACTATATTTTCATATTAAAGTCAAACTATTGATATTATTAATATATTCTAAAGTTAACTGGTTTTAGATATTGTTTTTTTTGAAGAAAAAATCTGCACATGATGGATAAATCATCTCGGAGAAAATTTTATAGATGAAATAAATATCAATTTCAGACCAAGAAATTCAAATTATATTTGAAAATTCATAAAAGACATGAACTCATATCCGCTTTATATAGCCGGGCATGAGTATAAGTCTAAATGGTCCTAAATTGTATAATCTTTATGCTGTTCAAAGATCTCTGGCGCCAGATCTCGGATCGCCTGAAAATGTGTCAGATAAATCCGGCCACTCAGATGCTTCATCAATCTGGACGCCTGCAGTTTATCCATCACCGGGCCTTTGACTTCTGCGAAATGCAGGTGAATATCCAGTTTGGCCAATTCAGCATTTAAATCTTCCAGCATTTCCAGAGCACTCAGATCAATGGCACTGATACTGGAACAGTTTAAAATCACGTGTTGTAGCTTGTCATTCAGGCTGATCTCATTGATCAGATATCCTTTGAAGTTATTGGCATTCAGAAACGATAGATTTTCATCAATCCGCAGTGACAGCACCCGATCTGAGGTGATGACCTGATGGCGCTGAATATTGCGAAAATGCTGGGTTCCTTCAACTAGACCCACGACTGCAATATGCGGCCGGCTGATGCGCCATAACATCAGCACAAAAGTTGATACAATTCCAATCAGCAAACCAGTAGAAATGTCAATCAGCACCACGCCCAGAAAAGTAATCCACATGGCAAGACCATCTGCTTTGGAATAACGCCAGGCATCAACGAATGGCTGAAAGTTAACCAGTTTCCAGATTGAGACAATAATTGTGGCGGCCAGAATCGTCAGGGGCAGATCTTCAAAAAATCCGGTAAAGAACAGGCTGACAAAAATAATCAGAATTGAAGATAAAACACCAGCCATAGGGGATTTGGCACCGGCATCAGCATTCACCACAGTCCGTGACAGGCTGCCCGTTACCGGAAAGGCTGAGCTTACGCCTGCACTGATATTGGCCAGGCCAAGCGCGATCAGTTCCTGATTACTATCTAGATGGCTGCGCTGCTGCAATGCTGTGGCTTGCGCAATCGAAAGCGATTCTACAAAGCTGATCATGGCGATCATGCTGGCACCAGGCAACAAGGTCATGACCAGTTCCCAGTTCCAGTGTGGAAAGGATAAAGGTGGAAAACCGGATGGAATTGCACCGACAGTTTTAATGCCATAAATCTTTAAATCCAGAAATACAATTGCAGCAATGCCGAGACACACCAGAATCAGGGGTACCGCCCGGACCAGAAAATCTGTAGGACCAATCCGGCTTTGTACAGCCTGAGATTTTAATAACTTGGGCAGATAGATCAGCAGACTGATAGACAGCAGGCCGAAAATCAGGCTAGGAAGGTGCAATAGCGGGAAGTATTGCAACAAGCTACTGACAAACTCCGGAATATTATTGGCTTTTAAGGGGAGGTCAACCAAAAACTTTAACTGGCCAAAAGCAATGAGCAATGCTGATGCAATGATGAAACTTTGAATCACGGGATGACTGATTAGCTGGATCAGAAAACCAAAACGGAATACGCCTAAAAGCAGGGAGATAATGCCAACCATCAGTGCCAATAACATTGCAGCTTCAATATAGACCGGGGAACCCACCTCAAACAAGGGATTAAGCGTGGCGAAGGTCATCATGGAAATGATGGCCACGGGGCCGATTGACAAAGTCGAACTACCACCGAGCAAAGCATAAATGATCATTGGCAGGATGCTGGCATATAAACCCATGATCGGTGGCAAGCCTGCAAGCATGGCATAGGCCATCCCTTGGGGCACCAGCATGGCCACTACAATCAGGGCAGCCAGAACATCGGATTTAAATTTGACTGGCGTATAGTGGCTTAACCAGGCCCAGGCAGGGAGTTTATGCAGAATTTTAGACTTGGAATTTGGCATAAAAAGGTCTAAATCACAAATATAGATATATTATGCACAAATTCTGCTAAGAAGTCTTAGCTGTTCTAAATATGTGATGATTCATATTTAGAATCATCGGAACAAGTCACATTGCATCTAAAAATCTGGAATTCTGATTTTTATAATGTAAAACACCCTTAATGTCTAAAATTTAAATAACCATTAATTTACCTTATTGCTGCAATATAATTGGTAAAGTGTATTTAAGACGACAATCAAATTTTGGTCTTTAATTGAATAATAAATCTGTTTGCCATTACGCCGGGTATGGACTACATCACTTTTACGCAGCATCATCAGCTGCTGGGAGAGCGTAGGCTGTTTGATTTCAGTCATTTGCTCGATTTCTGAAACATTCAGTTCCGCTTGTGACAGATGGCATAAAATGAGAAGACGGTCAGTATTGGCCAGAGATTTTAAAATGCCGACGACCTGTTCTGCTGAATTGCGCATGGTCGTGATTTCAAAATCGGTTTTCATTCAATATATCCATTATAAAGTTACAGCCAGTCAATTATACGGGGCTGGGTCCTTAATACATTGCTAAAAACAGTTAAGTTTTATGGTTTTTAATGAATTGAATTATCAATTAAAATTATATTTTAAATATTGATAGATAAGATAAATTTATTGCAGCATGTGAGAAGCATTTTAGTTCTCATTCGTGCAATGAAGTGCAAGTTTCATCAAACATCTACAAAGCACAAAAATGCTTGTATGATGTTTAAATGACTTGAACCAATAACATCAGGGATATCATCATGAGTACAGATTCAGCTTTTCCAGTACCGAGTAATCTAGGTATAGCGGTTTATAGTAATAATGCAGAGGCGATTGGAAATACACCACTTGTTCGCATTAATCGTGTGATTTCAGGTCCAGCCAATGTACTTGCAAAAATTGAGAGCCGTAATCCTGCATTTTCAGTAAAGTGTCGTGTGGGTGCAGCACTAGTTGCTGATGCAGAAAAGTCAGGCAAACTCAAGCCGGGGATGCATATTGTGGAGCCAACCAGTGGCAACACTGGGATTGCACTGGCTTTCGTTGCTGCAGCCAAAGGCTATGATATTACTTTGACCATGCCATCGAGCATGAGTATTGAGCGCCGTAAAGTGGTCAAAGCGCTAGGTGCTAATCTGGTACTGACAGATCCGGCTAAAGGCATGAAAGGGGCAGTAGAAGAAGCACAACGTCTAGTCAATGAGAACCCTGAACTGTACTACCTGCCACAGCAGTTTGAAAACCCGGCCAATCCAAAAATTCACGAAGAAACCACAGGACCAGAAATCTGGGAAGCAACCGGTGGTAATGTGGACATTCTAGTTGCTGGTGTAGGCACCGGCGGTACCATTACCGGGGTTTCACGTTATTTTGAAAAAGTGAAAAACAAGCCTTTATATTCAGTGGCGGTGGAACCTGCTGAATCTGCAATTATTGGTCAGGCGAAGCGTGGTGAAACCCTAACCCCTGGACCACACAAAATTCAGGGTATCGGCGCCAACTTCATTCCAGGTAATCTGGAGCTGGACCTGGTCGATGAAGTGATTGCCATTAATAGCGCAGAAGCAGTTGAATGGGCACGTAAAACTGCCGCTCAAGAAGGTATCCTTGTGGGAATTTCATGTGGTGCAGCGATGGCAGCAGCGGCCCAGGTGGCTGCTCGTCCTGAAAATGCCGGCAAGAATATTGTGGTGATTTTGCCAGACGGCGGTGAACGCTACCTGTCTTCAATCCTGTTTGAAGATATTTCGGCTGACTAGAGTCCGGTACATTTTAGATCAAAAGTATCGCCATAAAAGCCCGACGTTATGTTCGGGCTTTTTATTGAGCTACATGCCTTCATATAAGGAAAAATAAAGAATTTATCCCAAAACCTTGACCTTCCCATAATAGTAATGTTTAAGCTATGGGATAGGTAGTGAATGGGCGAATGGAGAACACGGAATGAATATATCAGCGACTCCCCGGTTGCATGAACAACAGGTGCAGATTAGCGGTATGACCTGTGCCTCCTGTGTAGCTCGGGTGGAAAAAGCCTTAAAAAAAATTGAAGGCGTGGTCGAGGCATCTGTCAACCTGTCGACTGAAAAAGCTTTTATTAAAAGCCAGCAGCCGATTGCTGCCGCTGCGCTGGTTCAAGCAATTGAAAAATCCGGTTTCGATGTGCCGACGCAACAGTTTGATTTGAATATTGAAGGCATGACCTGTGCATCCTGTGTGGCTCGCGTAGAAAAAGCACTCAAAAAAGTAGAGGGTGTGCTGGATGCACAGGTCAATCTGGCCACTGAAAAGGCGCATGTGAGTGCGATCAATTCTGTGCCATTATTTAAACTAACTCAGGCGGTACAAAAAGCCGGTTTTGATATTCAGACTGACCGGATTGAACTGGCAATTGAAGGTATGACTTGTGCTTCATGTGTGGCACGAGTCGAAAAAGCCTTATTGAAAGTAGAAGGCGTCAGCGAGGCGCAGGTCAATCTAGCCACCGAAACTGCCTGGGTGAAAGCCTCACAATCCCAGATTCCGGCATTGATTGCTGCTGTGGAGAAAGCTGGTTATCAAGCCACACTAAAATCCGGTACCGATCTCTCAGCAGAGAATCATGTGGCTTTTCAGGAAAAGAAAGCCAATGAAACTGCACAGCTGAAACGCGATTTATGGTTGGCACTTGTTCTGGCAATTCCCGTATTTATTCTGGAAATGGGTTCACATCTGATCCCAGCTTTTCATCACTGGATTACCCATACACTGGGAACACAAAACAGCTGGTACATCCAGTTTGTATTGACCACCCTGGTACTGCTGATTCCAGGACGACGTTTTTATCAGCATGGGATTCCGGCATTATTACGTCTGGCACCAGATATGAATTCTCTGGTCGCAGTCGGAACCATTGCAGCTTACGGATTTTCCTGTATTGCGACTTTTTTCCCGCAACTGTTACCGCAGTCCACCGTGCATGTGTATTTCGAAGCGGCTGCCGTCATTGTTACGCTGATCTTACTGGGGCGTTATCTGGAGGCCAAAGCCAAAGGGAAAACTTCGGAAGCGATTCAGTATCTGGTCGGTTTGCAGCCGAAGACAGCCCGAGTACGACAAAATAATCACTGGGTTGATCTGGCAATTGCTGATGTGCAGCAAGGTATGCTGATTGAAATCCGTCCGGGTGAAAAAGTTGCTGTCGATGGTGAGGTTGTTAGCGGGCAAAGTTATATCGATGAAGCCATGATTAGTGGTGAACCTTTACCTGTGGCCAAACAGGTTGGCGATCAGGTCGTGGGGGGTACGGTAAACCAGAACGGAACCCTGCAAATCAAGGCCACTGCGGTCGGACAGGATTCGGTGCTGGCACAGATTATTCAAATGGTAGAACAGGCGCAAGGCTCAAAATTGCCGATTCAGGCCGTGGTCGATAAAGTAACCTTATGGTTTGTACCTGCGGTCATGGCGCTAGCGGCCTTGACCTTTATGGTATGGTTCCTGTTTGGGCCTGAGCCGAATCTGACCTACGCATTGGTAAATGCAGTTGCTGTACTGATTATTGCCTGTCCATGTGCGATGGGACTGGCGACTCCTACCTCGATTATGGTCGGAACTGGACGTGCAGCAGAACTGGGCGTGCTGTTCCGTAAGGGCGAAGCATTGCAGTTATTGCAGCAAACCAAAGTCGTCGCACTGGACAAAACTGGAACCTTAACTGAGGGAAAACCGCTGCTGACCGACTTTGAAGTTACGGCAGATTTTAATCAGCAGGAGGTATTGCAGCTCGTCGCTTCAGTGGAGGCTAAATCTGAACATCCGATTGCTCATGCCATCGTTCAGGCTGCCCGCAAGCAAGAACTTGAACTGAGTGAAGTAACCGATTTTGATTCGATCACTGGTGCAGGGGTCAAAGCACAGGTTGCCGGTCAGCAGCTGCATATCGGTGCAGAACGTCTGATGCAGGACTTGGGTCTAAATGTCGATCTGTTTAAGTCTGGTGCACAAAAACTCGGTGCTCAGAGCCGCAGTCCATTATATGTGGCAATTGATCAGAAACTGGCTGCGATTATTGCCGTCGCCGATCCGATTAAACCAACTACTTATAGTGCGATTCAGGCCTTGCATGACCAAGGCCTCAAAGTAGCGATGATTACGGGTGATAATCAGCATACCGCGCAGGCGATCGCCAAACAGCTGAAAATCGATCAGGTGATTGCCGAAGTCTTGCCGCATAAAAAAGTCGATGCAGTACGTCAACTCCAGCAGCAATATGGTGTGCTCACTTTTGTTGGAGATGGAATCAATGATGCACCGGCACTGGCCCAGGCCGATGTTGGTATGGCGATTGGTACCGGCACCGATGTCGCGATTGAGGCGGCCGATGTCGTATTGATGTCAGGCAATTTACAGCATGTGGCGACAGGCATCGGCTTGAGTCAGGCCACTATGCGCAATATCAAACAGAATCTGTTTTGGGCCTTTGTCTATAATATTGCCTTAATTCCGATTGCCGCAGGTGTGCTGTATCCGTTTTGGGGTATTCTGTTATCGCCAATGTTTGCCGCAGGCGCAATGGCATTGTCCTCCGTGTTTGTCGTTAGCAATGCCTTGAGATTAAAGGCTTATCAACCGGTGCAGTTTAAGGAGTCAGCGTGATGAATATTGGCCAAGCCGCAAAACGCTCAGGCATCTCTGCAAAAATGATCCGATATTATGAAGAAATTGGCTTGTTGCCCGCTCCGAAACGAAGCGATGCAGGCTATCGGGTTTATACTGATGCGGACATTAAAACCTTAAGTTTTATTCAGCATGCACGTGAACTGGGATTTTCATCGGAGCAGATGAAAGAACTGCTGGGCCTGTGGCTGAACAGCTCACGCCAGAGCAGCGAGGTCAAACAGCTGGCTCAAAAGCATATCCAGTTTTTACAACAGAAAATTGCCGATATGCAGCATATGCTGATGATATTACAGCAATCGGTGGAGCAGTGTGCCGGCAATGAACAGTCCGATTGCCAGATTTTAAAACAGATTGAACAAGGTGTCAGAACTGAGCAGCAATGACATGCGCTGTATTCACATCAATTTTTAAATCGATCCTATGGAGCTAAACATGAAATTCCGTATTGAAAACATGACTTGTGGTGGCTGCGCACGCAGTGTCACTGCCACAATTAAAGATCTGGATGAAAATGCCACAGTAAATATTGACGTGGCCAGCAAGCTGGTCGAGGTTGAATCGAATGTGAGCGAATCCGAGATTGTTGCAGCTTTAACTGAAGATGGTTTTCCACCTGTGGCAGCCTGATATTGATCAGATAAGATGACATAAAATATTTTTATAAACTCATAGTCTAGAATAAAAAATGCCTGAGTAAATCAGGCATTTTTTATTCAGATCATTATACCGACGAAATTTTATCCGGTGTCATGAGTGCCTGATTAATATACAGCTTGATCAGACGTTCGCGTGAACCAATCGCTTTTTGATAATTGCTTGAATTTAATAACAGTGAGGCACCATAGGTCACAGTCCAGATATAAGATAAATAATCCCGAATCGACATAGCGCTTTCTAAAGCAACCAGATAATCATGAGTGATATCTTTAATCCGGAGAATCCGTTCTTCACGAATACGATAAAGCTCCTGAAATAAATCTTTCAGATTCTTTTCATTATTGGTTAAACGCTCTTCGATGACATGCAACAGAATGGTCCGGTTGGAATTAAGCATGTGATAGAGCATATATTGTGAAACATAATTTTTAATATCATTATTATGCTTTTCTGATATTTCAAGAATTCTTTTTTCATTGAGAATAATTAATTCTAAATATAACTGGTTCTTGCTTTTAAAATGCTTGTAGATGGTTCCTTTGGCAATATCCAGTTCACTGGCGAGTTCACTCAAGGTGATGTCCTGATTATTGTCAAGCAGCAAACTCTCTGCCATGTTCAGGATCTTCTCTTTACGAAGAAGGAAGTTCTGCTGTCTTACAGTCATCATCTTCTTGGTCCATACTTTTTGAAAAACAACCTTCCAAGAATATGCAATTTTACACGTGATTACTATAAAACTAAGGTCGTGATATTTTTCTTATTTTGTATATTTATGCAGCAACTGCTGACAAATAAAAATAGGCAGGGTGACAAGCTCAAAATATTGTCAAGAAAATTGAACCCTAGAGATCAACTTTGCTAAATAAAATTCCATTTCCCGTATATTTATTTTATTGTTTCAGCGCACCAAGCTAAATCCTTTGACAGTATTAAGCCCGTATTCATCAGGGTTTTGCGCAGACTATAGAGCAATATTAAGCTGACATATTCAGTAGATTATACTGGGCAAGAAGATGTGAGTTTCAAAGCAGTTTTATGAGTCACTTTATATATTCACTGTTGAATGAATTTGATATCAGGATTTTGCAATTGTCTGCAGTAAATCTAATCAAAATCAGAAAATACCTGGTAACAGGATTGAGTATTACCATTTTAGGAAGTTGAAAATGCCGATTTATAATGCGCCGCTGAAAGACATGGAATTTATTTTAAATGATGTATTTCATGCTGAACAATTTTGGCAAGGTAACGAAAATCTTGCACATCTCGATATGGCGACTGCAAATGCGGTTCTGGAAGAAATGGCAAAATTTTCAAAAAATGTCATTCTGGATCTGAATCGTCCTGCAGATGAAGAGGGTGGTGCTCAGTTTAACAATGGTGTGGTAACGACACCCAAAGGTTTTAAAGAAGCGTTCAGACAGTTTGCCGAAGGTGGCTGGGTAGGCTTGGGTGCTCCTGAAGAATGGGGCGGACAAAATATGCCGAAAATGTTGACCGTACTTGCCGATGAAATGATCTGGAGCACCAATCCATCTTTCATGCTTTACCCGCTATTAACGGTGGGTGCAGGTATGGCCATCAATGACCGCGCCTCACAGGAACAGAAAGAAACCTATTTACCAAAATTCTATACGGGTGAATGGTCGGGCACCATGTGTCTGACTGAACCACATTCCGGCACAGATCTTGGCATTATCAAGACCAAAGCTGAACCGAATGAAGATGGTTCATACAATATTACCGGCACCAAAATTTTTATTACCAGCGGCGAGCATGATCTGAGTGAAAATATCATTCATCTGGTGCTGGCAAAAACTCCGAATGCACCAGCAGGTTCACGTGGTATTTCATTATTTATTGTGCCGAAATTCCTGGTCAATGCCGATGGTTCGCTCGGTGAGCGTAATGCAGTAGCAGCCGGTTCGATCGAACATAAAATGGGAATCAAAGGCTCGGCGACCTGCGTCATGAACTTTGACGGCGCCAAAGGCTATATGGTTGGCAATGAAAATGAAGGTCTGGCCGGCATGTTCGTGATGATGAACTACGAACGTTTATCTATGGGAATTCAGGGCATTGGTGCAGCAGAATTTGCCTACCAGAATGCGGCACAATATGCGACGGATCGTTTACAGGGCCGTGCATCAACTGGTGCAAAATCTCCAGAAAAACCAGCCGATTCAATTCTGGTCCATGGCGATGTACGCCGTATGCTGCTCAATGTACGTGCTAACAATGAAGCTTCACGTGCGTTTGCGGTGTATGTAGGTCAACAGCTGGATATCACCAAATACTCAACCGATCCTGAAGCGGTGCGTAAAGCGACTGACCGTGTGGCGCTATTAACGCCAATCGCCAAAGCTTATTTAACCGACAAGGCCCTGGATTCTGCACTGGAAGCGCAAATGTGCTTCGGTGGTCATGGCTATATCCGTGAATGGGGCATGGAACAGTGTATTCGTGACCTGCGCATTTCACAGATTTATGAAGGCACCAATGGCGTGCAGGCGATTGACCTGATTGGGCGTAAAACAACTAAATGTAATGGTGCTTATATCGCGGAATATATTGCTGAAATCCGTGAATTTGCCCAAAGTTTAGATGATTCATTGATGATTAAAACGGCGACATTAGAAACCTGCCAGCAACTTGAAGACATCACCAAATTTATCGTCGAGCAGTCTAAACTGAACCCTGATTTTGCCAACTCGATTGCTGTCGATTATTTACATGCGGTTGGGCTGCTCAGCTTTGTCTATATGTATGCGCGAATTAGCAAAGCCGCTGCAGCCAAAGACGACAGCTACTTCCAGCACAAACTGGTACTGGCCAACTACTATGTTGCCAAAGTCCTTCCGGATTTGAGTGCAAGAATTCAGCGTATTCAGGCAGGTGCGGAACTGGTGATGCAGTTGCCTGAAGACTATTTTACCGCACAGGCTTAACCCGCAATGATTGCGAAGGACCAACCCTACAGCGCTTTGGCTATGTAGGGTTGATAACAATGATGAAAAAGGATGAAACTAAAATGATCGTAATTGTAGATGCAGTACGTACCGCAATGGGCGGTTTTCAAGGTTCACTTTCAAGCTGTACCGCACCGGATTTGGGTGCTGTGGTGATCAAGGAAGCAGTGGCACGTGCAGGTCTGTCGGCCAATGATATTGATGAAGTGATTATGGGCTGCGTTCTTCCTGCCGGTTTAAAACAGGGTCCGGCACGTCAGGCCATGCGTCAGGCGGGTCTACCGGATTCCACCGGAGCGACCACGATTAATAAAATTTGTGGTTCAGGCATGAAGGCAGTGATGCAGGCAGCAGACGCAATCAAGGCCGGTTCAGCAGAGATTGTGGTTGCAGGTGGTATGGAGTCGATGTCAAACGCACCATATTTAATGGACAAGGCACGGGCCGGATTCCGTATGGGGCATGGAAAAGTCATTGACCATATGTTCCAGGAAGGTCTGGAAGATGCGGAAACCGGCCTGTCTATGGGAATCCTTGCTCAGGAAATGGCGGATAAAAAAGGCTATACCCGTGAGCAGCAGGATGACTATGCAATTGGTTCCTTAAATAAAGCCGTGACCGCCGTTCAGCAAGGCTTCTTTAAAGATGAAATCGTACCGGTTACTGTCAGTAGCCGTAAAGGCGATGTGGTGGTGGAACAGGATGAACAGCCTTTAAATGCCAAGGCTGACAAAATTCCAACCTTACGTCCAGCTTTCAAAAAGGATGGAACAATTACTGCGGCAAATGCCAGCTCCATTTCTGATGGTGCTTCGGCACTGGTGATTACCTCGAGTGAAATTGCCGCGCAGCGCAACTTAAAGCCGCTGGCTAATATTGTGGCCTATGCCAGCCATTCGCAGCATCCATCAGAATTCACCATTGCACCAGTGGGTGCGATTGAAAAAGTCCTGAAAAAAACGGGTTGGGATGCTCAGGAGGTTGATCTTTGGGAAATCAATGAAGCTTTTGCCATGGTGACCATGTTAGCAATAGATGCTTTTAAACTTGATCCAGCAAAAGTGAACGTCAATGGCGGTGCCTGTGCGCTTGGTCATCCCCTAGGTTCTTCCGGTTCCCGAATTATTGTGAGCTTGATTCATGCCTTAATGCGTACTGGTGGCAAGAAAGGCATTGCAGCACTGTGTATTGGCGGTGGGGAAGCAACAGCGATTGCTGTAGAACTGATTTAAGTCTTTTCATAATTGCATGATCATATGCTCAAAGTAGCAAACTTAAATATTTTTTGAATTAGACCACAATGCTTCTGGTACGCCAGGAGCGGGCGTCTCTTTATTTTTAATTTTTGAGAATTTTTATGAACGGTTTAGAGCGTATTCGTTTGCTCGCATTACAAGATAAAGTAGTACCTGTAGAAAAAGCACTACAATTGATTCAAGACGGTGATGTAATTGGTTTGAGCGGGTTTGGCGGCGCCGGCGAGGTGAAAACTGTGCCTTTGGCATTGGCTGAATATGCCCGGCAGCATCCGATCCGTATTACCTTGGCGACAGGTGCAAGTCTGGGGAACCGGATTGATGGGAAACTGAATGAAGCTAACGTTATAACCCGCCGTTATCCTTATCAGGCTGATCCTTCTTTACGTCAGGCCATCAATAATGGTGAAGTGATGTATATCGATCAGCATCTTTCTGAACTGGCAGACAATATCCGTCATAAAAACCTTCCAGCAGTAAATATCGCCGTAGTTGCTGCAACTGCAATTACCGAAGATGGCCAGATTATTCCGACCGGTTCTTGTGGAAACTCGGCGAATTTCATCGAAATGGCAGATCGGGTCATTATTGAAATCGACACGACAATTAATCCGGTCCTAGAAGGCGTACATGATATTTATTTGCCTAAAGCCCGTCCAAACCGTGGTCCGATTCCTTTGACGCAAGCCAGTGACAAGATAGGCACAATCGGAATCCATGTTGCACCTGAAAAAATTGCTGCGATTGTCATTAATGAGATTCCGGATACTTCTTTCGCAATGGATGAGCCGGATGAAGAAACACTGGCGATTGCCAGCCACTTAATTCAATTCTTTGAAAATGAAGTCGCCGCAGGGCGGTTACCTGAAAATTTGGGGCCGCTGCAGTCCGGAGTAGGTTCCGTGGCAAATGCCGTATTTGCAGGTTTTGAACATTCTAATTTCAACCATCTGGAAATGTATTCTGAAGTCCTGCAAGACTGTACTTTCCAGCTTATCGATTCAGGAAAAATGACCTTTGCTTCTGGTTGTTCCATGACCCTGAGCGATGAGTGTGCGGCACGGGTGATGAAGAATTTTGATCAGTACAAAGATAAAATTGTGTTACGTCCACAGGAATTATCCAATAATCCTGAGCTGATTCGCCGTCTGGGTATAATTGCAATCAATACCGCACTGGAGTTTGATATTTACGGGAATGTGAATTCAACCCATGTCGCTGGCACCAAGATGATGAATGGTATTGGCGGCTCAGGTGATTTTACCCGTCATGCACATATTGCGATCTTTGTGACTAAATCCTATGCCAAAGGTGGTGCGATTTCGTCTGTGGTTCCACTGGTGAGCCATACAGATCATACTGACCATGACGTGGATATTCTGGTAACAGAGCAAGGTTTGGCCGATCTGCGCGGATTGGCACCACGTGAACGTGCCCGCAAGATTATCGATATTTGTGCTCATCCCGATTATCGCAAAAGTCTGAATGATTACTTTGAGCGCGCCTGTGCACATGGTGGTCAAACACCGCATTTGTTAAATGAAGCTTTGTCCTGGCATGCCCAGTTTGAAGAAACCGGTTCAATGAAAACGGCTTAATTGGTTTAATTATAGTAATTTCAAAACAAAGCCCGTCATTTACTACGGGCTTTGTAATATGAGTGATATGGAACGAGAAATTTAGGTTTACAGGTAATTGGTCAGGCTATTTGAAAACTTTTTCCAGCACATGCCGGTGAATAAATCGTAGCTTGTCTTTAACTGTTTCGTTCAACTTGAACGGGTAGGCATCTTCCAAGCCCATACAACGGTTTAAGGCATTCAGATTAAAAGTCAGGGTAATCCAGTTTTTAAGGATATGTTCAAAGTCCTGCCCACCAATCGGGCATTCTTTAAAATTCATGCTGGCCAGATAACTGCCATTGCCCTCAACACGAAGACCACCATAATAGGCAGTTTCCAGGGTTTCCATCATATGCAGATAATGCGCCCAGGTTTCTGCCCAGTCTTCCCAGGGATGGGCTGTAGCATAAGCACTGATGTACTTTTCCTGCCAGTTGATCGGCGCACCTTTGTTATAATGGCGTTCAAGTGCTTTGCCATAATTTTGCCGTTCATCCCCGAAATAATGGCGGAATTCATCGAGCAGCTCTGGGTGCATATGCTGCATGATGGCAAAATAATAATGTCCGCTTTCATGACGAAAATGACCTAATAGCGTCCGGTAGTTTTCACCCATATTCACGCGTGTGGTTTCCCGATAAACCACATCAGCCTCAATTGCATTTAAGGTAATGATCCCGTTGGCATGACCAATTAAAACAGGTTGGTCTTCCTGAGGCAGCAGGAAATCAAATCGCAGACCAAATGGATCATCCTCTGACTTTTTAGGCCGTGGCATCATGTTCATGCGCTGAGCCAAATACAGGAAACGGCGTTTGGCTTCTTCCAGCCGAAACCAGTAAATCAGGTTCTCTGAATTTTCCAGATCAGGAATGACATGGGTGAGCTGACAGGATTCACAAAACTCCTCGTCCTCATCGCTGGGAATCATCCAGTTACATACTTGATATTGAACGTAATTATGACAGGGTTTATAGCTGGCATGCTGGTAGTTCTTGGCAATTGGCACCCATCGTTCAGCACTCTGTTTTTCGAATGCACACAGATCTTTTTCCGAAGCAACATAACCGATCGGTGACAGACAATGATCACAAACTGATTTGTAAAAAAACAGCTGTTGCTTGCAGACAGCACATTCAAAATGTTTCATTAAACTCCCTGCAGGGAAGCGAACGACCTCAAATGTTTATCTTTGATGAACACCAAGAAAAGTTCAGAATGCCTACCTAAATTTCTTCCTGATAAAGAAATATCATAAAAATTTCATCGAAAATTCTATATGGATGAATTGTAAAGACAGGCTGCCTGATATTAAATGAAGCTTGGTTTTAATCAGAAAAGTATAGTTAAACAAGCTTTTAAATAAATGGATTTTTAAATAGAGTGAGTTGCCGTCTTGAAAATACGGACAAGGCGCAGAGAAGGATATTACCGAATATTCAGACCAGTTTTTAAATTTGGGGAAGTCCATTCAAGAACAGCTAAAGCAGCTAACTTTTAAGAATAAAAATTTTTTAATGTGGACAAGCTAATAAAGAGGGATTTAAAAAACATGAAAATCAGAAAAGCCAATATTCAGGATACTTGTGCCATTATCGATGTGATTGCACCCTTTGTCGATGCCGTGATCAGTTCAGAAGAGGGGCGCCAGCGCTTTCAGCCTGAGATGATTCAGGCCATTTTCGAGCGTCCGGACATTCATTATTTTGTGGCAGAAATCGATCATCAGGTGATAGGTGTCGTGGCTTATATGGAACCTGCACACTTCATGCATTTTTTCCTGAACCAAGCCTATCAGGGGCAGGGTTATGGCCGGCAAATGTGGCGCTTTTTAGAAGGCGAGATCCGCCGTCAAGGCCATTCAAGTATTACGGTAAAATCCAGTCTTTATGCCTTGGATATTTACAAGCGCTTTGGTTTTGTGGAAACGGGGAAATACACGGAACAACATGGAATCCGTTTTATCCCGATGCAAAAGGAATATCCGGATTGTTAAAAGCGGAATGAAAGGCCATCAGGCACATTTTTATATTCCAAAATTTTTCAAAAAAAATGGCCATTTTCGACTGTTTTATAGGTGGTTTCACCTATAGCAATGTGCCATTTAACTAAATTTTCTCCAGACAAACACCTAGACTACTGCGCAGTTTCAGCTAGCCATCTTCAGGTTTTACCTATCTAAACACAGATTCGTCCCTATATTTCCCTGCCATGTTTCAAGTCTAGATTAAGTCATGCGCTTGAGGCTTCGAAAGCCCTGCAACTAAAGACTTTGAAGACTAGGGGAAAGCTGTAAATGCTAAGCAAATATCTGAAATCAGTGGTACTCACCACAAGCCTGATCAGCTGTGCACCGTTCGCATTTGCAGCTGAAAATGGTGGTAGTGCCTATCCGGATGGCACAGAAAGTTTCTTCGGTGGTGCAATGCCACCTCCAGGTACTTACCTGGTGAGCTACAACCAGTTTTATTCAGCAGACAAATTCAAAAATGATCATCCGGTATTTGATGATTTCAAGCTGGATACCTTTGCCACCGTCGCGCGTGGTGTGTATGTCAGTGACAAGACCTTTCTAGGTGCAACATGGGGGATGCACGCATTTCTGGTTTATGCCAATGCCGACATCACTTTGGGCGGTGGGCAAGATGAAAAAACTGCATTGGGTGATGTGATTATCGATCCATTTCTATTGGGCTGGCACAAAGGTGACTGGCATGTGGCAACGGGTGTCGATTTCTATATCCCAGTCGGTTCATATAACAAAAACCGCCTCGCCAATATTGGCCGAAACTACTACACCATTCAGCCAATTGTTTCTGCGACTTATCTGAACCAGCAAGGCATCGAAGTCAGCACTAAGTGGATGTATGACATCAACTTTGAAAACAAAGACACCAGTTATGAGTCAGGTAATGCCTTGCATGTGGATTACATCGTTGCCAAGCACATGGGACCTTTAGCGGTCGGTCTAGGTGGTTATGTACATCGCCAGCTTGAAGGCGACTCTGGTGCAGGGGCCGTACTAGGCGAGTTCAAGGCAAAAGCAGCCAGTATTGGTCCGCAAGTGCGCTACCAATTCGCTAAAGGCGTCGCAGTTGCCGCCAAATACCAGAAAGAATTTGATGTGGAAAACCGACCTGAAGGTCAGAAGTTTGCACTTGATATCACAGTTCCATTTTAAAAATCAGCTATTTAAAACTATAGGGGTAATACGATGAAGATTGAAAACCAAGACTATGCAGCAGGCAGTACCAATGCAGTGGACTATTTGCTGGTGAATGAATTTTCGGGCGGGATTGTTGGTCCAAGCCAACGCATGCTTGGCCCACTGAAAAATGGCGGAATCTTAAAAACCGGTACACCTCCGGGCTGTTGGGGCCCAATGATTACCCCTGCATTCCAGGGTGGTCATGAAGTGACATTGCCTGTGTTTATTGAAGGTGCAGAAGTCGGTGATGCGGTTGCACTTAAAATCAAGAAAATGAAAGTGAACTCGATTGCAACATCTTCAGGTGTCATGAGCTTTGTTGAAGGACGCTACCATGGCGACCCGTTTGTGGCGAAATACTGTAGTGCATGTGGTACAGAACAGCCTGCAAGCTATGTAGAGGGCATTGGTGAAGATGCAATTCGTTGTAAAAACTGTGATGCGGAAGTCAGTGCTTTTGAGTTTTCACATGGCTATGTGATCGTGCTTGATGAAGAAAACAAAGTGAGTTTGACGGTCAATCAGGAGATTGCCAACAAACTTGCCGGCAATGTCAATGAACTGTCTGCACTGCCTGAACATGCAGCACAACACTCAATCCTGTCGCTTGCTCGTGCTGATATGCCGGGAGTCGCAGCGCATATGTGTCCATTCCTGGGCAACATCGGTACAACACCATCACGTGATCTACCTGACTCACATAACTGTCATGACTTTGGTCAGTACCTGATTAATGCACCGCACAAATTTGGCATGACAGAAGATGAGCTTGTTGCAGCAAAAACCGATGGCCATATGGATACCAACTCAATCCGTCCGGGTTGTATCTTGATCTGTCCGGTTAAAGTGCCAGGAGCCGGTGTGTACATGGGCGACATGCATGCACAGCAAGGCAATGGCGAAATTGCCGGTCATGCCACGGACGTGTCTGGTGAAACCGAACTGCAAGTCGAAGTGATTAAAGGTCTGACCATTGATGGTCCAATCCTGTTACAGGCACCAGATGATCTTCCACCGATGGCCCGTCCATTTACTAAAGAAGAAAAAGAGAAAGTGAAAGCACTCGGCGAACGCTGGGGCCAGACCGAAATTGAAGAAAGCGGTCCAATTACCTTTATGGGTACTGGTAAAAATCTGAATGATGCGACTGAAAATGCACTGAATCGCGCGGCTAAAACTACGGGTTTGAGCTATGACGAAGTCATGAACCGCTGCACCATTACCGGTTCGATTGAAATCAGCCGTTTGCCGGGTATGGTACGTGCCACGTTCCTGTGTCCAATGCCAATTCTGGAAAAACTCGGCATCGCAGATCTGGTGCGCGAACACTATCAACTTTAATCAAAACTGGATTTAACAACAAGCTGCAGTGGTGCCACACCACTGCCTATTGAAAGTAAAGAACTTAGAAACTTGAACAGGAATGTCATATGAACAGTAATTCTAAACTCCGTTGGGGCGAACTTTATCCTGAACTCGGTATTGAACCTATTCCAACCGAGCCATGTATTTCACCGGAAATCTATCAGGAAGAAATCGACAAGGTATTTTCTAAAGTCTGGCTAAAAGTCGGTCGTGTTGAAGAAATTCCAAAGAAAGGCGATTACAAGGTCAAACGTCTGGATTTTGCTAAAACTTCCGTGATTCTTATGCATGGCAAAGACGGCGAGATCCGCGGCTTTCACAACATCTGTTCGCATCGGGGCAACAAGGTTGTAGTAGAAACCGACAACGAAACTTTCGGGTCAAATAAAGCTGCAGTTGTGACCTGCCGTTTCCATGGCTGGGTTTACGATGCCAAAGGCGACTTAGTTAGTGTACCTGAAGAGGAAAAATTCACTTCCTGCTTTGACAAAGGTCATAACGGTCTGGCACCCGTACGTACCGAAGTCTGGGAAGGCTTTATTTTCGTGAACCTGGATAATGAAGGCACTCAAGGTGTAGAAGAATTCCTGGGCGGCATGGGTACACATTTAGGCGGTTATCCGTTTCATGAAATGGAAGAATGCTTTGCCTATAACACGGTACTGAACTGTAACTGGAAAGTCGCACATGATGCCTTTGCTGAGGCCTATCACGTAGCCACCATTCATGCCGGTTCATTCCCGAATGTGTTTGCCTCTGGCCTGCAAGAAGTACAACTGTTTGGCGATCACCGTACCTGTGCGGTCTGCCTCACTAAAAATGCCAATCCAAAACCGGCTGCGGCACTTTCCGGAGAAATTACCGGAGCATCACTGGTCAATCACTACGAACGTACGCAGTTACCGAAGTCAGTGAATCCAAATGACCGTGATGATTTTTCATTCGAGCTTTCTGTCATTTTCCCGAACATTCTGGTGCATGTGACAGAAGGCGTATGGTTTACCCACCAGTTCTGGCCAGTCGGTCACAACAAAACCCGTTGGGAAGGCCGTTACTACCTGCCTAAAGCGAAAACTTATTCAGAGCGCTGGGCACAGGAATTTGCTCAGGTACTGCAGCGTAATGCCTGGTTAGAAGATACTGCAACCATGGAAGACACCCAGGAAGCACTGGAATCTAAAGCCAAGAAAGTCATGCATTTACAGGATGAAGAAATCCTGATTCGTCATGGCTACCACGTTCTTGAACAATACCTGAATCGCGCATAAGGAGAATGCACATGTCAAATATCATTTCACAATTGCCGGCTGACTTTGCTGCTCTGGAACCTTTTGTCGCGAAGTGGGCACTTGGAACCTCTAAACAGCGTCATCTGGCCCGTCTGAACTCCACCAAAGAAGAGCTGCAGGCATTTTATGATGCGATTCTGCCGGAAATGCGTCACCTGCTGGCGGCATTAGACCAATATCCATTGGGCTCATTGTCGGAAGAGCTACACAAGCTGTACTGGCTCAGCCTGAGCTTTGCTGAAATTGCACCGCATATCGAACTGTATAAAGGTTCTGTCGGTGTGCCATATGCCTTTGAAGAAACCCGCTTTGTCTATGAAACTGGTGACGTGGTCAACGTTTAAAGGAATTGAATATGAGCCAGCACAATCTGGAAACCCGTTTGCACTACCTGGAAAGCTGCGAAGCCATTCGCAGCCTGGTCGGCCGGTATGCAACCGCAGCGGACCAGCGCAACAACCCAACCATTATGCAGCATCTGTTTCATGACGATGCGGTCTGGTGTGCGAATGGTTTTGGCGAATATCAAGGTCGGCAAAACATTCTGGATGCGCTGTCTGGCATTGCTGAAGCGCAGGTGCTGTGGAGCCTGCACATTATGGCCATGCCGGATATCGAAGTGCTGGATCATCATCATGCCAATGTCAGCTGGATGCTTTGGGAAGTCTGCAAACTTGCCGAGAAAGGCATGCAGGCCACCACCAGCTGTCTGGGCGGATTTTATCAAGCCACTGTTCGCTGTGATGAAGAAGATGAATGGAAATTTGACCGGGTGGAATTAAACCTGACTTTTAATCAGCCGTATCCGACAACATAAGCGCAAATATAACGATAGCTACTGCATCAGACACGGCCCAAAGAGGAATTCAAGAGATGAGAAAAATCGCAATTATTGGTGGTGGGCAGGCAGGTTTGTTACTGGCATTCTCATTACTAGAAAAAAAATACGACGTTACTGTATATGTAGATCGTCCAGCTGAAGAACTGTTACATGGCCGCATGGTCAGTACCACCATGTTCTTCGCCAATACGCTTGAAGTGGAACGTAAACTGGGCCTGAATTTCTGGGATGGCAAGGCACATCATGGAGAGGCGATTCATGTCGACTTCCGTGCGCCAGACGGTACGGTGGCACTGCCTTTGACCGGTTTTCTGCATGAAAATAAAGGCATTGCCATGGACCAGCGCACTAAATACCACCGATGGCTAGAAGAATACCCACGTCGTGGTGGCAAGCTGGTAATCCAGAATGTGACACCTGAAGATTTGGAAATCATCTCTGCTGAAAATGATTTAACGATTCTTGCGGCGGGCAAAGGCAATATTACCAGCCTGTTCAAACGTAATGAATCCCGCTCGGTGCATCAGGCTCCGCCACGTAAACTGGCTGCGGCTTTGGTGGTAGGTGATGACTTGTGCGGACCGAACAGTTGGCAAGGTCAGCCATCGCAAACCTTGCACTTTAACTTTATTGCCGGTGCAGGTGAATATTTCAGCATGCCATTCTACAGCCATACCTATGGCCCGTGTCGAAGCTTCCTGTTTGAATGTGTACCCAATGGTCCAATGGATATCTTTGATGATGTGACCAGCGGTGACGAAATGCTGCAACGCATGAAAGAAGCAGTAGCTAAAGTAACACCAGACCAGAGCTTCCGTATGGTCGATAACATGGAACTGAGTGATCCGAATGCCTGGCTGAAAGGCGCATTCCGTCCGGAAGTCCGTTATCCGGTTGCAACTTTGGAAAATGGTGCTTCGATTTGGGGTATTGGCGACACAGTGATGGTCAATGACCCGATTGCTGGTCAGGGCGCAAACAATGCGACTCGTATGGTCGAGCATTATCTGCAGGCCATTCTGGCACATGGCGATGAAGCCTTTACTGCCGAATGGATGACGCAAGTCTTTGATGAATTCTGGGAATATTCCGGCCGCTATACCACTGAATTTACCAACCTGTTGCTAAATCCGCCAAGCGAAAGCTTGCTTCAAGTTCTGGGAGCAGCATCTCAAAACAGTGCAATTGCCGATGACTTTATGGGCCACTTCAACCATCCACGTGGTTTCTGGCCAGCCGTGGATGGTGCGGAGGGCGCGAAAGAATATCTGTCACGCAAGGAGTTTAATCATGCAGCTGCCTGAAGTACTGTGGCAGGACGTTGACCTGGCTGAAGCGAAAGCGCTTCGGCAGGCCTTCGGCGGTTTTGCCACAGGTGTAGCGATTGTCACCTGTCTGGATCAACAGCAACAACCTGTCGGACTGACTATTAATTCATTTAGTTCCGTGTCATTAGATCCTGCACTCGTTTTGTGGAGTCTAGTGAATCATTCACCAAGTCGTACGGTTTTTGAAAATGCAGAATACTTTGCCATTAATATTCTGGGAGCAGACCAGCAGGACGTTGGTCTGAACTTTGCCAAGCCGATTGCCGATAAATTCCAGCACGGTGTGTGGAATATTGAACAGTCTAAAGCGCCCGTATTGGAAGGGTGTGTGGTGCAGTTTGTTTGCAAAAATGAAAAGCAGATTGAAGCCGGCGATCACCAGATTTTCCTGGGGAAAATTGAGCAATGCCGTCACAGCAATCAGCGTCCATTGCTGTTCTGCAAAGGACAGTTTAGTGAATGGCCACAATATAAGGAGGCTTCATGACCGATCTGAACAATAAAGTAGTTCTGGTCACTGGGGGGGCGACTCACATTGGTCAAGCAGTGGTTAAAGAATTAAAAGGCTTGGGCGCCGACGTCATTATTGCTGATATTAATCAGGAACAAGGCCAACAGGTCGCAAATGAAACCCAAACTCGCTTTGAATACCTTGATCTGGCCAGTGATGACAGCATTCAGGCCTTGGTGGGCAAGCTGACACAAGTGGATATTCTGGTGAATCTGGCCTGTCTGTATGAAGATCATGGATCTCAGTCGACACGTCAAGATTGGCAAAATACCTTCAATGTCACGGTGTTTGGTCATGCTGCATTGGTACAGGCCTGCCGCCCATTGCTGAAAGCGAGTTCAGATGCTGCAGTGATCAATATCAGTAGTGTCAGTGCCCGTATTGCCCAAAAAGAGCGCTGGGTTTATCCGGCATCAAAGGCCACACTGGAACAGCTAACCAAAAGTATGGCACTCGATTTAGCCACTGATGGTATCCGCGTGCATGCCTTGTCTTTGGGCTGGACCTGGTCTGTGCCAATGCAGATGATTTCAGGCAATGACCGTCCGAAAACCGATCGTGTTGCGGGTCGTTTCCATGTGCTGGGCCGTATTGCCGATGCCGAAGAGGTGGCAGAAGCTTTAAGCCTGCTTTGCAGTCCAAAAGCCAAATTGCTCACCGGTAGCACCATCCATGCCGATGGCGGTTATCACACCCTGGGACCTGAAGCGACAGATTCACCGATTGAGGAGTTGAGCGCATGAATATTCAAGTGAACAATATTGCTGAAAAATTTCTTTGCCTCACCTCGGAGATTGAACAGGGGGAAGGCTTGCAGGTCATTATTGACGGTTATCCACCACTTGCGGTGTTTCATCTGGAAGATGGTGAGTTTTATGTCACCGATGATACCTGTACCCATGGGGATGCATCGTTGGCGGATGGTGAAGTTGATGGCTGCGAAGTGGAATGTCCGTTCCATGCCGGCGCTTTCGATATTAAAACCGGTGAGCCGTGTGGTGCACCCTGCAGTATTCCGCTTAAAACCTACACCTCATTTGTACGTGATGGTCAGGTCTATTTGGTGGAGTAATGCGCTATGTATAAAATCCAGATTGAAGGACAGGGGCAATTTCAATGTGCAGCAGACGATGTTCTGCTGCGCGGCGGTTTGCGTGAAGGTTTAGGCTTGCCTTATGAATGCAATGCCGGTGGCTGCGGCACCTGTAAAATTGAAGTGTTGTCGGGCGAGGTGGAAAATCTGTGGGCAGATGCACCCGGGTTGTCTGATCGAGATAAACGTAAGGGACGTGTATTGGCTTGCCAGTGTCGGCCAAAATCGGACTGTGTGATCAAGGTTCGTTTAGATGAACAGTGCACGCCTAAAATTTTGCCAAAACAGCAAGCCGTGAAGCTCAAGCATGTGCAACCGATTACCCATGATATTCTAGAAATTCATTTACAGTCGGATGAACCAGCCCAATTTATTCCAGGGCAATATGCACTGCTCTGGGTAAATCAGGAATTACTGCGCGCCTATTCGATGTCCAACTTGCCGAATGACGAAGGGCTGTGGGTGTTCCAGATTCGCCGTGTGCCGGATGGCAAGATGACCAATTTGCTGTTTGATGAGCTGCAGCGACAACATGCCGTGATTCAGATTGATGGGCCTTATGGTCTGGCGCATTTGCAGGAACAGCCACGTCCGATTGTCTGTGTTGCCGGCGGCTCTGGTCTTGCGCCAATGCTGGCGATTGCGCGTGGTGTGGCGGCCAATCCGCGCTTGCAACATCATAAGGTCTGGTTCTTCCACGGTGGACGTGAGCAACGCGATTTGTTGACCGAAAATCAGCTCAGGGACTGGACCGAATTGGGTGAACGTCTCAATTACGTGCCTGCCACGTCTGCAGAACTGATAGACGGCATCCGTTCCGGTTTCATTCATGATGTGATCAATGAGGTGCTGGGCGAGCAATTACCTGAGCATGAGATTTACTGTGCCGGGCCATCGCCGATGGTGAAATCCATTGAGCAGATGGCGCATCAAGCGGGTATTCCACAACAACAGATTCACTTTGACCGCTTTTTCTAAGTTAAGCTGAATAAAATGATCAGGCGATGGTTAACCCATCGCCGGCTTGCTTTTTTCCCGGCACATCAGCACCATATTCACAATCTGGGCAATCGACTCCGTCCCCAGTTTTTGCCGGATATGGGTGCGGTGAATCTCGACTGTCTTATGACTGATATTCAGCATTTGCGCAATATGTTTACTGGACAGGCCATCGACCAGCAAATTGATAATCTCATTCTCACGTGGTGACAAGGATTTCAGTTTCAGCAATTGCTGTTTGCGATTTTCACCTGCGACAAAGTCCTGTTCTGCCTGTTGCAGGCAGGCCTGAATCTGGTTCAGCATATGCTGCGGATTAAACGGTTTTTCCAGAAAATCAAAAGCCCCGGCTTTCATGGCATTTACCGACATCGGAATATCACCATGACCGGTCATGAAAATAATTGGAATATAGGCTTTCTGCTGATTAAGCTGTTGCTGTAATTGTAATCCACTCATGCCACGCATGCGGATATCCAGAATCAGGCAGGCTGGGGTGTTCGGCCGTGGATAATTTAAAAATTCGGTCGCACTGCTAAATGTTTTGGTTTCCAGCTGAACGGAGTCCAGCAACCAGGTCAGCGAGTTTCGGATATCCTGATCGTCATCAATGACGTAGACTATGGGCTCGGGAACATGAGAATTATTTAAATACATTTAGCACGCTCCTGTGCAGATAATGAAATATTAAAAATTGCGCCGGATTCACCCTGGCAGACCCATAAATAACCCTGATGGTTTTCAATAATGCTACGCGATAAAGTCAATCCGATCCCCATGCTGTCTTTCTTGCTCGAATAAAAAGACTCGAACAGCTGTTCCGGATTTTGTCCTTGCAGTCCCGGACCATTGTCTGCAATGGCAATTCGGGCATGCTGGTTGTGCTGCCAGGTCCGGATATAGATATCACGTTGACCTTCAGGATTGCGTTGTAACGCATCCACCGCATTAAAGACCAGATTAATGATGACCTGGCTAAACAGGGTTTCATCAGCAGAGATAGAAACCGGTGTCACACTCAGCTCATAATGAATGGTACAGCCGCCCTGATCGGCTTTCAGTCCAATCAGGGGATGCAGGTCCTGAATCAGTTTATTGAGGGAATGTACCTGAAAATTGGCTTCGCCTTTGCGCAAAAAGCTGCGCATACTGTGAATAATCTGGTTGACCCTTTTGGTCTGATCCAGTGCGGCATTCATGGCATCCAGCGTTTCAGTGGTATTGGCTAGGCCGTTTTGAATACGGATAATGCTGCCACCGACATAATTATTGAGTGCAGCTAAGGGCTGATTCAGTTCATGTGCCAGTGCGGTCGCAAGTTCACCCATGGTTTTGCAGCGTGACATATGGCCTAACTGACGTTCCCGAGCCCGCGCCATTTCTTCTGCTTCAATCCGTTCGCTAATATCGCGGTAATTGATCAGGATTCCCTGAATATCCGGATGATCGAGCAGGTTGCGATAGGTTGCTTCATGGTACCGCCATTTACCATTATGGTGCAGAATTTTGTAATGCAGCACTCCAATCGACTGTTCAGCCGGTTTTTTAAATAACAGTTGCCGGACTTTGATCCGGTCATCCGGATGAATGACACTCAAGACATTTTTATTTAAAACAAAGCGGTCACGATAACCCAAAATACGTTGTAGAGAAGGGCTGGCATACAGTAGTTTGCCTTGCAGGTCCAGAATCGCGATGCCATCACCCGAGTTTTCCAGCAGCATCTTGAAATACTGATCTTTAGACTGCAGCTGATACTGATATTTCTTGATTTCACTAATGTTGCGAACCAAAGCCAGTAGCTTGGGCTGATGCTCAATTTCGACCGTTTTCAGGCAAACCTCAACAGGAATCTGCCGTTGATTCTGCGCCTGAATGATCCATTCAAATGTAATTGCTTCATGACTGGCAGCTTGTTGCACCTTTTTTAAGGCATGGTAAAAATCAAAACCATGGCTATGCGCACTGATTTTTTCTACACTCATGCTGGTTAATTCAGATTTGCTGTAACCGGTGAGGTTTTCAGCTGCTTCATTGACGTCCATGAATTCGACACTGCCGATATCATGCATAAAAATAGCATCACCCGCCTTATCAAAGATGGTTTGATAATAATTTAAACTGGTCATTCTCATTCCTTACCTGAGATAGCATCCGGCGATCTGGTACAGGGGGTATTCGCCTTCAATGATGAATACTTGTTATTTTGTATTTCATATTGGAGCAAAGTAAAAAAGAGTTCAATTGCACTTTAGGTCTGATTGCATACTTTAAACATATAAAATAAATCCACATGACATCTATCAGCCTGGTTAGGTTTGATAAGCAAAATTAGTACCATTTTCACGTTTTTAGATCGCTATCAGATCATATTGTATTCATTTAGCCGACTCGTTCCTTAATATAAGCCAAACTTTCCGCTATCGGCCAGTATCCTATTTTTAATTAGTCAGCGCTTTTACTAAGGCATAGAATTAATTTACTTTTGAGGTAATAGCGATCAGTAGATGGCATTCAGCTGGATTTTTTTCACTTTAATGGCTGCATTTATGCAGGCTTGGCGTAACGCCTTTCAAAAACAGCTCAGTACCACGGTTGATGTGTGGGGAGTCACCTTGGCACGCTTTATTTTTGGCTTGCCATTTGCTGCGCTGTACCTGAGCAGCTTGTATTATTTCAAGCCGGTTGAAAGTGTGGTTCACTTCACGCCCAGGTTTTGGGTCTATGTAGTAATTGCGGGTTGCAGTCAGATTTTAGCTACGGCGCTGATGGTACAATTGTTCAAGCAAAAAAATTACGCGGTGGGGGTGGGGTTGGCGAAAAGTGAAGCCATTCTGGCAGCCATTATTGGCGTGACCTTTTTAGCGGATCATTTGTCATTTCTGGCCTGGATCGGTGTGGTGCTGGGTGGATATGCGGTATTTTTATTGAGTAAAGGCCAACAGGTCAGCGGGTTTTCAGCTAGAACATTGGCGATCGGGATCGGCAGCGGTTTAAGTTTTGCCATTACCTCAATTCTGGTACGCGAAGCCAGTCTGGAATTAAGCAATTTGCCAACCTTGCATCGTGCGGCCTGGGTGTTGTTAATGGTGATCGGTTTTCAGTGTATCAGTATGCTGATCTATCTCAGCATATTCAGTCGCCAGACTTTAGTGGCCATGTGGCAACGTCTGGGCTTAACTTTTAAAGTGAGTGTGTGCAGTTTTATGGCATCACTCGGCTGGTTTACTGCCATGAGCATGATGAGTGTGCCGGTCGTCAAAACTTTGGGACAAATTGAGATTCTGTTTAGTATGCTGATTTCGGCATATTTCTTTAAAGAAAAACTGGCACGTACCGAGCATTGGGGTTTGGGCTTAGTGGTGATTGCAGCGATTTTAGTGATCTGGGCTTGATGCTGAACCAGTTTTTCAAAATCTAAGCATAAAAAAGCCACTGATCAACAGTGGCTTTTTCTTTGCATCTATTATTTAAGCTGCAATAAATTTCTGAACTGCCTGATTAAAGACTTCTGGTTGCTCCACACTGGAAATGTGCGAGGCATTGATTTCAAACAGCTGGCTTTGTGAAATTTCAGCTTGCATGGCTTGACCATCTGCAACTGTCGTCACTGGATCTTGCTGACCGGCCACAATCAGTACCGGCACAGAAATGGTTTTGATCTGTTCACGTAAATCCGCCTTAGCCAAAGCTTCGCAACAACTTGCATAACCTTCCGGGCTGCCAGCTCCAAGGTCGTTTGAAAGTTCTGCAACTTTCGCTGCGTTGCTCTGGATAAAGGGACCGGTAAACCAGCGTGATGCTGCAGTCGATGCAATCGGAGCCAAGCCTTGTTCACGCACCAGTGCGGCACGTTCCAGCCAGGCCTGTTCCTGACCGATCTTGGCAGCAGTATTGCAGATAATCACGTGGTTAAAACGTTCAGGTTTGTTAATCGCTAACCATTGCCCGGTTAACCCACCCATTGAAATACCACAGAACGCAGCTTTCTGGATATTTAAATGATCTAGCAGATTGACCACATCCTGACCTAGCTGTTCAAGGTTATACGGACCTTGCGGTGCAGAAGAAGCCCCATGACCACGCGTGTCATAACACACGACAAAATAGTCTTGCTGGAAAAATTCAATTTGTGGTTGCCACATGCTGAATTTGGTACCCAATGAGTTAGAAAAAACCAGGGCGGGTTTGCTGGCATCACCAAAAGTCTGGTAATTGATCTGGGCATCGTTAGATGTAAATGTTGGCATTTTTTTAAGTCCTTAATCCTCTTTCTTCCCCTCCTTTGGGAAAGGAGGGGAAGAAAGAGCATTTAATAATTAAACACGTTCAATAATCAAAGCAATACCTTGACCGACACCAATACACATTGAACACAGCGCATATTGACCACCGGTTTGTTCCAGCTGGTTGAGTGCAGTCGTCACTAAACGCGCGCCTGAAGCACCGAGTGGATGACCCAAAGCAATCGCACCACCATTTGGATTGACTTTCTCTGAACCATCTTCAATTCCCAAGTCACGGGTACATGCCAGTGCCTGAGCAGCAAAAGCTTCATTCAGCTCGATCACATCCATCTGTTCTAAAGTCAGACCGGTTTGTACCAGTAATTTCTTGATGGCAGGTGCTGGACCAAAACCCATGATTCGTGGTTCAACACCTACAACTGTTGAACCAATAATTTTGGCACGTGGTTTTAAGCCATGCTGAGCAACAGCTTCATCAGATGCAATCAGCAGGGCAGCCGCACCATCGTTAATACCAGAAGCATTACCCGCCGTTACAGTCCCCTCTGCTTTCACCACAGGTTTTAGTTTCGCCAGAGCTTCTGCAGTGGTAGATGCACGTGGATGTTCATCACTATCGACAATCACCGGATCGCCTTTATGCTGTGGTATCACCACAGGAATGATTTCTTTGGCAAAGAAACCATTGGCCTGCGCTGCTGCGGTACGTTGCTGGCTGGTCAGAGCAAACTTGTCCTGATCTTCACGGTTGATATTGAACTGTTCTGCCAGATTTTCAGCCGTTTGCGGCATGGTGTCCACGCCGTACATTTCTTTGAGCTTAGGATTGATAAAACGCCAGCCCATGGTGGTGTCTTCAATCTTCTGGCTACGGCCATACGCTGTTTCTGACTTGCCCATCACGAATGGGGCACGCGACATGCTTTCTACACCACCAGCAATAATCAGATGGGCTTCACCGGCTTTAATCGTACGTGCTGCCATTGCGACGGCATCCATCGATGAACCACACAGACGGTTTACGGTCGTTGCCGGAACCTGATAAGGCAGGCCTGCAAGCAGTGAAGACATACGACCGACGTTACGGTTGTCTTCACCGGCCTGATTGGCACAGCCATAAATCACGTCATCGACCTGTTCCCAGTTCACGCTTGGATTGCGTTCCATCAAAGCTTTAATTGGAACTGCACCTAAGTCATCTGCACGGACAGGCGCGAGACCACCGGCATAACGGCCGAATGGGGTACGGATGGCATCGATAATATATGCGTTTTTCATGTTTTTACTTTCCAAATCTTTGAATCCCTCCCAACCTCCCTTTACTAAAGGGAGGCGTTTTTCCCTGAATTTAAAGGATGAAAGTCCTTCCTTTAATAAAGGAGGGGTTTAGGGAGGATTTATAAATTAGTTTTGAGTCGCATCAATCAGTTTGGCACCAGTCATTGACTGCAATTCTTCAAATGACAGACCTTCGACTTTTTCAATCACTTTCATACCTTTAGGCGTCACATCAATCACACAAAGATCGGTATAAATACGGTCGACACATTTCAGGCCAGTCGCAGGATAAGACAGTTCAGCCACGATTTTGGGCTCGCCTTTTTTGGTCACGTGATCTGTGGTAATAAAGACTTTTTTCGCACCAACAGCCAGATCCATCGCACCGCCGACTGCTGGAATCGCATCCGGAGCACCAGTATGCCAGTTGGCCAAATCACCATTTTCAGCCACCTGGAACGCGCCCAGTACCGCGATGTCTAAATGACCGCCACGCATCATCGCGAATGAATCACCATGATGGAAGAAAGAACCACCTTCGAGCAAGGTCACGAATTCTTTACCGGCATTGATCAGTTCTGGATCGCGGTCTTCTTCAGCAGGAGGAGGACCGAAAGCCAACAGGCCATTTTCAGAATGCAGGAATACGTCTTTGTCGCTTGGCAGGTAACTTGAAATTTTGGTCGGTAGGCCGATCCCCAGGTTGACATAAGCACCATCAGGGATGTCTTGTGCCACACGTTCAGCGATCTGGTCACGGGTCAGTTTGTTATAGCTCATTATTTATCTCCGATGCCAATTACTGTGCAGGTTTAACTTGAACAACGTGTTGAACAAAAATTCCCGGGGTAATGATGTGCTCTGGATCCAGTACACCCAGTTCAACCACTTCAGAAACCTGTGCAATGGTTACATTAGCGGCCATCGCCATAATCGGGCCGAAGTTACGGGCAGATTTACGGTACACCAGATTGCCCCAACGGTCGCCCTGATGGGCCTTAATTAAAGCAAAATCAGCTTTAATCGGATTTTCCAGGACAAAATCTTTGCCTTCATAGTTCAAGGTTGGTTTGCCTTCAGCCAGCAAGGTACCAAAACCGGTTGGGGTATAGATTGGACCTAAGCCCATACCTGCTGCCTGAATACGGCAAGCCAGATTACCTTGCGGCACCAGTTCCAGTTCGATCTTGCCTGCACGATAGAGTTCGTCAAATACCCAGGAATCAGACTGACGCGGGAAAGAGCAGATAATTTTACGCACAGCGCCCGCTTTAAGCAGTTTCGCCAGACCATAGTCGCCATTACCAGCATTATTATTGACAATAATAAGATCCTTGATTCCCAATTCGATCAGACCATCAATCAGTTCAGCAGGCTGACCCGCTGTCCCAAATCCGCCGATCATAATGGTAGAACCATCCTTGATCTGGGAGAGTGCTTCTTTCAATGATAATGAACTTTTATCTATCATAATCTGGTCCTTACATACCCTAAACTAATGGATGTCTTTAAATTCGTTTTGAATCTGATGTTGCAACCGGAACAGCATTACGGTCTTTCTGTGACAGCAGAAAATGTGCTACCAGGCCAATACAAATCCCCCAAAAGACTGAACTCAGTCCCAAGAAATGCATGCCGGAAGCGGTTGCTAAAAAAGTGATTAGTGCGGCATCACGTTGCGACTCTTTGCCCATCGCCATAGAGATGTTAGTGGCAATTGCTCCGAGTAAGGCCAGTCCTGCCAAAGCTGCAATTAATTCCTTCGGCATCAGGCTAAACAGCATGACGATGCTGCCGGCAAACAGGCCGCCTAAAATGTAAAAAAGCCCATTCGCCACCCCGGCGATATAACGCTTTTCTTTCAGCTCGTGCGCGTCTTTGCCTAAACACAATGCTGCCGTAATAGAGGCCAATACAATAGTAATCCCCCCCACACAGGCTACTGCGAGTGAGGCAATACTGGTTGCACTGATAATTGGCTTGGCAGGCATGTCATAACCACTGATCTTGATAATGGCCATTCCCGGTAAAAACTGGCCAGACAGGCTAACCAGAATGAGCGGGAGGGCCAGATTCAGGGTGGAACTCCAGGTCCATTCCGGTGCAATAAATTGCGGAATTGCCAGACTGAAATCTGCCGTGACCGGATTAATCTTGCCCAGCAGCATGCTTAAAATCACACCGGCAACCAGCACCCAGACCATGGCATAACGTGGACTGAAACGCTTGGCCAGCAAAAAAACTGCCAGCATGCCAAAGACGATATAGGGCATGGTATCGGTCGCGGTAAACAGTCCTAAACCAAACTGCAGTAAAATCCCCGCCATCATTCCGGCAGCGACTTCCTGAGGAATCCAGGACAGCAATTTGTCGAAATAACCGGTAATACCAATGAGAAAAATCACCACAGCAGAGGTGATATAGGCCGCAACCGCTTCATTGAGCGAAATATCGGGAAACAGCGTGACTAATAAAGCCGTTCCGGGCGCAGACCAGGCGGTGACGACAGGTATTTTGTATTTAATTGATAAAAAGATACCTGCGAGCGCCGCCCCAATAGAAATTCCCCAAATCCATGAAATCATCATGTCTGGGGAAACCTGGGCTTGCTGTGCCGCCTGGAAAAAAATGATCAGTGGTCCTGAATAGGAAATCAGCACTGCTAGAAATCCTGCAACAGTTGCTGAAATTGACCAGTCATTTTTTAATGTCTGAAACAGGGTGTTCATTGGTAATGTGCCTCCTTGCGTCGAACCATGAGCCTGTCAAAAATCGTGATGATCAGGACTAACCCTGATCTCCACCACCGACCGGTACTACCGTACCTGTCATATAAGATGATTCATCGGAAGCCAAGAATACAATCGCATTTACTTGCTCCTGAATTGTGCCGTAGCGACCCATAAACGTACGGTCAATGGTCTGATCTACCACTTGCTGCATCCATTCTTGTTCAGATTCAGTCAGTGGATTGGCATTACGTGGTACTTTACGGGGTGGTGCTTCGGTACCACCCGTTGCAACAGCGTTAACGCGAATACCATCTTTGGCATGTTCAAAGGCAAGGGAAGCCGTCAGGCCATTTACGCCACCTTTGGATGCTGAATAGGGAACACGATTAATACCGCGTGTCGCAATAGAAGATACGTTTACAATGGTACCTTTCTGATTTTTAATCATTTCTGGTAAAACTGCACGGCAGCACCACAGTGTCGGGAACAATGAACGGTTCACTTCCTTGATAATTTCCTCTTCAGAAAATTCCTCGAAAGGTTTCATCCAGATCGCGCCACCGACGTTATTGATGAGCGTATCGACACGACCATAGGTTTCTAGCGCTTTTTCAACGACTGATTGAGCACCGGCAAACGTTTCCAGATTGGCTTTGACGGTAATCGCATCACCGCCAGTCGCTTCAATTTCAGCCAGAACTTCTTCCACATAAGGGGAAAGATCAGCCATGACGACTTGAGCGCCTTCGCTCGCCACTTGCAGCGCGACACCGCGCCCGATGCCCTGAGCGGCACCGGTCACGATTACAACTTTATTTTCAAATCTTTGACGATTAGACATTGAATAAATTCCCTCTAGTTAGTTTGCAGAGAATTTTTCAAACAGGAAGCTTGCAGGTTTTACGCCTTCTGCTTCTAGCCAGCCGCGAACCGCTTCAACCATTGGTACCGGGCCACACAGGTAGATATCAACCTCACCAGCATTTAGCCATTCATTTTCAATATGGCCAGTGACATAGCCTTTACGTTCATGTGCAGATTCCGGGTTTGCCACTACAGTACGGTATTCGAACCACTGGAATTTATCTTGTAGTTCGTTCAGCTTTTCAATTGCCACCAGGTCAAAGTCATTGGTCACACCAAATACTAAACGGACCGGATGCTCTGAACCTTTTTCTTCCAGTACTTGCAGCATTGACATGAAAGGTGCAATCCCTGTACCACCCGCCAGCATCAAGACAGGGCGGGTCACAGGGCGCAGATAGAAACTACCAAACGGACCACTAAAGGTCATTTTGTCGCCAGATTTGGCATTTTTGCTCAAGAATTCACTCATTTTCCCGTTCGGTACGTTACGGACTACGAAACCAGTCAGACGATTACCCGGTTTTGAGCTGAATGAATAAGAACGGGTTTCTGTGGTGCCTGGAATACTAACATTGACATATTGACCTGCCAGAAAGTGAATGTCTGGTTGACCTTCGTCTAACTGGATATCAAAAGTAATAGTTGAATCAGACAGGTTTTCGACACGCGTCAGCGCACCCTGGAAGGCATGAATTTCGGTTTTACAAACTTCTGAAGAAGCCTGAATCTGGAACACGGCATCTGACGTTGGCTTACATTGACAAGCCAGAATATAACCTTCAGCGGCTTCTTCAGGTGTTAGTGCATCTTCAATATAAGTTTCTTCAGGCATGTCAAATGAACCTGATTCACAAAACGCACGACACGTTCCACAAGCACCATCACGGCAGTCCAAAGGAATATTGATCTTTTGACGGTAAGCTGCATCAGACAGGGTCTCGCCCTGGGCAACAGAAATAAAACGTGTAACGCCATCTTCAAATTGAAGTGCAACATTGTGGTTTGACATGGCTGAATATCCTATATAAATCTTTGTAACTGGACCCTTCAGCCAATTTTCCATCTGGCTGAAGGGTTTTACCTGGCTGTAATAAAACAGTCTTAGAGGTGATAGATGTCGATGACCTGATTGATGTAATCGTTTTTCAGTACCACGTATTTGCTTAAAATCTGTGGCTTATCGCCTGAAAAATCGATTTCATAACGTGACATACCAAAGTAGCTGTAGCTGTTTTTGTAACGGAAGCTCAAAGTATTCCAGTTGAAACGTACGGTTACTTTGTCGCCATCACGTTCAACAATTTCAATATTGCTGATGTTATGGCTGGTACGTGTATCCGGCATGGTGGCAGACGAACGTTCAGTCTTGATACGGAACACACGGTCTTCCAGGCCTTGACGGTCCGGGTAATAAATCAGGGAGATTTCAGACTGTGGATCTGTGGTCAGTTTGTCATCATCATCCCAGGCTGGCATCCAGAAAGAAGCAGTAGGGGCATAACAAGTTAACCAGTCATCCCATTGTTCATCATCCAGAAAGCGTGCTTCCTGATACAGGAACTGAGCAATATTTTCTAAAGTGATGTCGCTCATGCGTTTTCTCCTTCAGTTGATGCTGCAATCTCTTTCTCGGTCGCAATACCTTTTTTCATCAGTTCTAACCAGTACTGGTGCTGAGCCAGGTATAAACCTTCATCTTCGGTTTTAATGCCAGACAGTTTTGGTTTTAAACCAATTTCATTGGCAGCATCATCAGGGCCATGGATCCAGTGCTTGGAACCACGGCACATGTCATTCCATTCCAGCGCGATACCGGCATAACCTGCCTGACAGGCACGGAATTCTTCCAGATCGTCTGGTGTAGCCATACCTGAAGCATTAAAGAAATCTTCATACTGGCGGATACGGCGGGTACGGGCTTCAGGTTCTTCACCTACAGGGCCGATACAGTAAATGGTGACTTCCGTCTTATCGACAGAGATCGGACGCAGCACACGGATTTGTGAACCGAACTGATCCATGAAGTAAACATTTGGATAGATACACAGGTTACGTGAGCGCTCGATCATCCATTTCGCCATAGCTTCACCGTATTTCTCGGTGTATTCATCTTTCTTGGCAAAGTTAGGACGGTCTTCAGGGTTAGCCCATTGAGTCCAAAGCAGCATGTGACCGTGTTCGAAACCGTAAGAACCACCGCCTTGCTTGCCCCATGAACCCGCACTCATGGCACGGATGTTATCGCCAGCTTCTTTTTCTTTACGCTGTTGAGTCGTTGCAGCATAGTTCCAGTGAACGGCAGACACGTGGTAACCATCGGCACCGTTTTCTGCAGTCAGCTTCCAGTTACCTTCATAGGTATAAGTCGAAGAACCGCGTAATACTTCAAGACCCTGTTCAGACTGACCTACGATCATGTCGATAATTTTGGTCGCTTCGCCCAGATATTCTTCCAGAGCTGGGACATCCGGATTCAAGCTGCCAAACAGGAAGCCTTTGTAGTTCTCAAAACGTGCTACTTTTTTCAGGTCATGCGAGCCGTCTTGGTTAAAACAGTCTGAATAACCCGCATCAGCCGGATCTTTCACTTTTAATAACTTACCTGAGTTATTGAAAGTCCAGCCATGGAAAGGGCAAGTATAAGTTGCTTTATTGCCTTTCTTGTTACGGCATAACTGTGCACCGCGATGCGAACAGGCATTGATCATGGCATTCAGTTCACCTTGACGGTTACGTGCAATGATGATCGGCTGACGGCCAATATAGGTAGTATAAAAGTCGTTATTGTTTGGGATCTGGCTTTCATGCGCGAGATAAACCCAGTTACCTTCAAAGATGTATTTCATCTCAAGGTCAAACAGGGCCTGGTCTGTAAATACCGAACGGTGCAGTTTAAATTCACCAGATTCAAAATCATCAACCAGTAATTCATCAATACGGTCTAAATGGCTGGTGTTAATTACGGGAATACGAGGCATGTCCTTTCTCCGACTTTCCAGGGGGAAGTCAGCGGGATATATCTCAAGACTTATCCCGCTTCCATAGTGTATTAAGCGCTAGCGCGGCGACGATCAACTTCAGTAGAAGGCGCGTCTGCTTTCTCTTTCACAAGTTCAATATCGAATTGAATGTATTTGAAAGGACCTTTCAGGCCACGTTTTGCAATTTCAGCTTCATCAGTTACGTCTACCGCAGTTGCCACCAGACCTTCACGGGTAGCGAATGCAAAGTCATCCCACAGGTATTGGTCGCCCTCAATGTTGAATTGAGTGGTCAGCTTGCGGTAACCCGGTGCAGACACAAAGTAATGAACGTGTGATGGACGGTTACCATGACGGCCTAATTTGTCCAGCACGAACTGGGTGGTACCTTCTGGAGGACAGCCATAACCCACTGGCATTGTCGTTAATGCAGTATATTGACCATCGCTATCAGTAATGATGCTGCGACGCAGGTTAAAATCAGACTGTGACTTGTCAAAGAATGAGTAATTGCCCAAGCTGTTCGCGTGCCAGATTTCAACCTTGGCACCTTCAACGAGATTGCCATTAGTATCAGTCACTGTACCTTCAATGATTAAAGTCGGGATTTTGCCTTCTTCAGAACCATCATCCATACGGGCAAAGCTTACTGTTTCAGGTGCGCCAGCTACATATAGCGGACCTTCAATCGTACGTGGCGTACCGCCAGTAATACCTGCTTTAGCATCTGCTTCATCAGCACGTAAGTCTAGGTAATGTTCCAGCCCCAAGCCTGCAGCCAATAAACCTAATTCATTCGCTTGACCGGCATCAGTAAAGTATTCCAGGCCTTTCCATAGTTCTGACTGAGAAATATCAAGATCTTCGATAGCCTGGAAAAGATCACCCAATAAACGCACAACGACTTGCTGTACACGTTCATCTACAGGACCTGTCGCTGTATCAACGTTCATTTGCTTAACTAATGCATCAATTTCTTGGCGATTCATACTATTGCTCCTAAAGTATGTTTTTCATCTTTTTGTGGCGCACTTTTTAGCTTTTATTGGCTGGCTAAATCTGGCTGGCCACAATCCTTGTTGAAATACCCTCTGTTTTCGATTTGGAAGGGGAGTCCGGTGACTCCCGATCCGCTCATTCAATTAACTGTCGTCATCTCGAACTGAAGACGGGTGACGGTTTAATGCCATCACTTCAATATTCATGTAAGGATAGAGAGGCAAGCCTTGTAACAGGTCGTGCAACTCTTCATTGCTTTCAACATCAAAAATACTGATGTTTGAGTACTGGCCCGTGATGCGCCAGATATGACGCCATTTACCTTGACGCTGCAATTCCTGCGAATAGGCTTTTTCAACAGCCTTAATTTCATTTGCCTGTTCAACTGGCAGATCACGTGGAATGTTTACATCCATACGTACCTGAAAAAGCATGGGTTTCTCCTAATTACTGACGACGCAAGTTGTCAATCTTGTTTTCATCCAACTCAATCCCCAGACCTGGTCCTTTTGGAATCTCAAGTTCAAAGTTTTGATAGTTGAGTGGGGTTTTCAAAATATCTTCAGTCAGCAGTAGAGGACCAAACAACTCGGTACCAAATGCCAGACTTTCAAAAGTAGAGAACACATGTGCCGAAGCAATCGTGCCTACAGGGCCTTCCAGCATGGTGCCGCCATACAGGTCAATACCTGCAAGTTTGGCAATCTTGCCTACTTCGCAACCTTCAATCAGGCCACCTGACTGGGCAACTTTGACTGCAAAAACAGATGAACCATTTTGTTTGGCAATCTCATACGCTGAGTGCGGACCCATTAGCGATTCGTCTGCCATGATGGCAACATCAAAACGTCGGGTCAGACGGCGCATGGCGTCCAGGTTATCAATTGCACATGGCTGTTCTATTAAATCAACACCACCATCTTGCAATAATTGAATTCCTTTAATGGCTTCCAGTTCTGACCAGGCACGGTTGACATCAACACGGATTGAAATGTCTTTACCCAGCGCTTTCTTGATTGCAAGCGCATGTTCAACATCTTCTTCAACCGGACGAGAACCGATTTTAAGTTTGAAAATGTTGTGACGTTTTGCCGCAATCATTTTCTCTGCTTCGGCAATATCTTTTTCGGTATTACCCGAAGCCAATACCCAAAGAACCGGGATACTGTCACGCAAGCGGCCACCGAGGATTTCGCTTAATGGCAAACCTAAACGTTGTGCCTGTATATCCAGAAGTGCTGTTTGCATTGCACATTTGGCAAAACGGTTGCCATTAATGTGCTTTTTGATTGTTTGTAATGTCTGTGCAACATTTAAACCGGATAATGTTTTTAAAAGTGGGGCGAAATAAGTTTCGATATTAACTTTGACGCTTTCCGGGCTTTCATCACCATAACCCAAGCCACCGATAGTCGTAGCTTCCCCCCAGCCGATGTAACCATCTTCAGTGGTGATTTTGACCAATACCAGGGTCTGGGTTTGCATCGTTGCCACTGCCATCTTGTGAGGGCGAATGGTTGGAATTTCTACCAGCAAGGTTTCAACTGACTTATACATAATACGGGTTCACATTCTTGCTTTAATGCTTTGACTTGATATACCTTAAAAGAATAATGTTGATTGGTCTAAGATCGATTTAGCATTTTTTTATACTTTAAAGGTATTCAGTGCCATGGAACTCAGACATTTACGTTACTTCGTTGCCGTCGTCGAAGAACAAAGTTTTACCAAAGCGGCAGAAAAACTGTTTATTGCTCAACCACCTTTGAGCCGACAGATCCAAAATCTAGAGCAAGAGCTCGATATTCAGCTCTTTGAGCGTGGTAGCCGTCCGCTAAAAACTACTGAAGCCGGTCAATTCTTTTACCAGCACGCTGTTAAACTTTTGTCTAATGCGGAAGAGATCAAGTCGATGACCAAGCGAATTGGCATTACGGATCGGACCATAACTATCGGTTTTGTTGGCTCTTTATTGTTTGGCTTGCTGTCGCGCATTCTGTTTTTATTTAAACAGCAGCATCCACATCTCAAGATCGAGATGATGGAGATGAATACCCATGAACAGATTCAGGCGCTGAAAGAAGGGCGGATTGATGTAGGGTTTGGGCGTCTGAGAATTTCAGATCCGGCAGTAAAACGGGTGTTGCTGCGTGAGGAACGACTGATGGTCGCTGCACACTCCAGTCATAGCATGGCGCAACGGGTAGAAGGTTTAAATCTTTCTGAACTGGTTGATCAGCAACTGTTTTTATATCCCAATAGCGGCAAGGCGAATTTTGCCACCCAGGTCCGCGGTATTTTTTCTGAGTATGGCCTGGAACCCAAAAATATCCGTATCGTACGTGAATTACAGTTGGCACTAGGCTTTGTAGCTGCCGGAGAAGGGATTTGTATCGTGCCGGAAAGTGCACAAAATATTAAACTGGCCCACCTGAACTTCATTCCGCTTCTAGATGAGTTCGCTGTCAGTCCAGTATTCATGGCTATCCGTAACATGGATGAAAGTGAATACATCCGCTATCTGTTTGATGCGGTCTATCAAGTCTATGATCTGGAAGCAATTAGGTACGATCGTTCAGTATTTTAATAGTTCAATCTAGAAGCGTAATCAATCCTGCACAGCGGATAAATTAATGCAAGCACAGGCTAAGTTAAGATTATTATAATATATTTTATAATAAATTTAGCAACTTAACTTCAGCCAGACTTTATAGGTATAGAAGCATGCCTATTCAGTTTTGGACATTCTTACGCATTTTCTCCATTGTGGCATTCATAAATTGAACTTCACAATTTGGAGGTGGAGATGTCTACAAATAAAGTTAATATAAATACGCTGATTGATGAGGCGAAGTTTACCCCCTTTCACTGGGGGGTACTGATCTGGTGTTTGCTGATCATTATTTTTGACGGTTATGACTTAGTCATTTACGGCGTAGCATTACCATTGCTGATGCAAGAATGGTCGCTCAGCGCAGTGCAAGCCGGACTGCTGGCCAGTACCGCCTTATTCGGGATGATGTTCGGTGCCATGACCTTCGGAACGCTATCCGACAAGTTAGGCCGTAAAAAGACGATCATGATCTGTGTGGCGATTTTTAGCGGTTTTACCTTCATCGGGGCTTTCGCCACATCTCCAGTGGAATTTGGAATTTTACGTTTTCTGGCTGGTCTTGGCATTGGCGGTGTGATGCCTAATGTGGTGGCATTGATGACCGAATATGCTCCTAAACGTATTCGCAGTACGCTGGTTGCCCTGATGTTTAGTGGTTATGCGATTGGCGGGATGACTTCTGCGTTACTGGGTGCATGGCTGGTGCCACAATTTGGCTGGAAAATCATGTTCCTGCTTGCCGGTATTCCACTGCTCCTTTTGCCATTGATTTGGAAATACTTGCCAGAATCATTGATGTATCTGACTAACAAGCAGCAAACGGCTCAAGTACATCATATTATTCAAAAGATTTCTCCAACACAGGTCATTACCAGTGATACCCAGTTTGTACTGAATGAAGTGCAAAAAGGGGATGAAGCACCATTAAAAGCACTGTTTCAACAAGGCCGTAGCTTCAGTACCTTCATGTTCTGGCTGGCATTCTTTATGTGCCTGTTGATGGTTTATGCACTGGGCAGCTGGTTACCAAAACTGATGATCCAGGCAGGCTACTCGCTGGGCGCAAGTATGATCTTCCTGTTTGCCCTGAATATTGGTGGAATGGTGGGTGCGATTGGTGGCGGCTATCTTGCGGATAGATTCCATATCAAAAAAGTACTGACCATTATGTTCCTGTGTGGTGCTATGGCATTGATTCTTCTTGGCTTTAACAGTCCGCAATTCGTGCTGTATACCCTGATTGCTGTGGCAGGTGCTGCAACGATTGGTTCACAAATCCTGCTCTATACCTTTGTAGCACAGTATTATCCATCGACGGTACGTTCTACCGGCATGGGCTGGGCATCAGGCATTGGACGTATTGGTGCGATTGTGGGTCCGGTACTTACTGGCGCATTATTGACCATGAATTTACCGCATCAAATGAACTTCTTTGCAATTGCGATTCCTGGCGTGATCGCTGCGCTGGCAATTTTCCTGGTGAACTTAAAAACTTCCGTAGATGGCCAAGTCCTTGCAACGTCTAGCGTAAAGCCAAGTCCATTGACAAAAGAAGCGATACATTAAGTTAGATTTCAATCAATAAAGATAATATTCCCAATGATATAGATCGCCATCGTAACCAGTGGTGATCTGTTGCTAGAATCGAGACGCATAATAAAAAGCGAGTTTAGGATGAACACGACACAATTATTTAATCAACCACAAATCACATTCAAACGCACAGTTCTGATGAGCATGATGGCAATGAGCTTAGGGGGCATCAGTTTGTCATCTCAAGCCCAAACCCCAGCCCAGTCGAACCAACAGGAAATTGAACAGCTGCGCCAGGAAGTTCAGGCATTACGCGCACTGGTTGAACAGCAGCAAGCTCAGACAGCCATGGTAATTGCCCCAGTGGCAATAGCACCAATACCAGTAAGTACGCCTGCAACTAAACCTGTCATGAAAATTGCCAGTGGTGCCGAGTTCAATTTATACGGTAATATCCGAGCGGATGCCTCTTATCAGGCTGAAGGTGGTTCAGCTACCCGCATGTATAACCAGATTAATACTGTCCCACTTGAAGGCACAGGCGAACGTAGTGATGAGTTTAAGTCAACCCTGTCTGCAACCCGTTTAGGTATGGATTTTAAAACACCTGTCGGTGCTAGGGATAAAGCCCTGAGCGGTAAAATTGAAGTGGACTTCTTGGGTGGTGCCGGCTTTGATAACTTACGTATCCGTCATGCGTATATCAGTTATGCTAACTGGTTGATTGGTCAAACCTGGTCAAACTTTGCGGTACCTGATTATATCCCGGAAACTGTAGATGCTCTGGTTTATGCGGGCGGATCAATTAAACGGACGCCACAAGTACGTCATACCAGTACTTTTAGCCCGGCTACCAATCTGGTCCTTGCAGTAGAAGATCCGAAAGATGGTTCTATCAAACAGCGTCTACCTGCTTTAACGGCACGTTTAAATCATAAGTTGGCAGATAATTTTATAGTCAGTGCACGGGCCATGGGTCATGAAAAACGTATCAACGAAGATGAAAAAACCGCATGGGGTCTAGGTTTAGGTGCCAAGTATGATCTTGTGCCAGGTACGACGCTCAAAGCTGACTACTATCACGTCAAAGGTGATAGCAGCTTTGTATCTTATGCCAATCCTGGGGTCATTGCAGCCACGAATGGTGATCTTTTACAAAGTGAATTTGATTCAATTTCAGTAGGTTTAACTCAGCAATTTAACGAGAAATTGCGTGGTACACTGGGTTATGGCTATATGAATTTTGACCAGGATAATGCATATATCGCTGCCAGCGCAAATCCAACCGCTATTAACAAAGACCTCTGGCAAGCTTGGGCAAATGTTTTCTATAGCCCAACAAAACCTTTGAGTTTCGGCCTGGAATATGTATATGGTGAACGTGAAGCCGTAGTGGCAGCACCAAATGGCAGTACTAAAGGTGAAGACAACCGAGTTAATGCAGTCGCAATTTATAGTTTCTAAACTTTAGCAATCTAGCAGAAGCACTTTAAAAGCGTGGATGAATCAATCCACGCTTTTGCGATTTTGAAGAATGATTTCTGCCAGCAGATTGATCGAATTTTCAATTCTGGCTGTCCATTCATAAGAACAATTCAGACGAATATAATGTTGGCTGGCATGATCCGGCCTAAACAGCAGTGCAGGGGCAATCGCAATATTCTGCTGAATCAGTTGCTCATATAAAACCTGACCGTCAAGTTGTTCAGGCAATTCGATCCAGAGAAAATAACCACTGGAATAATAGTAAATTTCACAGATGCTTCCTAAACGTGCTTTAAGTTCCTGATAAAATTTCTTTTTATATTTTTCCAAATGTTGTCTTAAATGCCTTAGATGTTTTTCATAATGATGGTGCGACATAAACTCGACCAGCGCATTTTGAAGTAAGGGACTAACAGTTAGAGTACTCATGAGCTGTAAATGCTGAATGGCATCAGAAAATGGACCGGCATACACCCAGCCTACGCGTGCACCCATCCCCAGCGTTTTGGAAAAAGATGTACAGTGCAGCACCTTCTGGTGCTGGTCAAAGTATTTAACTGGTAGCGGTTTGGCTGAACCGTAATTTAATTCCTGATAAACATCATCTTCAATCAAATACACCTGATATTTATATAAAAGTTCTGCAATTTTCTGCTTAATTTCCGGATTAACAGTAAAGCCAATCGGATTATGTGCATTCAGCATTAGCCAGCACACCTTGATCGGATACTGTTTTAAAGCCTGTTCAAATGATTCCAGATCAAAGCCGAATTGTGGGTGTTCAGGAATCGTAATCACTTGCAACCCCAAACGTTCGGCTGCCTGCCAGGCACCATAAAATATGGTTTGCTGTAGCAGAATAAAATCGCCCGGTTGAGTTAAGGCCTGCAGGGACAAGTTTAATGCCTCTAGTGCACCAGATGTAATGACAATGTCATTGGGATGACATGGGATTCCTTGTAGTTGATAGCGGTTGGCAATCAGTTGTCGTAAGTCCTGATTGCCAGGCGGCATGTGATTCTGATTGTTATAACTACTTTTTCTTTTGGCCTGCTGCGCCAGAATCTGCATGAATTTGGCGTTATATAATAGTTCTGCATTAGGAAATGCTGAACCAAAAGGTACAATTTCGGCCGGCTGAGTTGATTTTAAGAAATTAAACACTACCGAGTTGATTTGGATTCTGGAATTTAAACCAATCTGGACGGGCTGTTTACGAGTAAATGGCTGGGCACGTTCTGCAACAAAATAGCCTGATTTATCTTTGGCGTAGACCAGACCTTGGGCTTCGAGTTCCTGATAGGCATTCAGTACTGTCATCAGACTATAGCCGGATAATTGTGCCTGTTCACGAAGGGAAGGTAATTTTTCATACGCCTTCCATACGCCATTTTCAATCATTTGACGGATGGTCTGTGCCAACTTTTCAGACTTATACATACACTTTCTGAACTAAGACTGTTCTAATTATCTTGATTTATAGCATATTTTAATATACTTAATATAACAAATTAAGACTAGGGTGGATGTCAGTTTATTTTCAAACATGCGTTACATTAACCTGTTGTACTGTTTTTCTAAGGTCAGTATCCCTATTAAACATGACCATTAAATGGGATAGCTGTATTAAGCCAGTCGACATTCAATCAATACACGATTATTAAACTGAATATCAGGCTCAGTCTTTCTATGAAGAGTTTTTTTATTTCTATATAAATCGTGCTCTTATTTTATACGCCAGAGTCACTTCTGTAAATTTGTCACAATTCGATACTTACAAACCCAGATTTCCTTGCTAAATTCAGTCCACATGATGATAAAAATTATGTCACGGTCTCAGACCGAGCCATCATGCATATATAACAACGATATCAATACACGGACCAATAACAAGCACAAAGGAGTGGAGAATGCTCGGAAATATGATGTTTCAGCCTTTACTGATCAGCAGCATGATTGAACATGCAGGACGCTATCATGCAGATACCGAAGTAATTTCCAAAAATACTGATAGCAGTATTAAAGTTACCAATTGGGGCGAAATTCACCAAAACTCGAAACGTTTTGCCAATGTGCTGCAACAACTTGGCTTGGCGCAGGGAGATCGGGTCGCAACCATTGCCTGGAATAATCACCGCCATTTAGAATCCTGGTATGCCATTTCTGGTAGTGGTCTGGTCTGTCATACCATTAATCCGCGCTTGTTTCCTGAACAGCTGATTTTTATTATGAACGATGCCGCAGACCGTGTGGTGCTATTCGACAAGACATTTGTTCCTTTAATTAAAGCAGTGAAATCACTGCTGACCTCTGTAGAGCATTTCATCTGTCTGGATGCGGCTGATCCGGCAGTAACAGAAGCGATTCCGGAAGTACAATTTTATGATGACCTGCTGGCTGGACAAAATGCAGATTTCGAATGGCCAGTGATTGATGAAAACTCGGCAAGTTCCTTGTGTTATACCTCTGGAACCACAGGTAATCCCAAAGGTGTGCTGTATAGCCATCGCTCTACTGTATTACATAGTTATGCAATTATTTTGCCTGACTCATTAAATGTCTCAGCTGCCGATATTATGTTGCCTGTCGTACCGATGTTCCATGTCAATGCATGGGGCACTCCCTATGCTGCCGCGATGGTGGGATGTACCCTGATCCTGCCGGGACCGGGTCTGGACGGGACAAGTCTGGTTAACCTGATTGATACCTATAAGGTTTCGGTAGCACTTGGGGTTCCGACCATCTGGCAGGGGCTGATTGCAGCAGCAAATCAGTCAGGTTCAAAACTGGAAAGCCTAAAACGGAATGTAGTGGGCGGATCGGCATGCCCACCGGCCATGCTCAAAGCGTTCAAAGAACAGTTTAATTGCGAAACGATCCATGCCTGGGGCATGACGGAAATCAGTCCACTGGGTACAGCCAATCAGCTCAAGACCAAACATTTGTCTCTGTCGGATGAAGAAAAACTGCAGATTCGTCTGTCTCAAGGCCGTCCGCCATTCGGGATTGATTTACGTTTGATCGATGCAGAAAAAGGTACGCATGAAATTGAACGTGATGGACTTAGCACAGGAAACTTACAGGTTAAGGGCCATTGGGTCATCAGTCATTATTTTGGCAAGGAAGAATCTGCACTGACAGAGGATGGCTGGTTCGATACCGGCGATATTGCCACGCTGAATCAGGATGGTTTTATGAAACTCAGCGACCGCTCCAAGGATTTAATCAAGTCTGGGGGGGAATGGATTTCATCGGTAGATCTGGAAAATATTGCCATGGGACATCCGGAAATTGCGATGGCTGCCGTGATTGCTGCCCAGCACCCTAAATGGGATGAGCGTCCCGTATTAATTGCCATTATAAAGCCGGGCAGCCAGCTAATTGAGACTGATCTGCTGGATTATTATGCAGACAAAGTTGCCAAATGGCAGGTTCCAGATCGAGTCGTGTTCGTTGATGCGATTCCACTGAGTGGTACTGGTAAAATGCTGAAAAAGGATCTGCGTGAATTATATGGGACCATTCTTTTGGAACAGGCGGCAGGTTAGAGCGTCCAGTTCAAAAGAGTTCTCTTAACATGCTACTCAACAAACTGATCTCGAATAGAGGTCAGTTTTTTATGTAAACATTCGATAGAGGTACAAGTTTAAAATTCTTTTTCTCAAGATATAGCGTTGGAATCGATACTTTTAGCGAATATTGTTAGACAAAAAGCTATATTGTGGGGGTTGAGCACATAATTTGACCTGTATTGACATGGTCTGAGCATGAGAATTCTTTATCCTGAACAATATAATAATTAGACAGTTGTACATTAATGGTGCTGTCTGCGGATAAGGGGATAAAAATGACAAGCATGCCAACCTATCAGCCGCATTGGATACGGGAAGATTTCATTGATTTTATTGGTGAAAAAATCCATCCAACTTGGGCAATTAAAAAAGTTAAAGCTGCTGTTATGAGTATTCAAGCTATCAGCCCTGACTTTTTCAAGATTCATTTACGTCCGAATCATAATTTTAACATCAAGTCATTTCAGGCCGGCCAGAATATTGCAGTGACCATCAGGCTCGATGGTGTACGTCATCAGCGACATTATTCAGTAGTGACGGTATTAAAAAATGGCGATCTGATTATTGCAGTAAAACAGCAGGGGAAAGTTTCACGTGCCTTAAGCCTGATGCAAATTGGTGCGGTGGTCGAAATATCTCAGCCCCAAGGCGAGTTCACATTGCAAAAATCCACCCAGCCGATTTTATTTCTGGCTTCAGGCAGTGGTATTACCGCAATTTATTCCTTGCTACAAAAAGCGGTCATTCATTCTCTGGAACAGATTGACCTAGTTTATTTCACTCGAGATGATGCTTTTCATGCGGAGTTGAAAACCTTGGCTTTAATGCATCAAAACTTGAAATATCACCATTTCAATACGCTGGAACACCAGCAGCATCTAACCCAAGGCTTATTACAAAAGCTAGTGCCAGATTTGGCAGAGCGAAAAATTTATGCCTGTGGCTCTGCCGGGATGATGAAAGCTGCACTGAGAATCATCGATAAACTGGATTTGAAAGCCAATTTTCATTCAGAATATTTCCAGATTGCAGTCGATGAGAAAATTAAGGCGCAGCCGGTACAGTTTTTAAGATCGCAGCAAGAGTTTCAGGCCCAGGCCACTTTACTGGAAAGTGCTGAAAAATCAGGCCTGCGTCCTGCATATGGCTGCCGGATGGGAATCTGCAACACCTGTTCCTGTACCAAAGTCAGTGGTTCGGTACGCAACGTCCTGACCGGTGAAGTTGATCATGGCAACAATACCCAGATCAAACTGTGCATTTCCCAGGCAGTGAGTCCTGTGGTGATTAATCTATAACCTATTGATAAGCCATTAATTAAACTATAAGAAGGTGCTCCCATGAATATGCAAATTGATTTTAAACGACATAGCAAAAGCCAATTTCTCAGTCCTGAACAGATTGAGGAATTTGGTGCCAAAGTCGATGCAATCCGCCGCGAGGTCATGGATGATCTGGGGGAAAAAGACGCCGAATATATTTATAAAATCCGTAACTTTGTCCGCTATAGTGAAATTGCCTCACGTGGCATGCTGATGTTTGCTGGCTGGTTACCACCGGTATGGCTGGCTGGGACAGGTCTGCTCGGTCTTTCCAAAATCGTGGAAAATATGGAACTCGGCCACAATGTCATGCATGGCCAGTTTGACTGGATGAATGATCCGAGTCTGAATGGTGTGACGTATGACTGGGATACGATTTCAACCGGCGATGACTGGAAATATACGCATAACTATATTCATCATACCTATACCAATATTGTGGGGATGGATCATGATGTGGGTTATGGGCTAATTCGAGTCAGTGAATCCCAAAAATGGGAACCACGTTTCCTGTTCAATATTCCATTGGGCATTCAGTTAATGGTGTTTTTCGAATGGTATGTTGGCTTGCAGCGCCTGCATCTGGAAGACGTGATTGCCTATAAAACCAAGACCTGGAAAGAAGTCTGGGAAGAAGCAGCTCCTTTACGCAAAAAAATGCGCCGTCAGGTGTTAAAAGATTATGTATTTTTCCCGCTGATTGCTGGCCCAAATGCCATTCCAGTATTTACCGGTAATGCCGTTGCCAATGTGATCCGTAGCCTGTGGGCTTCTGCTGTTATTTTTAACGGACATTTCACTGAAGATGCCGAAACCTTTGAAATGGACAATACCGATAAGGAAACCCGTGCAGAATGGTATGTCCGTCAGATTCGTGGTTCGAGCAATTTTAGCGGTACCCAATGGTTGCATATACTGAGTGGTAATTTGAGCCATCAGATTGAGCATCATCTGTTCCCGGATATGCCGGCCAACCGTTATGTTGAGGTTGCTCCAAAGGTCAAAGCACTCTGTGCAGAATATGGTATTCACTACAACGAAGCCAGCTTTATGAAACAGTTTTCTACCGTATGGGTAAGACTGGCAAAATGTTCTTTGCCAAATGAATGGAATCAGCAAATTACCGGAAAAACTCACGCAGTAAAATCAGTGTTCAGTTACTTTAAGGCGAAGCTGATGAGTTAATTATTTCAAGTTTCTCAGTTATCCAGTTTGGTACTCCTCAATAGATTTGGATGGTTTATTGAGGATTTTTTTATCACCCCAGTTCATGAATGGAATATGAAGATCACTTTCAAAAAAATGACGAAGGTTAGACAAACTCATTACGGTCGAAACGCTTCACCTACAAGTTGATGGTTTAGGCACAGTCCCTTCTTTTTATAATGGCCGCGTTCTATCATCTAAGGTCTCAATTTTGCAATATCTTAAATATTTTTCAGCAATCCCATTATTAGTGCTTCTAACAGCTTGTAATACCCCTGAAACGCCAGCACCAGATTATCAGGGCAACTGGAAAAACACCATGGAAAATCCAAAACTTGAAAATATTCTGGTTATTTCCAAAAATGGTAAAAATTATCTGATAACCAATACTATTAAAGATAAGGAAACCGGTAAAACCGAGAAAAAGAATCCAATGCCCGCAGCAGTGAGCGAAAATGGCCTGCTTCAGTTGAACGCAGGTGCAGGTATGGTCGATTTCGCAATCGATGAGAAAACCGGAAATCTGGTCGGTTCAGGTTCAGTCTACAAAAAAGCCAAATAGTCAGCGAGAATTTTACGCACAAGATAAAATCAAAGATGTCATGTGCAAGGATAAAGCATGACATCTTTTTTTAGGAATGCTTTATGGGAGGAAACTTAATAATTCAGCAAAATCTTCGACAAAATAATTCGCTTTGGCTTTGATCAAATCTATTTCATGAGCGGAGTGCTGATCATAAATTGCCACCACCTCGATGTCCGCATGATTTGCTGCTTCTACACCGACTAAAGAGTCTTCAATAATTAGACATTCCTCTGGTCGAAGGTTAAAGGCTTGCAAAACATTCAGGTAAACCTCGGGATGAGGTTTAATATTCTGGACATTTTCACGGGTGAGAATCAAGGCAAAATCCTCATCAAAGCTGATTTTAGAATTAATATTTCGATTGTTATCCTGATAGCGCTGTACATTGAATAAACTGGTGGTGGTGGTCAGAGCCAGAGATATCTGTTGCTGTTTTAAAGCCTGAATCAGGAGGTCGGCCCGAGGTTTTAACTCGACGATATCATCCAGAAAATGTCGGGAAATTGTATAACGACGATTTTTTACTTCTTCTTTAGCTGGTTCAAAACCGTATTGTTCTTTTAAAAATCCACAATATTCCAGATAAGGATCTGGCCTATGTCTCATGGCGGTAAGTTGAAGATCGCGTTGTTGCTGAATCTCATGTAAATCGACTTTTCTGTTGGAGAGCTCATCAATCAGGGCTGCATCGACCTGATTCCAGATGCCTACAGAATCAATCAACGTACCATCCAGATCAAAACAGACCAGCTTTTTATCCTGAAACATATAAGATTTCTCTGTATTTTTATCATTTATTGGGTGTGGCTGAGTATATCGCATACGATTTAAATGTTTAACTGGCCTGAGTAAACCGGGCTGGAAATTTTACGCTAAGGTACTTTTTAATGGATTTATTCATCTGGCAAAAGTATTTATTTACGGAAAATTACAGCGAGTTTAATCCTGAAAATAGTTGCGAAGTGTTATATTTTAATCTGACCCTCAATAGACTTATGCGGATGAAAGACCTGTCCGAATGATGAGAAAGTTAAAGGAAATGTATTTCTGTGTTTGAACTTGACTGTAAATTGCTCAGTATTTTTTATTATGTCTATAAATTTAAAAACGTATCTCAGGCAGCCGATCATTTAGATATGAGCCAGCCAGCGGTGAGCAATCTGCTGAATAAAATTCGCCAGCATTATGGTGATCCTTTATTTTTACGTATTGGCAATGAGATGCTACCTACGGATCTGTCCAAACAGCTCTTTCCCTTGGTCAGCGAAGCACTGAGCAAAGTTGAAGCAATCAATAATTTTACGATCAATTTTGATCAGGTCACTTCACAGCAGCGCTTTACACTAGCGATGACCGATGTATCGCATCTGGTGTTATTGCCAAAAATTTCCCAGTATCTGAAGCAGCATGCATCCCATATCCGTCTTAATGTGCGTCCGATTACCTCGGAAACCAGTTATCAGATGGCCAATGGTGAGATTGATCTGGCTTTGGGCTTCTTGCCAAATCTGGAGAATGGCTTTTATCAGCAGAAACTGTTTGAGCAATATTATGTAGTGATCGCAGCGAAAGACCATCCGCGCCTGACCGGTGACAGCATCACGACCGAAGAGTATTTACGTGAAACCCATATCGATATTGATGCCGGGATGGGGCATTACCATATTGAAAATGAATTGCTGAATCTGGAACTTAAGCGTGACATTCTAATGCGTCTGCCAAGTTATCTGGGGGTAGGACTGGTGGTACAGGAAACCGATGCGATTGCGACCGTGCCTTATTATTTGAGTGAAGTTTTATTATCACGCGGCAATCTCAAGATTTTTGAGGCACCGATTGCTTTCCCGACCTATTCCGTAAAGCAGTATTGGCATATGTCCTGTCATCATAAAACCAGCCATCAATGGCTACGTAATATGCTGCATGAGATTTTAAGTAAATAAGCTTGCAACATGGAAGGCTTGATTTAATCTTCATCTCTAGATTTTAAAATTCCTGGTTCAAGCCGGGAATTTTTTATTTTGGTACATCTTGATGCCTTTTTCAGAGCCTTGCACCTGAATTGATCAGTTCCAGCTCAAAAAAGTATTACCAAACGGGAAAATAGTATTACTGATTTGGCACAGCCTTTGCATTAACTCTGTCATAGACAAAGTGATCTAGGGTTCCGGCAGTTATTTTTTTAAGACTGCGTCTGCGACCGAGAGTTCACGGCTAGGTTTGTTAAAACCAAAGCTACACGGAGGGATAAAAGCCCGGGAGGTAAACCGTACAAGTTAGATGCAGAGGCTGTTATGAGCACAACTACTTATCACGAAGATTCCGCACTTTGGACTGAACTTTTACCGGGTGGCCATCACTGGTCAGCGCGCATTCAACGTGGCGCAGTTTTACAACTCAAATCCTTGGGCGCAAATACCAATGTTTCACTGTTTTGTGTGAATAGTGAAGACAAGCTTGAAGCCTATAACATGCCAGACAGCCTTAAAGGTCAACACAGCGCATTTTTAAGTACAGGGCACATTTTGGCGTCAGATTTGGGTCGTGCGATGGTGTCAATTGTCAAAGATGACCACGGTTGGAATGATGCTTTTTGTGCACCAAGTACCGCACCGCAAATTGAAGCACAGTTTGGCACGAAGACCTTCCAGGATGCCCGTAACGATATGTACCGCAATGGCAAAGACAGTCTGCTTTTAGAGATGACCAAGTTTGGTTTATCGGCTACGGACTTAAGCAATACTTTAAACCTCTTCTCAAAAGTTCAACCGGATGACAACGGTAACTTATCTTATGTCGCATCTGACAATACCGATCAAGTGATTGAACTGCGCTTTGAAATGGATTGTTTGGTGTTTTTATCTAGCGCACCGCATGCCTTAGATAACTCATCTGAATATGTACCCGCTGATATTCAACTCTCACTGTTTAAAGCACTTCCTTTAGGCGACACCGATGTCTGCCGTGATTCATGCCCGCAAAATCAGCGTGCGTTCCAAAATAATAACCGCTACTACGCTTTAACTGCTTAAGGGGAATAATCATGACTGCATTAGTAAACCTAGAAAAATCAGTACTCAGCGAAGTTTGTCCTGCCGGTGAAGCGTGGATGTGCGAAGTCAAAAAAGGCCAGTATTTCCGTATCGTTGATCTCGAAGGCAACCAGGCGGTGGATACCTTATTTATTTCCGCACATAACCCTGAAGAGCGTTATAGCGCAACCGATACTTTGGCGATGAACCGTCAAATTTATCTCGAAAAAGGCACAACTTTATATACTAACTTTGGCAATAAAATCGCCACCATTAATGATGACAATTGCGGTCGCCATGACACTTTAGGCGGTGCATGTTCATGTGAAAGTAATACCGTACGTTATGCCCATGACAAATACCCAATGCACAGTTGCCGTAACAATTTCATGATTGCACTGTCACAGCATCCAATTGCTAAAAAGCATGGCTTAAACGTGCGTCATATCGGTCCAAACATTAACTTCTTTATGAATGTGCCTGTAACTTCGGACGGTCACTTAAAGTTTGATGATGGTATTTCTGCACCGGGTAAATATGTGGAAATCAAAGCCGAGATGGATTTAATTGTGCTGATCTCGAACTGCCCACAATTGAATAACCCATGCAATGCCTATAACCCAACTAAAATTCAACTGATTGTCCGCGAAGGCGAGGAGTAAGCCATGTTTAATAAAGTACTCATCGCCAACCGTGGTGCAATTGCATGTCGTGTCATTCGTACCCTTAAAAAATTAGGCATTCAATCGGTTGCTGTCTATTCAGAAGCGGATCGTGATTCATTGCATGTCACTTTAGCCGATGAAGCGGTCTTTATTGGTGATGCACCTGCTAGCCAAAGCTATCTCAATGTCGATAAAATTTTAGAAGTTGCTAAACAAACCGGTGCGCAAGCGATTCATCCGGGTTATGGCTTCCTGTCTGAAAATGCCGAATTCTGTAATCTGTGTGAAGCACAAGGCATTGTGTTCTTAGGACCAAATGCGGAACAGATGAAAGCCTTTGGTTTAAAACACACGGCACGTGAGCTTGCAATTCAAGCCAATGTACCGTTACTTCCGGGTAGTCAGTTATTGGCTGATGAAGCTGAAGCATTAACAGAAGCCGAGCGTATTGGCTATCCTGTGATGCTGAAAAGTACAGCAGGTGGTGGTGGCATCGGCATGCGCTTGGTCTGGAATGCGGAAGAGCTGAAAGATGCCTACGCAACCGTGTCGTATTTAGCGCAAGCCAACTTTAAAGATGCAGGTTTATACCTCGAAAAATTCGTACAAAATGCCCGTCATATCGAAGTGCAAATTTTTGGTGATGGCAATGGCTTAATCCTAGCACTCGGTGAGCGTGATTGTTCGGTGCAACGTCGTAACCAGAAAGTGATTGAGGAAACGCCTGCGCCACACTTAAACGATACGCAACGTGCCTATATTCAAAATGTCGCAATTCAATTGATGCAATCGGTGAATTACCGCTCGGCAGGTACCGTGGAATTTGTGATGGATACCGACACGCAAGAATTCTATTTCTTGGAAGTGAATACTCGTCTGCAAGTTGAGCATGGTGTCACCGAGCAAGTCTTTGGTGTGGACTTGGTTGAATGGATGGTGACTTTAGGAAGTGGTGATTGGGTTGCACCGACATCAAAACTTGAATCCAAAGGGCATTCGATTCAGGTGCGTCTCTATGCTGAAGACCCAATCAAAAACTTCCAACCAAGTGCAGGGTTATTAACTCACGTAGAATTTGATGACAATGCGCGTAATGAAACTTGGGTAGAGACCGGTTCAAACGTTTCATCTTTCTATGATCCGATGATTGCCAAAATCATTGTGACTGCGGATGATCGTGAGTCTGCGATTCAAGCCATGACCGATACACTGGCTAAAACCCAAGTGGCAGGCATTGAAACCAACCTTGAATATCTACAAAACATTATCGACTGCGATGTATTTAAAGCCGGTACACAGACCACGCGCTTTTTAAATACCTTTGAATGGAAAACCCAAAAAATTGAAGTCTTACAAGCGGGCATTCAAACTGCCGTGCAAGATGTCACAGGTCGTTTGGGCTATTGGGATGTTGGTGTGCCACCATCAGGTGCGATTGATCCGCTGTCTTTAAATGTCGCGAACCAATTGTTAGGCAATGCACCCAATACCGCAGGGCTTGAATGTACTTTGCAAGGTCCAAGCTTAAAATTCCATTGCGATAGCCAAATTGTATTAGCAGGTGGCGATATGCCATCGACTTTGGATGGTGTGTCTGTCCCGATGTGGCAAACTGTGAATGTGCGTAAAGGTCAGATGCTGAAATGTGGCAAGATCGCCACAGGTTGCCGTACTTATATCGGGATTAAAGGTGGTCTGAATGTGCCTGAATATTTAGGCTCACAAGCGACTTTTACCTTGGGTCAGTTTGGCGGTCATGCAGGGCGTAATTTACTGATTGGAGATATGCTTCCAATCACGGCATTTACATCCGATGACGTCAAAGCATTAATAGAAGATCAAATCCCTGCATTCTCAAACTCTTGGGAAATTGCGGTGATGTATGGTCCACATGGTGCGCCGGATTTCTTTACCAAAAACGACATTGATACCTTCTTTGCCAACGAGTTTGAAATTCACTTTAACTCAAGCCGTACCGGTATCCGTTTGATTGGGCCTAAACCTGAATGGGCACGTCAGGATGGTGGTGAAGCGGGTCTGCATCCATCCAATATTCACGACAATGCTTATGCGATTGGTGCGATCGACTTCACCGGAGATATGCCAATTATCTTGGGGCCAGATGGTCCAAGCCTTGGTGGTTTTGTCTGTCCTGCGGTGGTGATCAATTCTGAGCTATGGAAACTGGGTCAACTCAAAGCAGGCGATAAAGTGAAGTTCGTGCCTGTGAGCTATCATCAAGCAAAATTGCTCAATGAAAAATATCATGCGCAATTAACTGCTCGAGATACGCAAGCGGTCACATTTGATGAATCGTTCTATCCTGAAATCAGCACGCTGAAATCTGCCATTTTAGATACCTTAAAAGGTCAAAATGGTACGCCTGATGTGGTGTATCGTCCTGCAGGCAATAACTACATGTTAGTGGAATATGGCGAACTGGTTTTAGATTTAAACCTACGTTTCCGTATTCATGCGTTGATGCAATGGGTCAAAGATCAAAATATTCAGGGCATTATTGACCTGACACCGGGCATCCGTTCGCTACAAATCCATTTTGATTCGACCAAGCTCGATCAAATTGATTTATTGCGTATGCTTCAAGTTGCGGAAGAGCAACTGCCTGATGTCACCGAGATGCAAGTGCCATCACGTACTGTGTATTTACCACTCGCTTGGGAAGATTCACAAACCCAATTGGCGACTGAGCGTTATATGCAAACTGTACGTCCAGATGCACCGTGGTGTCCGGACAATATCGAATTTATCCGTCGTATTAATGGCTTAAAAGACAAACAAGCCGTAAAAGACGTGGTCTATAACGCGAGTTATCTGGTCATGGGCTTGGGCGATGTGTACTTGGGTGCGCCTGTGGCAACGCCACTTGATCCGCGTCAGCGTTTAGTCACCACCAAATATAACCCTGCACGCACGTGGACACCTGAAAATGCCGTGGGGATCGGCGGTGCATATATGTGTGTTTACGGAATGGAAGGCCCGGGGGGTTATCAGTTTGTCGGTCGTACTTCGCAAATGTGGTCACGTTACCGTAAAAACCCTGACTTTGAGCAAGGTATGCCGTGGTTATTACGCTTCTTTGACCAAATTAAGTTTTATGAAGTGTCTGAAGCTGAACTCATGCACATGCGTGAGGACTTTAAAGCAGGACGTTTAAAACTGCGTATTGAAGAAGGTGTACTCAACCTCAAAGGATACAATGATTTCTTAACTGAAAACCAAGCATCCATTTCTACATTTAAAGCGGTGCAACAAGCCAACTTTGATGCTGAACGTAAACGTTGGCATGAAGCTGGTCTTGCAGAATATGTCTCTGAAAGTCTAGATGCTGTGGATGATGGCGAAGGTGTTGACGTGCCTGAAGGTGGCTGTGCGGTGGAATCGCATATGCCGGGTTCAATTTGGAAAATTGAATGTCAGTCGGGGGATATTGTGGAAGAAGGTGCAACTTTAGCTGTGATTGAAGCGATGAAGATTGAGATTCCAATTATTGCGCCTGAGCGTATGCGTGTCGATGCGATTACGATTGAAAAAGGGCAAACGGTGAAAACGGGGCAGGTATTGTTTACCTTGGCGCCAGTGGCTTAAAGAATCCTCCCTAACCCTCCTTTTGCAAAGGAGGGAATTTCCCCTCTTTATTCTTGCGCTATATATAGCTCAGGGTTAGGGGAAATTTAAAGCAAAAAGACCGTCCCTAAGGGCGGTTTTTATTTGCAGTATAGATTATAGTCTATTATGATATAGCTTATAGTCTATATAAAAAGTTTGGGATATGTGGACGGTTATCATAACGGATGTATTTAACCAATGGCTTGAACAGCAAGATGAATCGACACAAGAAAAAGTCTTAGCGGCTTTGGTTGTGTTGCAATCACAAGGTCCAAGCTTAGGTAGACCCTTAGTGGATACGGTATATGATTCGAAATATACCAATATGAAAGAGCTTCGTGTGCAACACCGTGGTAAACCGATTCGGGCATTCTTTGCTTTTGATCCACTTCGACAAGCGATTGTTTTATGTATTGGTGATAAAAGCGGTAAAAAGCGTTTCTATACAGAAATGCTCACGATTGCCGATGAGCAATATACTTTGCATTTAAAGAGTTTAGGAGATTCTTGATATGGCTAAAACATTACAAGAACTTTTGGCAAGTCGTTCAACCGAGAGCCAAGCACGTATTCAAAAAATGGCAGAAGAGCTATTGCTTGAGCAACATTTACATATGATTCGTGAAGAACTTGAGATTTCCCAAAAAGAACTGGCTGAAACTCTAGGCATTAAACAACCATCTTTATCTGCAATTGAAAACCGTGGCAATGATTTAAAGATTTCAACTATGAAAAAATATGTTGAAGCGATGGGTGGAAAGTTACGTATAGATGTAGAGCTACCAACGGGTAAGCATATTGGGTTTAATGTCTGATAGTAAGAGACCGCTTAAGCGGTCTTTTTATTTGGTAAAGGGTTTTCAGAAATAATGTGTTCGAAAATTTTTTCACATAGTTCTTTGACAGATTCGGTTAATTCCCATTCAACATGATCCATGACCGTTAGAACTAAGCGACAAAATTTAAGTTTTTCTTTAATAGTGCCTGATTGGTCAGAAAAACATTTTTTAGGCTTGTCATCAGTGGTTCTAGGATTACCAACTCTAATTTGGTCATCAAGAATTTTACCAATACCATTTTTTGCATGAAAATAATCATGTTCTTCTATTAGAGTGACAATATCAAAACCTTCTTTGGTATCTGCTTGCATACCATCCATGGATAGATGATTGGAAAGAGCATTTCTTTTTGTCTCATCATCCTGAAAAGCATTATTTAAGCCTAAAAATTTAATACGGCAAGCATGATAAATAATGTTTGATGGCAGGGTATTTTCAGTTTCTTTACACTCTAAAAGGAAAAACTTTTCTCCTAGTTTTTCTTCTAAACTTGTAGCTCTCATGCCTTTATTTTTAGTTTTAATATCACCATCAGCTATAAGAAACACACTACTAGAAGTTAAGAGAGCATTCATACCGCAATCATCTAAATGATCAGTAAATTCGTCACTAAAATCCCAATGCGTTAAGTTGCTACCAGCATATTCCACAAATGTGTAATGGTAATTCGGCATTAATCTTTGAATATCTGATGACCTAAATTTATATAAATTTAAATTATTAGGTTTTCCTTCAACCACTAAAGCTTCTTCTTGTTTTAATACATCTAAATATTTCTGCATATATTTAGTGATATACAGTCGATCTGTAATGCCTTCCACCCAAATCGTGCAGTTGGCTAAATAAACAGAAGAAGGGCGTACGCCTAATGAAGCAAGTAAGTCACGATCACGGTCGCAACGATAAATTTTAAATTCGATTTCGTTTGGATTATCTTGTTTCGGTTGCTTCACAAACTTCTGAATCATGACTTGGTCAGATTCATCTGCCATATCGAGTAGATGATTGGAATCCGTTGTGAAGAAATAATAGTGTTTAGTTTCATTCAAATAAAAGTTCATTAACTGACGAACCATACCTGCATGCATGTGAAGCTCAGGCTCTTCAATAAAGAAAGTATGAGTTTCTAAGTTACCTTCTTTGTCTTTGCTTTTTATATATGCTTCATAAGTTAGAATAATTGCTTGTTGCAGACCATCACCTAGTTCAAATATAGGGCGTTGAGTATCATTTCCAATTTTGATATTAACAACGTCTTGATCGTGTTTAGGGATAAGTGAAACAGGTTCATTATCAAAGAAATATTGACTTAATTTTTCTTCATAATTTTTAATAAGTTCTCGCTGTTCAGGCTCACCAAGTAGATGAACTTTTAATTCGTGATACAGACATTCACCTGTAATGATATTTTTACTATTAAAATTGGTTTTATCATAAAAGTAGTCTTTTTGAGCACGTTCGATATATGGCTGTTTATTTTCTATTTCAGTGACAGGGCGCATACCTCTTAATATAGGAATATAGAACTTCTGATTTGAGAATAGTTCATGTCTATCGTCTATCTCTTGATGAAATAATTGCAAAGCAGTTTCGATGTTATTATTTGAATATAATTGATTTAATAATCCATTTGAATATAAAGAATTAAGTACTGATTTAAAAGAATTTGAAGCATTAAGATAATTTTTGACGGTGAAAGTATCAGTCATAAGATTAATAAATTCTTCATAACGGGGATCAAATTTATTTGAGACTATTTTTTTATGGAAAGATTTTAATTTTCTAAATTGAGTAGAATTATACAAATATTGACCACCTCTCATTTTAAATAATGTACGTAGAAATTTACTTTTACCCGCATTATTTTTACCAATAAAAAAGTTGAGTTTCTTAATTTCAATAACTTCATCATATTCAATATCGTTATTAGAACTGTAATTTTCTAAATTTTCGGCCCAATAATATAATTTTTCTGTCATAAAAATGTCCCCAAATATGGGAGCTAATTTAGCAGCAATTCATTACTTTTCAAATGAGTTATGAAATAGTGATTGATTCAAATCTGGTTGGTCTTTATTTTAGAAGTACACCTAGATAGATAACGGCCCGAATCACTCAGCCACACTTTGATGCACTCCTGAACCCCAATGGTGCAAAATGGCCTAGTTTTTAGGCATACTTAAAAAATTAATCATTGTTGTTTTGCCTCTTTTTGCGTATGTAATTAATTTCCCCCACATTCTGCTTAAATTGCACTCTATTTTATATTGTGGCACGCTTTATGCTTTTATTTATATACAACATAAATAGAGGAGAGCAATACACTTGATCACTCATAATCACAAACATCGGTTAACCATTCATGTATAAAAAGAATAGCAAGGACATGATCATCAAAATGGAATAAACCGTTGAAATACAAAACTTACTTTTGCTTTAGAACAAGCCCCATCTCACTGTTATGGGGCTTTTTTTCGCCTTTTTACCCAATTTTATTTATCACCTCCCAATAAGCACAAACTGGCACGCTTTCTGCATTTTCCTAAGTAATACGAAATTCTGGTTTTGTAATATCCACAGGAGATGCACATGAACAATCCGACATCAAATAAAAAAATGCATCCATGGCTTCACTTTCTGGTTGAGCTGCTCAGCGTACGCGCAGGCTTTCACATTAAACAGTCTTCCCAATATCAACCCAAGGATCAACATCGTGCCTAAACAAAAATTGGCACGGATCAGTATCACCGTGCCAGAAACCACGCTACATGCGATGGATCAAAAAATTGTCGAGCAGCACTATGAAAGTCGCTCGCAGGCCATTGTCGACATGATTAACCGCCACCTGATTGATGATCTGGTGATTCGCGATGAGGTCATGGTGGGCACACTCACCTTGCTCTACGACGTCAGTCTAAAACCGCTGCGCAGTCAACTGGTCGATCTGCAGCAGCAGTATCTGGCACAAGTGATCAATTCGCTTCATATCCAGCTGGATGATGAAAAAATTCTGCAAGTCATGCTGATGCAGGGCGCGAGCAGTGATCTGAAAGAAATTAGCGAACAATTTATTGCACTGAAAGGCGTGATTAAAGGGCATCTCGAACTGATGGATGCCGTCATGCCACCCATTCCACAAAATACCGAACACACTTAAGGAGAACAGCTGTGCACAACTTATGGACTGTACAGGACTGGCAACACGCCTACCAGAATAACAATATCCAGCTTAGTGACCTGATTGAGTATGTTGCCGGATTGAATAATGACGATCATGCCTGGATTTCAATTGCAACAGCAGCACAATTACAGGCACAAATTGATGCATTGACTGGTGCAGATAGTGCAAGCTTGCCACTTTATGGGGTGCCATTTGCAGTCAAGGACAATATTGATGTTGCAGGGTTCTATACCACAGCAGCATGTAAAGAGGTAGCTTATCTGGCAACTTCCGATGCAACCGCAGTAGCCAAATTAAAAGCTGCCGGCGCGATTGTCGTGGGTAAAACCAATCTGGATCAGTTTGCGACGGGTCTGGTTGGTGTGCGCTCCCCATACGGCGCGGTAAAGAACAGCTTTAATCCTGAATATATCAGTGGCGGCTCGAGTTCGGGTTCCAGTGTAGTCGTCGCAAACGGATTAGTGCCATTTTCACTGGGTACAGATACTGCAGGTTCAGGACGTGTACCGGCAGGGCACAATAACATTGTCGGACTCAAACCGACCAAAGGCTGGTTCTCGACTACCGGCCTGATTCCGGCTTGCCGCACCATCGATGTGATTTCGATTTTTGCATTAACGGTGGATAATGCCTGGCAGGTAGCGCAAGTCATGCAGGGCTATGATGCCAGCGATGAGTATTCCAGAACGCATCCTCAAAATGTTCCTAGCCAATTTTCAAAAGGGAAAATTGCCATTCCGGATACACGGGAATTTTATGGCGATGCTGAAACTGAAAAAGCGTTTAATCTAGCGATCGCACGTGTACAAAGCTTGGGTTATACGGTTGAGTCGATTGATTTTACTCCATTTCAACAACTGGCGACTGCACTTTACAATCGCTCTTGGGTAGCTGAACGTACCAGTGCCGTGGAAAAAATGGTGCAACGCGAGCAGACCCATGTGGTAATTGGCCAGATTATTGCACAGGCAGACCGGTTCAGTGCGGTCGATGTCATGCAGGATGAATATGAACGCGCCCGCCTGAGCCGTGTTATTCAAACTACACTGGCAGATTATGATGCCTTGATGGTGCCTACTGCACCCACCATTTATCGCATTGCAGATGTAGAAGCGGATCCTCTGGTCAAAAACAGCCACATGGGCGCTTATACCAATTTTGTCAATTTTGCCGATCTAGCGGCTTTAGCGCTACCAAATAGCATTCGTGCCGATGGTCTGCCAACGGGCGTGACCTTCATTGCACCAGCCTGGATGGATGAAGCACTGGCCAAATTCGGGCAAAAATGGCAGCAAGCAAGCCAGTTAAAGTTGGGCACATCTGAACTTAGCTATGAAAAAATAACTGAAATCTCATCAGGTCACAGCGTCAAACTGGCTGTCGTCGGAGCACATCTGACCGGTATGCCACTGAATTTTCAGCTGACCACACGCAGTGGCACCCTGATCAAGCAGACCCGGACTGCTTCGCATTACAAACTCTATGCTTTAAAAAATACCACACCGCCAAAACCTGGCCTGCAATACAACGCGAAAGGTTTTTCAATTGAAGTAGAGGTCTGGGACATTCCGCGTGCACTGTTCGGAGACATTGTTGCAGAAGTTCCGGCACCTTTGGGGATCGGTAATGTCCAGCTGATTGATGGTACTTGGGTCAAAGGCTTTATCTGTGAAGGCTATGCACTTGAGGATGCAACAGATATCAGTCATTTCGGTGGCTGGCGCGAATTTATAAAATCTAAACAACTTTCAAATACCAAATTTAAATGTGAATGCATAGGGGAAGTCGCAAAATGATCAAAAAAGCACTGATGTCCGTTTCCGTACTGTCTGCAATCCTTTTAAGCGGTTGTGACAATACCGCTAAAGTACCTGAACCAAGTGCCAAGGCAGAAGGACGTGTGACTACTCAGCCCATCCGGATTGGTTATAGTGACTGGCCGGGATTTGTCGCCTGGCAGGTGGCGATTGAAAAAGGCTGGCTGGAAGATGCCGGAGTTAATGCCGATTTTAAATGGTTTGACTATTCTGCTTCACTCTCTGCATTCGCAGCGAATCAGCTGGATGCTGTACTGGTCACCAATGGTGATAATCTGGTCACTGGCTCTGGCGGTACCAAGGGTGTGATGATCATGGCGACTGATTATTCAGCTGGAAATGACGTGATTATTGCCAAGAATGGCATTAATTCGATTCAGGATCTGCGCGGTAAAACAATCGCGACTGAAAAAGGCCTCGTTGATCACTTGTTACTGTCCACTGCACTGGATGATGCCAAGGTTAAACTGAATGAAGTTAAACTGGTCAATACCATGACCAATGAATTGCCACAGGTGTTTGCCACTCCCGATATTGATGCGATTGCGGTATGGCAGCCAGTGGCGAATCAGGCTTTATCCGCGGTGGCCGGTTCCAAGATTATTTTCACCTCTAAAGACAAGCCGGGATTAATTTACGATACCTTGACCGTGAATCCAGCCCATCTGGAAGCCAATAAAGAGCAATGGAAAAAGGTGATTCAGGTTTGGGATAAAACTGTCAAATACATCAATGACCCGGCGACTCGTGAAGATGCTGCACAGATCATGTCCAAACGTGTCGGTGTCGATGCGAAAACCTATATGCAGTTCATTGATGGCACACATTTACTGGATCTGGCCGCCAACAAGAAAGTCTTTACCAAAGGTGATGGTTTCGACTCGATCTATGGTTCCAGCTATCATGTGAACAAGTTCAATGTGGCCAACGGCATTTATACGACTGAAATGAACGTGGACGGCGTGATTGTTCCAACGCTAGTACAAGAGCTGCAATAAAGCCTGATCTCGTGCATAAAAAATCCCCGGTCTGGGGATTTTTTACTATCAGATGAATATTAAAAAATTAAAGCTGCGTACTTTTGGAAAAGACATTGATAAAAATAATGCCAATGATCATAAACGCCAGTCCGATCAGCGCGGGAAGATCCAGTTGCTGTTTAAACACCAAGAGGCCAACCGTTGAAATCAGGATAATGCCGGCACCAGACCAGATTGCATAGGCAATGCCCATCGGAATGGTTTTCATGGTCAGTGACAGGAAAAACAGGGCAACGGCATAACCGGCAATTGTGGCAAGTGAAGGCCAGAGCACGCTAAAACCATTGGAAGCTTTCAATGCAGAAGTGGCAATGACTTCTGCAATAATGGCAATCGAAAGATATAAAAAAGACATATTTCTCCCTATAACACCCGTTCTGCATGCTGCATCAGGTGATCCTGTTCTGACTTCAGCCAGCTTTCAGCTTGTGTAGTCGTGGGGGTGGCATATTGAAATTGGTAATCCGGCTGGTATATATCCAGCTCAAAAATCAGGTCGATTTGACGATCATCTAAAATGACATGCTGAACCAGACTGCTTTCATTGAGAACTTCAAAATTTTCCAGGTTAAAGGCTTTGCCTGTCTCACTGCTGCGGGTGCTGTAAGTTTTAGCTTGACCATCAGTCCCGATAGAAACCTCAAAACTTTCCAACAAGGCAAACACGGTCGGATCAACAGCTTTCAAGTCCATTTGAGCTACTGCACTTTGCACTTCAGGCAAGCGCGTCAGCGCATAGGCAATATGATCAGCACAAATAATCAGGCCACCATCCATTTCCAGTGTTTGACCAGATTGAACATCAAGTGCAGACTGAAGACGCATGCCTAAAAATAAACCGTATTGCACCTGCTGGCGCCAGTCTTCGACATAGACATTACTTGGAGAAAATTCCAGAATGCAGTTGCCAATTGCATGCAACCTGGCTGGTTCCGGCCACTGCACATGATTCTGGTAATTGGCGTAGTCTTTCACTTCCCAGGACAAGAGTTGGCTGGCGTTATCCCAAAGTGTATTGCCAATCCAGCCTTGGCGCTCCTGAACAGCAGTTCCTGTCTGGCTTTTTAGACGAAGATCAATGGTAAAACTGCGCGACTGAAACCAGTACACAATGGTGTTTTCATCGGTCAGGCCATTATAAAAACTGATGCTTTTACGCCGAAATGCCCCATATAAAAAGCCTGGAATAATCTCTGGCTGAAAAGTCACAGGCTTTAAGCTTTTAATTACTTCAAACAGATTCATGATGCTGTCTCCGCCTGTTCTTCAAGTCCAAAAGAAAAAAGTGGTACAGCATTTTTTAAGATCAGTTCACCGCTAGCAACGCGCTGTTTTAAATATTGAAAGGTCTGGGCGGTCTGATTAAACAGATGCTCACCCCCGATCAGGGCAGAATATTTGGAATTTTCAGTGGGAATAACCGGTTCAATCACGGTGTCATAATTGCAGGCGCAAAATAGCGGGAACGAATAACGTTCTTCCGAGACCTTTTTCACGCGGTGCTTGGTGGCGAGATATTTACCATTTGACAGAATTTCCATCATGTCACCGATATTCATCACCAGTGTGTTTTCAATCAGTGGAATGTCGATCCATTCGCCTGCTTTATTCAAAACCTGTAAGCCGGGTGCGGTAGGTAACAGCAGGGTAAAGCATTCGTAATCGGTATGTGCGCCAATGCCTTCGGCATCTTGCACTTCCGGATTATAGGGATAATGAATCAAGCGTAGCTGACTTGGTGCATCAGTAATTTTGCTTTCAAAAAAGTCCTCACGAACGCCCAATGCCAGTGCAAAGGCAGAAAAAACCTGCCGGCTGATCTCACGCAGATGGCTGTAGTATTGGCTGACAATAGACTTGAAGTCTGGATGGTCTGGCCATAAGGTGGGGCCAAGTAAAGGACAGTTTTTTTGTGTACCCTGATAATCATAATTGACATCATAGGCTTCTTTTAAATCATAACTGTTGCCGGCAAACTGTTCTTCGCCAATCGGCACATAGCCACTATGGTTTTTTGATTTGCCAATATAGTGCTGCATTTTGGTGTCCAGATCCTGAGAAAAATAGGACTGGGCCATTTCAATCAGGGCTTTGGCGTAATCAAAATTAAACTGGCTACCTTGCAGATAAAGAAATCCGACTTCTTTACAGGCATGATCCAGAGCATGAGCAACTTCAATACGATCGGCTAAATCCGGACTTTGCAATTTTGAAATATCAACCAGTGGGAGTACATATTGCGCTTGCATGACAATCACCTCTAATGTTGGTCGTCCAACACAGCGATTAAAACCTTCGGGTCGTCCCAAAAGCATTTTGGATAAGATTATTTATTGCTGCTGACTTTGGTCATACGCGGAATGACCGGCAGTTCTGCCAGTGCCGGATCCAGTTCGTCTTCTTCAGCATGCACCAGATAATCGACACGTTGTCTTAACTGTTTAAATTCAGGACTAAGCATGACGTCTGGATGGCGTGGACGAGGTAGATCAACTTCGATAATTTCCTTGATTTCACCCGGATTGGCTTTCAGTGCAACAATCCGGTCGGCCAGTAAAATGGCTTCATCCATATCGTGGGTCACAAAAATGATGGTGATATCAATGTTTTGCCATAGGTCCATCAGGTGACGCTGCATTTTTTGCCGGGTATGCGGATCAAGTGCCCCAAAAGGTTCATCCATCAACAGGATTTTCGGTTCATTGACCAAAGCCCGGGCAATCGCGACACGCTGTTTCATCCCGCCAGACAGCTCATGCGGATACTGGTTTTCATACTTTTCCAGACCAATGATATTGATCCATTCACGTGCCTGTGCTTCTGCTGCTGCACTACTTTGGCCTTTCATGCGCGGACCAAACATGACATTTTCCTTGACGGTTTTCCATGGAAACAGGGTATAGCCCTGAAACACCATGCCACGTTCCGGACTTGGGCCGGTAATCGGCTGGCCATCCACCAGAATCTCACCACTGCTATAAGGATCCAGACCGGCGACTACACGGCTAAAGGTTGACTTGCCGCAACCGGAAGGCCCAATCACACAGATGAACTCCCGCTTATGAATTTTCAAATTGAGTGCATTTAAAACCGTACGTTCGGTTTTGCCATGACTGAATTTTTGCGTCAATTGCTTTGCTTCCAGAATCACCGGACGGCTATAAATCTTGTCAAAGTATTCGCGGGTATTAAATTCAGTGTTTTGCATCAGTTAGCTCCCGGTTTCCATTTAAATAAGCGTTGTCCCAGTTTCATTAAAATCACGTCACACAGCAGACCAATCACCCCGATAATCAGGATCGCGGCAAAGACATTGGGAAAGTTCTGATAGCGGGCTTGCTGGGTAATGAACCAGGTAATTCCGGAGGTGCTGCCGATCAGTTCAGCCACGATCAGGTACGTCCATGCCCAACCCAGCAACACGCGCAGATTACGGTAAATCTCTGGCATAGCCGCTGGAATCACCACATGAAACAGGCTTTTCAGTTTCGTTGTACCCAAAGTAAAACCGGCTTCAATCAGGCTGCGATCGACCAGACGAGTAGTATTGGCAATCAGCAGAATCATCTGGAACAGGGTTCCAATCACAATAATGGCTATTTTAGGTGCGTCATTGATTCCCAATATTGCAACGGCAAGTGCGCCAAAAGCCGGAGCAGGCAAGTAACGGAAGAACTCGACAAAAGGTTCTGTTAACAGGGAAATTTTCTTGGAAAAGCCACATAAAATTCCGAGTGGAATGCCAATCAGGCAAGAAATAAAGAATGCAGTAAAGACCAACTTGATACTGTGCCACAGGCTTTCATAAAACCAGGGTGCATTCGGTTGAACAGGAGGGGTGGTAAACGCGGTTACTAATGCAATTGCCACTTGATGCGGTGCTGGCAAATAGATGGGATTGACCAGGATGCCTTGAGGTGGGGCCAGACCCTGATCCACTGCGGATTGGGCAGCGGAAAAAAACACGTCTTTATCAATCCGGCTATTGACCTGTAAATAGCTCACACTACCGGGATTGGTAATCTCGACCTGTGGATGCCAGATAAATGGCAAATAGCTGACCGCACACCAAATCAGAATTGGTATTAAAAAAGACCCCAAGCCAAGTAGCAGTTTATTTCTTTGACTGAGTTCACGTGCAACGTAACTCATAGTGTTGCCCCTCAATATTACAAATTTTATAAAACGTAATACTGAATAAGCAAAATGAATGCCATGATGGGTGGGAACAGCCAAAATATTAAAATATTCTTATATTTCAAAAGAAAATTTAAAACGAAAAACAGGGATGATAAGTTACTTAAGTTAACACTTTGATTACATATGTAAACATAAAACATAGAATTTTAGTCTTTATTGGTTGTTTTATAATCAAAACTATTTCATATCTTTACATCGGTTTAATTCGACCCAGCTTTTCTTTAAGGTATTGCTCACTTCTTAACTCATTGAATTATAAAAAGGGGAGCAATGTTAGAGTTTAAAAATCAAATCGTACATGGCGCTATTTTCGATATGGATGGAACCATGTTCGATACGGAACGCTTGCGCTTTCAAACCTTGCAGCAAGCTTCACGTGAGCTGATTGATGTCGAATTTTCTGAAAGTTATTTAATTCAGTGTTTGGGCCTCAGTGCCCGTAGTGCAGAGCAGCTAGCCAAAGAGCGTTATGGACAGGATGTGCCCTATGCCGAGATTCGCCAGCGTGCTGATGTGCTGGAACTGGAACATGTACGTCATCACGGTGTTCCCATTAAAAAGGGGTTATTGCAGGTATTGGAACGCCTACGCAAGGCAGGCCTGAAAATGGCGGTAGCGACTTCAAGTCGCCGTGCGATCGCAGAAGAATATCTGATCAATGCCAATGTCTATAAGTTTTTTGATGTACTGGTGTGTGGCGATGAGATTAGACAGGGGAAACCCCATCCGGAAATTTTTATCAGTGCAGCCGAAAAAATCAATTTAAGCCCGGCCCAGTGCCTGATGTTTGAAGATTCTGAAAATGGTTTGCGTTCTGCCTATGATGCAGGTGGTATGACGGTGCTGTTCAAGGATATCAAAATACCGAACGAGTCCATGCTGGCACAAGCCCAGTATTATTATGAAACGGTCGAAGATTTTTTGGGAGAACTGAACCAGTTTGTTCCGGTTCTGGACATGCCGGAACTGGAAACCGCTTTTCCGCAAACACTCAATCAGCTGACTGTCGGGATTCACGGTTTTGGTGCAATTGGGGGCGGTTATCTGGCTCAGGTATTATCCCACTGGGATGGATACACTCGTCCGCGCAAAATTATTGCTTCGACACGTAATCCGCTGTATCAATCTAGCGTTAATGCTTTTGGCACTTACTGCATTCGCTATGGCCAGAATTCTTTTGACCAGCGTATTGAAAATATGAGCGTAATTGATGCGCATGATCTGGAACAGATGCAGAACATGTATATTGAATCCAGTCTTGTAGCAGTCTGCGTACCTGAGGAAGCACTGGTTTCTGAAGCGGAGGTCATTGCACAGGGCTTATACGCACGTTATCTGGCTTATGAGCAGCAGGATCAGCCACTGACAGTTTTAATTATCCTGAATAAAATCGGTGCTAAACAACAGGTGATGCAGCAGATTCTGAATAGTCTGCGAATGATTACTGATGAACAGACCGCCCAGAAAATTATGGATCAGCATTATTTCTGTGACACCGTGGTCAACCGTATGGTGTGCAAGCTGTCAGACCAGAAACTGTATCGTCAGCTGCGTATCAAATACAACATGTTCAAGCAGTATCAGCTGGATGAAGATCTGTCCGTAGTTGATCTGGATGATGCTACGGCACTGAATACAGAACAGGAACATCAGGCTGGGCTATATATTGAAGACCTGCGCCGTAATTTCCAGCCGAGTCATATCCTGCAGTCTATGGATCTGATTCTGTTTAACGCTGAAACGGATATGCCGATTTATGTGGAAAATAACAGTCCGTTACTGGCGAAAATGCGGCAGATGATTCTGGTGGATGATATTGCCAATATCCAGCTGATTAAAAACCGCTTATGGAATGGCGTGCATGCGATGATGGCCTGGTATGCCAGTCTGCGGGGACATCAGACTATTGGTATTGCCATGTCTGATCATATAGTCAGAAAATTTATGCACCAGTCCTTAGCTCAGGTGAAGCATGGCCTCTGCTACCAGATTCCAAAACATGCCTCAGACCTTGAACGTCTGACTCAAAGCTTTAGTGAATCCTGTGCCAATGCCTATCAGGATCCATGCGCTCGTGTAGGTCGTGAGCCCTTAAGAAAACTTGAGCACAATGAGCGTGTTATGGGATCATTGGCCACCTTGCTTAAATATAGCTTGCCATTTGATGCTGTTTTAAAAGGCGCAGTGCTCGGTTATGTCTATGCCCTAGAGCAGGGTGAATGCGAGCAGCAGGAACTTTTGATGCATTTGCAGATTCAATTAAAGCATATGGCGTTGGAACCGCAGCTTTATGAGGCTTTGTATGATGAAATGTCACAATTCATCAATCAGATTATTGCTGGAAAATTGTCCTTGCAGAAATTCATGCAACTGGATTTACAGCAAGCATTAAGCTAAATAAAACGTTAAATAAAAAGACCCGAAATTTTCCCGGGTCTTTTTTATGGGAATATACAAAGTATTAAACAGTGCTAGCTTCTTGTTGATAAATACAGGATTGCGCAATCTGTAGCTGATCATCCACTGACAGATCAAGATTTTCCCATTTCTGCATCTGCTGCAGGAGCCAGATAAAATCATCGACTTTCGGTTCGGCACTTTCCCCAACAAAATTCCGGATGATATTCTTGATCTTGTGAAAGTCATAGACATGCCGCTGGGCGGAACATCCAAACTGAATAATCTGATAATCCACCAGCATGTCCCATACTTCTGATAAATCACTGCGCTGCTTTAAATCATTCTGCGCTTTTTGTACTGCCTTGACCACTGCCTCTACAGTAAATGGATGCTGTTCTGCCCATTCCTGAGTCATGGCCAAAACTTTATCGGCAACTTTTGGAATGACATTCTGGCTCGCCGCAACGATAAAGCTATAGCCTTCAAGTTTGGCCTGAATATTCCAGGGTTCTCCCACGCAAAAACCATCGAATACCTGTTCCGAGATTCCTTTCACCATGAAAGGCGGTGGAGATGTCATCAGCTGGATATTCTTGGCCAGTTGTAGATCAGTCAGCGCCAGCCATTCTTTTAAGCAGTAATGGTGAATCGAATATTTATAGACATAGGCCAGATTGATGGAATGATTCTGTTGTAAAGCTTGTACCAGTTTCTTTGAGGTACTCTGTTCATCATCCCTTGGATGGATACCGAGTTCATAACACAGATCTTGGCGCAGGCTAATAAAAGCCTGATTCACGCTCAGTACTAGAGGGGTTTGCAAAGCCACCTGTAACTGGTCTGTGCCCAGGGCAGCAGCGGGCAACATGGCGGACAGACAATGTGCAGCATCCAGAAAGCCATAGGCCAGACGGTCACGCAAACTTGACCAGGAGGCTTCACGGATTAAATTGATTTTTAATCCCTGTTCGGCAAAGTAGCCCTGTTTTTCTGCCCAGAGAATGGCGACACAATCAAGCAAAGGAATATAGCCAATATTGAGTTCAGTTTTTTCTAGTGTAGACATATGCTTTTCCTTATTGGCCCAGTAACAGCTTCTGTGCATCCAGTAAGCGTCTGGCCATTTCACCAATGGTGATCCGGTGACTCATGGCGTTTTTACGTAATAAAGCAAAAGCCTGTTCTTCTGTTAAGGCATGTAGCTGGATGAGCAGGGCTTTAGCTTTATCGATATCTTTACGGTCAATGAGCTTGTCTTGGGTTTCTTTTAAATCATTTAGCAGCTTTTTATGCTTACGGAACTGTTCAATCGAAATTTCCAGAATGCTTTCTAGTTTGGTGGGATCAATACCATCGACGATATAAGCCGTGATTCCGGCATCAATGGCACTTTTGATGGTGTCTTTATTGGAGTTTTGGGTAAACAACACGGTGGGAAGTTCATATTGGCTGACACAGCTTTCAATAATATCCCGATGCGGATGATCCATATTCAGCAGGATCACATCTGCATGAATACCCTTAACATGTACCATATTCAGGTCATTCAGGATTAAACAGGCCACCACCTGAAAATCATGTGAAAGTAAGGATTCCTGGATGAATTGGGCGCGCTCCAGATCATCATCAATAAGAGCAATTCGTAATTTGGACATGGAATATTTTCAAGTAAGGCCTAAGGAATATTCAAGCAGGAGTAAAGCAAAAAACATGCCATTAAATTGGTGCATAAAATTCTATTTTTCTGTTCAATTTGGTGCATAGCTTTAGGGATTTCAGCTGATAGCTGATCAAAATGAAGCATTTAGGTAGATCATCTGCCTGGAATAAGGCGTTTTCTTGTTGGAAAAGTTGGCACGATTTCTGCATTTATTAAATCGTCAAAGATGACTTTCAATACTAACAACGGCCAACGATGTCCGTTCTGATCGTAATTGCACTTTCAAGGAGTGTGATTGGTATTTCGTTCAGCACAGGATAAATGACATGGTCAGTTGTTCAGCAATACAAAACGCACAAGCATTTCAACCCTTCCTCCAGCATTACAAAGCGCTGGGTTGCGGTATTTACAACATATTCAATCAGCAGACATATCAATGCCTAGACGTGATATGCGGCTTTTTATCATCTTTAAAAAAACAATAGTTGGAGTGCAGATATGAAAATTCTCATGATTGGGCATGGCATGGTGGGGCATAAATTCATCGAATCTGTACTGGAACAGGCCGGTGATGACATTGAGCTGACCATTTTGGCAGAAGAGCCACATTTAGCTTATGACCGGGTACATTTGACTGAATATTTCAGCGGCAAGTCGGTCAAGGATCTGAGCCTATGCCGTAGTGATTTTGCCGATGCCTATGGCATTGATTTGCGTCTTAATACCAAAGCAGTTGAAATTGATCAGCTCAATAAAACCGTCACCACCAGCCAGGGTGATGTGCTGAATTTTGACAAGTTGATTCTTGCTACCGGCTCTTATGCCTTTGTACCGCCAATCCCGGGCAATGACCGTCAGAATTGCTTTGTTTATCGTACCATTGAAGATCTGGATGCCATTCGCGCAGCCAGCCTGAATGCCAAAACCGGTGTGGTAATTGGCGGTGGTCTGCTGGGTCTGGAAGCAGCGAAGGCTTTGCGAGATCTGAATCTGGAAACCCATGTCGTAGAATTTGCTCCGCGCTTGATGGCGGTGCAGATTGATGATCTGGGCGGCCGGGTACTGCGCTCTAGAATTGAAGACCTTGGTGTCAAGGTGCATACCCAAAAAGCAACCTCATCTATTGAAGATGGTTACAACGCTCAGCATGTAATGAAGTTCGGAGATGGTTCGGTACTTGAAACCGATATCATCCTGTTCTCGGCCGGTATTCGTCCGCGTGATGAACTGGCGCGCCAGAGCGGCCTGCTGATTGGTGAGCGTGGCGGCATCATCATTAATGATTATTGCCAGACCTCACATCCGGACATTTATGCCATTGGTGAATGTGCACTTTGGGACAATAAAATTTATGGTCTGGTTGCACCGGGCTATGACATGGCGCGGATCGCGGCAAAACATGTACTGGACCAAGAGAGCCATGCATTCGCTGGTGCCGACATGAGCACCAAGCTCAAACTGATGGGTGTGGATGTTGCTTCTATTGGTGATGCACACGCCATGTCACCAGATGCCTTGAGCTATTTCTATGCTGATGAAGCCGCGCAGGTTTATAAAAAAATCGTGGTGTCAGCAGACAAAACCAAGCTGCTGGGCGCAGTGCTGGTGGGCTGTGCCAAAGAATATAGCGATCTTCTACAAATGATGCTGAATGGTCTGGCTGTACCGGAGCAACCAGAAAGCCTGATCATGCCGGGTTTTGATCAGTCAACTTCAAAATCAGGTGGTAGTGGTATTGATTTATTGCCTGACAGTGCGACCATCTGTTCCTGTAATAACGTTTCCAAAGCTGATATCTGTTCAGCCATTGATGGCGGTGCAACTTCATTGGGTGCACTGAAAAAATGCACGCAGGCTGCAACGGCGTGCGGTGGCTGTGCGCCACTGGTGACGCAGGTTCTCAAATCTGAATTACAGCGTCAGGGTGTCACGGTGAACAATCACCTGTGCGAACACTTTGCCTATTCACGTCAGGAACTGTATCACTTGGTACGCGTGCATGAAATCAAGACATTCTCTGACCTGATTCAGCAACATGGGCACGGCATGGGCTGTGATATCTGCAAACCGACCGTAGCCAATATTCTGGCATCCTGCTGGAATGATTTTGTTTTAAAACCTAGCCATGCCGGTTTACAGGATAGCAACGACTACTATCTCGGTAATATTCAGAAAGATGGTTCCTATTCGATTGTGCCGCGTGTTGCAGGTGGCGAGATTACTCCGGATGGCCTGATTACCATTGGTCAGATCGCCAAAGATTATGGTCTATATACCAAAATCACGGGCGGACAACGAATTGACATGTTTGGTGCGCAGGTACATCAGCTGCCTGAAATCTGGGAAAAACTGATCAATGCCGGTTTCGAGTCCGGACATGCCTACGGCAAATCCTTACGTACGGTGAAATCTTGCGTGGGCAGTACCTGGTGCCGTTTTGGAGTCGATGATTCTGTCGGCTTGGCGATTTTCCTGGAGAACCGTTATAAAGGCCTGCGTTCACCACATAAAACCAAAATGGCAGTATCTGGCTGTACCCGTGAATGTGCAGAAGCACAGAGCAAGGATGTCGGTGTCATTGCCACGGAAAAAGGCTGGAATCTGTATGTATGCGGCAATGGCGGTATGAAACCGCGCCATGCTGAACTACTCGCCTCGGATCTGGATACTTCCACACTGATCAAATATATCGACCGCTTCTTTATGTTCTATATCCAGACGGCAGACCGTCTGCAGCGCACCAGCGTATGGCGTGACAATATGGAAGGCGGGCTGGACTATCTGAAAGATGTCATTGTGCATGATTCACTCGGTATTGCTGCTGAACTGGAAAGCCGTATGCAGCATGTGATTGGCACTTATCAGGATGAATGGCGTACCGCAATTGAAGATCCTGAAGTGCGCAAACGCTTTAAGACCTTTATTAATGCCAAAACAGCCGAGCAGAATGACCCGCATATTCAGTTTGCGCCTGTACGTGGCCAGATTCGTCCAAAGACAGAAGCTGAACGTGATTTAAACCGTATTCCAGTGGTTGAAGCCTAAATACCACAGTCAGGGAGAATGAAAATGACAATTTTAAAAGACATGAACGAACTGTACTGGTACGAAGTCTGTCATCTGGATGAGATCACCCCGAATACCGGTGTTGCAGCCCTGATTGAAGATCAGCAGATTGCAATTTTTCGCGTGGGTCAGGAACAGCGGGTTTATGCGCTTAGCAATCAGGATCCGTTTAGTCTGGCCAATGTCATGGCACGTGGCATTCTGGGTGATCTGCAAGGTGAGCGTGTAGTCGCATCCCCAATTTACAAGCAGCATTTCAGTCTGGTGACCGGTCGTTGTCTGGAAGAACAAGAGCAGAAATTACTAGTATTTCCAACCCGAATTGAAAATGGCAAAGTTCTGGTGAGTCCAACTCCACAAAAGACCTATATTTCCAGTAATGGCCAAAACACAGAGCGTTTAAAACTGGTACTGGTCGGGAATGGGCTAGCGGGTATGCGTTGTCTGGAAGACTTGCTGGATATGGCGCCAGATCGTTATGACATTACCGTGATTGGGGAAGAGCCATGGGGTAATTACAACCGGATCATGTTGTCACCGGTATTGTCTGGTGAGAAAAGCTTTGCCGAAATTATGCTGCATTCAGCCGACTGGTATGCCGAAAAAGGCATTCGATTCATTGCTGGAGATGCTGCCATCTCTATCGACCGTTCACGTAAGCAGGTTCATACCGAAAAAGGCGAAGTCGTTGCTTATGATCGTCTGATCCTCGCGACCGGTTCGAAACCTTTCGTACCACCAATTCCAGGTACTGAACTTGAAGGCGTGATTAGCTTCCGGGATATTCAGGATGTTAACCGCATGCTGGATTACTGCAAAACCAAACAAAACGCCGTCGTGATTGGGGGCGGCCTGCTGGGACTGGAAGCAGCTTATGGACTGAAGCAGCAAGGGATGAATGTAACTGTACTGCACCTGATGGACCGTATTATGGATCGTCAGCTGGACATGAAAGCCAGTCAAATGCTGAAAAAATCAATTGAAGACAAAGGTATCCGGATCATTACCGAAGCCAATACCGAAGAGCTGCTCGGTATTGACGGTCACGTGACTCAACTGCGCTTAAAAGACGGGACAATGCTGGATGCCGATTTGGTGGTTTTTGCCATCGGGATTCGTCCGAATAAAACCTTGGCTGAGAAGGCTGGCTTGCGCTGTAATCGCGGAGTACTGGTAAATGACACCATGCAAACCTATGACCCGAGTATTTATGCGGTAGGTGAATGTATTGAGCATCGTGGCCAAACCTTTGGACTGGTTGAGCCATTATGGGGACAGGCCTTTATCTGTGCGACACATCTGGCTGAACATGGCCGACTGACCTTTAAGGCACCACCTGTTCCGACCCAACTCAAGGTTAGCGGATGTGATGTCTTCTCAGCCGGAAATTTCGAACCTCAGGATGATTTTGAAGATATCGTGCTAAATGATGAAAAGCGTCAGATCTATAAACGGATCATTATCCAGCAGGACAAAGTCATTGGTGCTGTGCTATTTGGCGATACTGAAGATGGGGCTTGGTATGCAGAACTGATTGCAGACCAGACACCGATTAGTAATATCCGCAGCAAACTGCTTTTTGGTCGGGATTTTGCATTAAAGAAAGCAGGGTAATCGGATCAATCTCCCAACCCCTCTTTGAAAAAGAGGCGAATCTCCCTCCTTTATTAAAGGAGGGTTGGGGAGGATTAAAGCTTTTGAGACATAGAAAAAATTTAAATCAAACCTGTAAAAGCTAGATATCAGAGATTTGGTGAAACACGTGAATTTGGATGATTAAGGAGCACAGCAGCAATGAATAGTATTCCGGTTATGGAACTACATAGCTCTACTGAATCCCAAATAAAAACTACTCAGACGACCTGTCCTTATTGTGGAGTAGGCTGTGGCGTCATCGCGCACGTAAGCCAAACCCCGATGGGTGAAAAGGTTCAGGTTGAAGGCGATGTTCAGCATCCTGCGAACTTGGGCAAGTTGTGTATTAAAGGCAGTCATCTTGCCGATACACTTAGTCTAAAAACCCGGCTTCTGCATCCGATGACAGGTCGAAAAGAACAGCGGCACATAAGCACTTGGGATCATGCCATTTCAAGTATTGCCAATAAATTTCAGCAATGTATTGATCAGTATGGACGTGACAGCATCGCCTTTTACGTCTCCGGCCAGCTTTTGACTGAAGACTATTATGTGGTGAACAAGTTTGTAAAGGGCTATCTTGGTACTGCCAATATTGATACCAATTCAAGGCTGTGCATGTCATCTGCTGTGGCAGCACATAAACGGGCTTTCGGCGAAGACCTAGTACCGGCCAGCTACACAGATTTTGAGCAGACAGAAATGGTGGTTCTGGTGGGTTCCAATACCGCCTGGTGCCATCCGGTGCTTTATCAGCGCATCATGAAAGCCAAAGAAGAGCGAGATTTATTCGTGGTGGTGATTGATCCACGCTTTACTGCAACCTGTGAAGCGGCAGATTTACACTTACCCATTTTACCAGGTCTGGATGTCGCGCTGTTTAATGGCTTGTTGCAATATCTTCAGCAAAATGGCTATACCGATCAGGATTTTGTTACCCAGCATACTCAAGGCCTGGAGCAGGCACTTGCCAGCAGCTCGACAGAGTCATCGCTTGAAAGCGTGGCAAAACGTACCGGTATTGCTATTGAAAAATTAACCTTATTTTTTCAGAAATTTGCCCAGACCGAAAAAATCATGAGTCTGTTTTCCATGGGTGTAAACCAATCCTCTCAGGGAGTAGACAAGGCCAATAGCATTATCAACTGTCATTTATTGACAGGAAAAATAGGCAAACCCGGTTCGGCACCTTTTTCCATGACTGGACAACCGAATGCCATGGGCGGACGGGAAGTCGGGGGACTAGCCAATATGCTGGCCAGTCATCTGGATCTGGATAACCCGCAGCATCAGCAACTGGTGCAGGATTTCTGGCAAAGCCCGGTTATCGCGCAGCAGCCCGGATTAAAAGCGGTGGATTTATTTCAAGCGGTGGAAAGCGGGAAAATCAAAGCCATCTGGATTATGGCCACTAATCCGATCGTGAGTTTGCCCGATGCAGATCAGGTTAAACGCGCTCTGGAAAAGTGTGAATTTGTGGTGGTTTCCGATATTTGTCTCGACACCGATACCACGCAATATGCCGATGTACTGTTACCGGCACTGGGTTGGGGCGAAAAAGATGGCACAGTCACCAATTCGGAGCGCCGTATTTCCCGGCAAAAGGCTTTTTTGCCGGCTCCAGGTGAAGCCAAAGCAGACTGGTGGGCCATTTCCGGGGTGGCTCAGGTCTTAGGTTTTAGCGGTTTTGACTTTAACAATAGCCATGACATTTTTCTGGAACATGCCCGTTTATCTGCTTATCAGAATAGTTCGCTTTCGCAACGTGAAGATACACCGAATTTTCGCTATTTCAACCTGCAAGGTTTAACTCATCTCGGTTTTGCGGAATACCAGAATCTGGCACCGATCCAGTGGCCGGTCTGGGATAAGCAAGAAGTTCATCAGGTTGGTCAACTATTTAGCCAAGGCCTGTTTAGTCATGCAGATGGCAAAGCTAGATTTGTGCCGACGATTGCAGCCGATCCGGTACATGCTATTTCTGCTGAATATCCTCTGATCCTGAATACCGGACGCATTCGCGATCAATGGCACACCATGAGCCGCACCGGATTATCTGCCAGTTTATCCCAGCATCGTGCCGAGCCTTATTGTGAGCTGCATCCGCAAGATGCGCTGAAATATGGCCTGAAAGATGCCGAGCTGGTCGAGGTGAAATCCGCTTGGGGAAGTTGTGTACTCCGTGTGCAATTTTCACAAAATATGCGACGTGGCCAGATTTTTGCACCGATTCACTGGAACGACCAGTTTGCATCCGATGCGCGGATTGGCAAAGTAGTTAATCCGGTAGTTGACCCGATTTCCGGCGAGCCAGAATTTAAGCATACTCCGGTGATGATCAAGCCATTTTATACTCAGTGGCAGGGCGTGCTGTATGTACGGGAAGGCTTTGAACAACAGATCCAGACCATGATTGAAAATACGGTGTGGTGGAGCAAAATTCAAACCACTCAGGCCATCCGTTATGAACTGGCAGACCGGCGCCGTTTTTCTGACATCACCGGGCAGATCAAGAGCCTGTTAGCCTTTGATGATGAAAGCTTTGAATGGCTGAATCTCGAAGATCAAACGGCGCATATCAGTCATAGTGTGGTGCTTCAGGATGGCCAGTTAATTGCCAGTTTTTATATCGCACCAGCGGCGCTATTGCCAGATCGTGACTGGGTGGCTGGCCTGTTTAGACGTGAACGTCTGAGTGCATTACATCGTAAAGCATTGCTGGCAGGTCAGGCCATGTCAATGGGAAATAGTGAAGGTTCATTGGTCTGTAGCTGTTTTAAGGTCGGTAAGAACAGAATTATTCAAACCATTAAAGATAAAAATATCACGCATGAAAAACAGGTGACTGCATGTCTGAAAGCCGGAGGAAATTGCGGTTCATGTTTGCCCGAAATTAGAGGCCTGATTAAAGCCTGCCAGACGGAGTACATAGAATGAAAAGAAGAGTGATGAAAACGGTGTCTTATCCGGAAACCGAGGTGGTGATCCTGGCCGGCGGTTTAGCGCGGCGCATGAATGGCATCAATAAATTACTGCACAAATTTGATGATGAAATCCAGCTAATTAAAATCCATCAGCAGTTGAAGTCCCGGGCAAGCAAAGTCTGGGTCAATAGCCATCGGGATCATTCCATTTATAAACGGATGATTCCTTCGATTGATTTTTATCAGGACGATGAACCCGGCTTTCAGGGACCATTGATGGGCATGAAGAGTGCCTGGTCATATGTACAATCTGATTATGTGCTGTTCGTACCCTGTGATGTGACCTATATTCCCAAAAAGGTCATTTCACGTTTACATCAGGCCCTGCAACGACATCCTTTATCTGAAGTGGCGGTGGTTGAAATAAATGAAAAAGCATTGTTTCCATTCTGTCTTATGAAACGCAGCAGCTTACCCACTCTTATACAACATCTTGAAAATGATCAACACAGTTTAAAACTCTGTTTTGCTGACATGCACATGCAGCGGGCAAGTTTTAAAAATCGTGCCCTGTTTTTCCACAGTATTAATTCATTTGATGAGCTACAGCAGCATCAACAGCTTAACTTTCTCTAGCGTTTAAAATGCTAAAAGCCGAATTATTATATTTTGGCTCACCAAAATATTGCTTTTTTTATTTTTCGAGCAAACTTTCGGACTAAAAAAGAACAAATATTATCCATTAATATTCAAGAAAAATAAATTTGTGCAAAGTTGGAACACTTATTGCTCATTCATTGTGAAGAAATAGGGCAGTAAATCAAGACTGTTAAATAACCGTGCAGATCTCATCATGGACCGCAGCAATGAACAGTATGACAGCTTTAGCATCTCGCAGTACCTTTCAGGATCAGTTTGGACGCCAGAAACGTAAGTTGCGGATATCAGTAACTGACCGTTGTAATTTCAAATGCAGTTATTGCATGCCTGAACATCCGGAATGGATGAACAAAAAAGATTTGCTTAGTTTTGAAGCCCTGTATGCTTTTTGCAAGTTTATGGTGCGACACGGGATTGAGCAGATCCGGGTGACGGGGGGAGAACCGTTGATGCGTCAAGGTATTGTTCATTTTATTGCCCGATTACAGACGCTGAAAGCCTTTGGCCTGAAACGTATTTCCATGACCAGTAATGGCCATTATTTAGCAGATTATGCTCAATCGCTTAAACAGGCAGGACTGGACGACCTAAATATCAGTCTGGACAGTCTTGATCCAAAGCAGTTTCAGCAACTGACCCAAAAACAGTTACAGCCTGTACTGAATGGCATTTCTGCCGTGCAGCAGGCAGGTTTGACCGTCAAGATCAATAGTGTGCTGATCAAAGGTATCAATGACGATCAGATTATTCCTTTGGTTAAGTGGGCACAGCATCAGGCTGTAGAACTGCGTTTTATTGAGTTTATGCCCCTCGATGGCGATCAGAAATGGAATCCGTCTGATGTCATCAGTGAGCAAGATATCCTGGATCAACTGAAAACCGAATTTGATGTCCAGATATCTCAAGGCCAAGGCGCTAATCCAGCCCGTGGCTATCTGGTCAATGGGCAGCCTTTGGGGATTATTTCTACCATTACCCATTCATTTTGCGGTGATTGTGATCGCCTACGCCTTAATGCCCAAGGCGAATTTTATAACTGTTTATTTGCCAGACAAGGCCTGAACCTTAAGGCGGATATCGAACAACTGGCGCTGGATCATTTCGCCACACAGACATTTCAGCACAAGCTTCACGCTTATATCTGGCGTAAAGAGGCCGGTTTTCATGCGATTCAGCAATCACCAATACAAAAGCCGATCCGAAAAATCAGCATGCACAGCATTGGAGGATAAATATGTCTCTCACTCAGCAAAAATTAATTCATATCAAAATAGAAGCCTTCGGTGCGATTGAACGACAACTTCCAGCAGATTTAAATTTGCAATGCGAGTCTGAAATTCAGGTTACTGAAGTCCTGAACCAGTTGCTATTCATCTATCCCAATATACAGCCCATGCTGGAACGCTGCGCCTGTGCAATCGGTGAAGACATTATTTCCAGACAGAATGTTTTAAATCAGGACAGTACGTTGGTACTGTTATCACCGGTAGCAGGAGGCTGAGATGCAACTCAAACCATTAAAACAATTTGCCCGAATCCAGCAGACTGCTTTCAGGATGGAGGATTTTGATGGTATTCAGCACTTTCCGGAATGTGGTGGAATCGGCATCTTTGTCGGCACAGTACGTAACCATCATCAGGGAAAAGCTGTGCGTGCCCTGAAATATACTGCCTATGCGCCTGTGGCTGAAAAAATGATTCGTGAAATTGAACAGCAGATTCAGACCAAATACCAGGTGTCTTATGTGCGGGTGGTGCATCGGATTGGTGAGTTGGGGATTGGAGAAACAGCCATCATTGCTATGGCTTATGCGGCCCATCGTCTAGAGGCCTTTGCTGCCTGTGAGGAAGCTGTGGAACGGGTAAAGCATGAAGTTCCGGTCTGGAAAGAAGAATTTTATATGGATGGTAGCAGTCAATATGTCGAAGGCTGTTGTATCCGAAAAGATCATGGACCTGAAACGGATCATTCCCATCCTGCAGAAGATGTGCATTGTCACCATCACCATGTAGCACCACACGCTTGCCAATCACCATCTAATTAAATGCGTCCAATGAGAACCCATAACATAAATCACTTTAAACAGATTTTTAAATTAGTCCGAGATGAATCATGAAAAATGTAGGGATGAAAGCAGAAAGTTATCGTACAGCAATTGCCACTGGAATCCTGCATGCACCGCCACATTGCATTGAGTTGCTGCGTAATGGCAATACTGAAAAAGGTGATGCCCTGAAAACAGCACGCATTGCCGGCATTCTCGGTGCCAAACGGACCGATGAGCTGATTCCACTATGCCATCCATTGCCGATTTATCGTGCCGATGTGGAATATAAACTGTGTGATGCGCATGTCGAAATTATTGCTACCGTGGAAACCATTGGACCAACCGGTGTAGAAATGGAAGCTTTGACAGCGGTGAGTCTGGCGGGTCTGACCTTGTATGACATGCTGAAGCCGCATTGTGAACCGGAAGATTTGTCGCTAGATCAATGCAGGTTGCAGCAGAAAAAAGGTGGAAAATCACATTTTACCCGCGTACTTAAAGAGAGTCTGTCCGCTTCAGTTATTGTACTGTCCGATACGGTTGCAGCAGGCAAAAAGCCGGACACTGCCGGGCAAAACGTACTGGAAATTTTAAAAGAAGCCAATTTTGATTCTATTAGTTATCAGGTCATTCCCGATAGCCCAGAACAGCTCTTGACCCTGATTGAACAGCAGAAAAATCAGTATCCGCTGATTCTAACTGTGGGCGGTACTGGTTTAGGTCCTAAAGACCTAACGGTTGAAACCCTGCAACCTTTGCTGCAACGGGAAATTCCCGGCTTGATGGAAGCTTCACGTAGTTTTGGGCAAAAACGTACCCCTTATGCGGCATTAAGTCGTGGCGTGGCGGGCTATATTGAGAACAGTCTGGTGATGACCTTGCCGGGAAGTCGGCAGGGGGCGAAAGAATCCCTGATCGCGGTGCTTCCAGCGTTGGTGCACTTATTTGATGTGCAAAAAAACATTCCACATGCGGGAGGTTATCAATGAATCAGGCAATATCACATTCAGCCTGCGGTGCTGAACCGGGACTGATTTCTGTTGATCAGGCACTGCAGATGATACTTGAGCAGACGCATATCCTGGTAACTGAAAGCCTGCCGCTTGCTCAGGCTCTGAATCGCTATCTGGCAGAAGCGATTGATTCGGCCATTCCATTGCCGCTGTTTTCACAAAGTGCTGTAGATGGCTATGCGCTTTGCAGTCCAGAAAATGTTAGGACTCACAGCATTTTTGAACTAATTGGAGAAATTCGGGCAGGGCAAAGCACTGAAATTGAACTACGACCAGCTCAGGCAGTCCGGATTTTTACCGGTGCCAGGATTCCAGCAGGAACTACAACGGTCGCCCGTCAGGAAATTGTCGAATACCATGCCAATCAAATCATTATCACAACAGACCTAAAACCTCATACGGATATACGTGATGCAGGCGAGGAAATCGCACAAGGACAACGTCTGGCAGATGTAGGACAAAAACTGCATGTAGGTGCAATTGCAGCTTTAAGTATGGCAGGTGTGAAGCAGGTTTTAGTCTATCGTTATCCTAAAATCGCTATTGTGATTACTGGAGATGAAGTCGCTTCCAGCATTGAAGACCTGAATTCCGGCAAAATCTTTGACGCCAATGCTCCACTAATTCAGGCCTGGTTTCAGTCACAGGGACAAAACGTAGATATTCTGCATGTGTCCGATTGTGAGTCCGAACTGCAATTATTACTGAACCGACTCAAACACCAATACGATGTCATCTTGACCACAGGCGGGGTTTCGGTAGGTGATTATGATTTCATTCGCCCGGTTGCCCTGAAGCAGGGTTTTGAGCAGATTTTCTGGAAAGTGAAGCAGAAGCCCGGAAAACCGATGTTATTTGCCAAGTATCGTCGAGATGATCAAGGTTACTGTTATCTCTTGGGTTTACCGGGAAATCCGGCTGCCGTGTATGTCGGGATGCAAATCTATACGGCAACTTTACTGAATGCCTTACAAGGGAAAAAGCAGTCACCTGCATGGCTCAATGCGGTGATGACGCATGATTTGAAAGCGGATGCACGCGAGCGATTTTTAAGAATGGCTGCCGAATTTGATCAGGGTACCTTACAACTCAAGAGCCTGGCAAAGCAGCAGTCGCATATGCTTAGTAATCTGATACAGGCCAACTGTCTGGTTCGTATTCCGGCAGGAACAGAAATCCAGGCTGGGCAAGTCGTACAGGGTTTATGGATTTAAACTGAATGCAAAGTAGAAATAAACAGATGCAACTTTTCAGAATCTTATTCATCGGCATGCTGCTTATATCCGGCTTAACACATGCTGAGACAGTAAAAATATATGCTGCAGCCAGCCTGACCAATGCAATCACTGATATTTCCAAGCTATATCAGCAGCAACATCGCAATATTCGAATTATTCCTGTTTTTGGAGCATCTTCTGTGCTGGCCAGACAGATTGCAGCAGGAGCTGAGAGTGATATCTTTATTTCTGCAGATATTGAATGGATGCATGATTTACTTAAAAAACAAAAAATTTCGATCGGTCAGATTCGATCTTTGCTCTTGAATGAACTTGTATTGATTAGTCCTATTCAGCAAAAAAACCATTTTAGAATATCAGCCGACTTTAATTTTGCTAAAGCCTTTCAAGGTTATTTATGTACCGGACAAATGGAATCGGTGCCTGCCGGAAAATATGCCCAGCAAAGCTTAACCCGGCTGGGCTGGTTGAAGCCGCTTCGGGGCAGAATAGTCGGGACGGATAGCGTCCGTTCAACTCTCGCATTTGTAGAACGTGGCGAATGTCAGGTCGGTATTGTGTATAGAACTGATGCGTTGATGAGTAAAAAAGTTAGAATTTCGGGAGTATTTCCAGCCAGTACACATCGTCCGATTGTGTATCCGATTGCTTTAACCCGGCAGGGCCAGAAAAATCAGGCTGCAGTCCAATTTTCTGAATTTATCCAGACGAGCGCACAGGCCAGACAGATTTTCCAGAAATATGGCTTTAAGCTTAAGGTAAGCTAACTGCTCATGCTTACACCAGAAGAATTGAATGCCTTGATGCTTTCAGCCAAAGTGGCGGGCTTTGCCACAGCGGTGTGCCTGCCATTTGCTATCGCCGTAGCATGGCTGCTGGCACGTTATGAATTCAGGGCCAAATTTCTCGTAGAGGCAATATTGCAGATGCCTATGGTGCTACCGCCGGTAGTACTGGGCTATCTTCTGCTCCTGCTATTTGGCCATCAGGGGATACTGGGGCAATATCTGCATGCATGGGGAATTCAGCTGATATTTAACTGGAAAGGTGCGGTACTGGCAGCAATTATTGTGGCATTTCCCTTAATGGTTCAACCAATTCGCTTGTCTTTTCAAATGATCAACCGGCAGTTAGAACAGGTGGCAGGATCTCTGGGCGCTGCACCATGGCGGGTATTCTATAGCATTAGTCTGCCATTGGCTTTGCCGGGGATTTTAATCGGCAGCATTTTATGTTTCAGTCGCAGTCTGGGAGAGTTTGGTGCCACCATTACCTTTGTTGGCAATATTCCCGAGGAAACCCGCACGATTCCTATCGCCATTTATAGCCTGTTGCAACAACCTGATGGAGAAAGCATGGCCATGCGTCTGGTCATTTTATCTCTGATTCTGGCTTTTTCTGCCTTGATTGCAAATTACTGGATCATGCAGAAGTATCAACGTAAATTGGAAGCTTAAGATGTTGAAGTGTGATTTTCAGTTTAATTACGAAAATTTCCAGCTACAGGCCAATCTGGATATGCAGATGCAGTTGATTGGTATTGTCGGAGCATCAGGAAGTGGGAAAAGCACCTTTTTAAAAAATATTGCAGGACTATTAAAACCATCACAAGGCTTTATTCATTTTCAGCAAAAAATACTATTTGATCATCAGCAGAAACTGAATATTCCTGTTCATCAAAGAAAAATTGCTCTGATTTTTCAGCAAGCCTTGCTGTTTCCGCATCTGAATGTCATGCAGAATTTAAAATATGCAGAACAGCTAAATATAAAAAATAAAGGTCAGCAGAAATTTATGTTTGAAGACATTGTGGAGTTACTCGAATTAAAGCCACTGCTTCGGCATAGGGCGCATCAACTTTCTGGTGGACAGGCACAGCGTGTTTCTATTGGGCGTGCACTTTTATCTTCTCCCGATCTATTACTTTTGGATGAACCTTTAAATGGACTGGATCAAAAGCTGAAAAACCAGATTCTACCCTTTCTGAAAATTGTGATTAATCAAACAGATTTACCCATGATTTATGTGACTCATCATGTAGATGAAGTGGCGTATTTACAGGCGCAGGTGCTGCATTTTGAAAAGGGAAAAATAGTCTGATTCAATGCTGCACCGATTTAAACCAGCAATGATTCCGAGCAGGTCATCCTCTCGCTGTTTTGCAAAAAATGCCTCAGAAGATAACTATTTTTAAGAAAGAAACATCTAAGTTAAAAGCCTGAATATAAATTATTCTATACAAAACAATAACTTATTTTATTTTAAAAACAATCTGGCATGACCTGTGCATATATCTGGTTAAAGTCAAAGAAGACTCTACATTTGTATGACGGCCAATGACGTCCGTTCTGATCGTTACTGATATGCCTCGGCATCACAGTGACTTAAATAAGTTCAGTTCTGGTAAGGAAATGGCTATGTCTTCAAATACAAGTCTCAATAAAGCAACAAAAATAAGTCTATTTAACTTCAGTACTTCAGCGATGCGAGCCTTCCATATGAGTTGGCTCGCTTTTTTTGTCTGTTTCTTTGCGTGGTTTGCCTGTGCACCGTTAATGCCGGTTATTGCCGGTGAATTCAGCCTGACCAAAGAGCAGATCGCCAATATCAATATTGCCGCAGTCGCTATTACCATTCTGGTGCGTCTGATCGTAGGGCCGTTATGTGACAAGTACGGTCCGCGTAAAACCTATACCGCTTTACTGATTATTGGCAGTATTCCAGTGTTTGGTGTGGCGTCGGCCAACAGTTATGAATCTTTCTTGTTTTTCCGTTTATTGATTAGCGCCATCGGTGCCAGCTTCGTGATTACCCAATATCATACCAGTATCATGTTTGCACCGAATGTCGTGGGAACGGCAAATGCGACTACAGCCGGTTGGGGTAATGCCGGTGGCGGTGCGACTCAAGCCCTGATGCCTTTAATGCTGGCTGCTTTGGTGATGTTCGGTGTAGAACAGGCAATGGGATGGAGAATTGCACTTCTGGTTCCGGGTATTCTGATGATCATTGTCGGTGTATTGTACTGGAAGTTCACTCAGGACTGTCCACAAGGCAATTTTAAAGAACTCCGTGCTCAAGGTATTTCTGTTGGTAGCGATAAAAAAGGCGGCCTTGCAATCTTGATGCATGCCGCACGTAACTACCGTGTGTGGATTCTGTTTGGAGCTTATGCAGCCTGTTTTGGTATTGAAATTTTCATCCATAACATTATTGCCTTGTACTTTGTCGACAACTTCCAGTTTGGCCTAAAAGAAGCAGGCATGGCTGCCGGAATTTTTGGTTTACTGGCGTTGTTTGCCCGCGCCTTGGGTGGCATTGTTTCAGACAAAGTTGCGATTCAAAAAGGTCTGGATGGTCGAACCAAAGTCCTGTTTGCCTTGATCATGCTGGAAGGTCTGTTTCTTATTCTATTTTCGCAAATGAACAGCGCGACCTTGGCTATTATGGCGATGACTATCTTTGCCTTGTTTACCCATATGGCATGTGGCGCTACCTATGCACTGGTGCCTTTTATCGACCGTGATGCCTTGGGTGGTGTGGCCGGTATTATTGGAGCAGGTGGCAATGTCGGCGCGGTAGCTGCAGGTTTCCTGTTAAAAGGCATGCTGGATATTCAAACCACTTTGATGGTACTGGGTGGCTTGGTGGTGATTGCTGCAAGTTGTGTGTTGATGATCCGCTTCTCTGTCGAACATAAAGAAAAAGAACAGCGTTTATATGAACAGGCAGTAAATGAGCGTCATCTGGCGGAGGCACAGCAATAATGCTGTACTCCTTGATTTAAAATGAATCGATAAAAAGGATAGCAATATCCTTTTTATTGTTTTTGCTAACTTAATAATAAAATAATGAACTATATATTTAGGATGGGAAAGTATTATTTAAAAAGGACAGGATGATTGAATTAATTGGATAAATAATAAAAGCATTTATAGTTTATATGTTTAATTTGAGATGAAAAAATTATATATCTTTTAATAATCATTCTAAATAAATTTAATAAGTGCAGATAAAATAAAAGCCATTTCAATAATGGCTTTTATTTTTAAAATAGTAGATCAATAAGTTTTATAAGGTAAAAACTTTCCGGATAATACGACATTCACCCGATCTCCGTTTGGATTATTCTCACGTTGAATATCCATACTGAAATCAATTGCACTCATAATACCATCTCCGAATTCTTCATGGATCAGCTCTTTAATGGTCATACCATAAACGTTGACAACCTCATACCAGCGATAAATCAGCGGATCTGTCGGCACACTAGTTGGCAGAGAACCTTTATAAGGTACGATTTGCAGCCAGGCAATGGCTTCATCAGTCAGTCCAAATATTTCACCAATTTTTTCTGCCTGTTCTTTATTAAAAGCCATCTGACCTAAACATGCAGCAGTCACCCATTCTTTAGAAAGGCCTATAGCTTCAGCGACATCTGCCCATTTGATAGACTTTAAAACTTTCGCTGAAATAATCATGTCTGTCACTTGTTGACGATGGCTAATCATAATCTTCTCCAATAGCTATATTTAAAAAATGACCACTATAGATAATGCAGAGATTGTGCCAATATAATTATAAGGATTAAATTTTAAAATAATTTATATTATTTTTATTAGTCATTTAAAATGAGTGGCACGCTATTTGCTTTTATCTATATTAAATATGGCAATGGCGCCATGACACGATTAATCTGTTTGAATAATGCAAGGCAAAGACGCCTAGGGTTGAAATAGACTTTAGGCGTTTTTTATTTGCAAACAGGCAAGTTATTTATATAAAGGGGATAAAAATATGGCTTATCTTGCTCCTGCAGAGTTTGCAAAAAAAGTAGTTGATGCCGGTGAGGCAAAACTTCATATGGCAACGCGTGATGTTTTGATTCGTGCTTTTATGGCAGGTGCAATTCTGGCACTGGCAGCAGTATTTGCAGTCACTGTGGGTATACAAACAGGAGTACCGCTGATCGGTGCATTGTTATTTCCAGTTGGCTTCTGCATGTTGTATCTCTTGGGCTATGACCTGCTCACTGGGGTATTTGTATTGACCCCTTTGGCTTGGCTAGACAAACGACCAGGGGTGACGTGGTCACGTATTTTAAAAAACTGGGGTCTGGTTTTTTTAGGTAACTTTGCCGGATGTTTAACCGTGGCAGTGTTAATGGCCGCTGTCTATACCATGGGTTTCGCCGCTGAACCGAATGCGGTCGGGGTGAAAATTGCCCATATAGGTGAAGACCGGACTTTAGGCTATGCCGAATATGGTCTTGCTGGCTGGATAACGATTTTTATCCGCGGCATGCTGTGTAACTGGATGGTATCACTCGGTGTAATTGGTGCCATGATGTCAACCACGGTCAGCGGCAAATTCATCGCGATGTGGATGCCGATCATGCTGTTCTTTGCCATGGGTTTTGAACATTCAGTCGTGAATATGTTCCTGTTCCCATTTGCCATGATGATGGGCGGTGATTTCTCGATTACAGACTATTTCTTGTGGAATGAGTTACCGGTTGCACTGGGGAATCTGGTGGGCGGTCTGGCACTGACAGGTCTGGCGCTCTATACCACGCATGTACGTACTGGCGCTAAAAAAGAATTCTAATCTAAGCATGATGATTTATGTCTTGAGATTAAAGGGATCGATTCGATCCCTTTTTGAGTATTTAAAATGAATAAAAAATTAAAGATCAGCATTGGGCAATATTCTTCTGCTGGAATCAAAGCACAGAATCAGGATTTTCACGGGGTCTATATTCCTGAAGGCCACGCGCTTAGCAGTAAGGGAATTGCCTGTGCAATTGCAGACGGGATCAGCAGCAGCAATGTCAGTCATATTGCAGCAGAAACTGCGGTCAGCAGTTTTCTATCGGATTATTATTCGACTTCAGATGCATGGAGTACCCAAACTTCAGCGGCACGGGTCATTCGTGCGACCAATTCCTGGCTCTATGCACAAACCCAGCAGAGTCGCGGGCGTTTTGATAAGGATCAGGGTTATGTTTGCACCTTTAGTGCACTGATTTTGAAACAAAACAGGGCGCATATTTTTCATACAGGCGATAGCCGGATTTATCGCATTCAGGCACAAGCCATTGAACAGTTGACGGCTGATCACCGGGTTTTCCTGTCATCAACAGAACATTATTTAAGTCGTGCACTGGGTGCCGACCATCGTATCGATGTCGATTATCAGCAGCTTGAATTATGTGAAGATGATTTATTTATCTTGATGACAGATGGTGTCTATGAATTTATGGAGATGCAGCTCATCTCGGAGATGCTGCAACAGAAACAACATCTGGATATCATTGCCAGGTCGATAATCGAACTGGCCTTAAAGCGGGGTAGTGATGACAATCTCACCATTCAAATCATTAAAGTGGAACAGTTGCCTGAGGAGGAATCCTTTCATATCAAGAGCCATGTTTTATTTCCGCAACAGCTGAGTCATGGCGACCTGTTTGAAGGTTATCGAATTGATAAAATCCTGCACCAAAATCATCGCAGCAGCCTCTATTTGGCGCGTGATGAAGCGACACAAAATCAGCTGGTCATTAAAACCTTGTCTGTTGATGTGCAGGATGACCTGAAAGCCGTAGAACAATTCCAGCTAGAAGACTGGGTATCGAAACGCTTAAAACATGAAAATCTGCTGCAATGTTATCCGCATAAGGGCAGCAAGCAGTTTTTATTTCAAAGTTATGAATACTTGCAAGGGGAAAGCCTAAGTCGCTGGCTGCATCGTCAAAAAACAGCTTTAACTTTACAGCAGTTGCTTCCTATCATTGAACAGGTGGCCAAAGCATTGAATGCCATGCACCGTCTTGAAATGCTGCACCAAGATGTACGACCAGAAAATATCATGCTGCTCGAACCAGTTGATACCTTGAAAGTGAAACTGATTGATTATGGATCGACCGCGGTCAGAGGTCTGGTTGAACTGAATCCCAAACATGCAGACGGTCCTTTAGGAACTTTGGCCTTTATGGCACCTGAGTATTTTATTAGACGTTCGCCCTCAGTAAAATCAGATCAGTTCTCGCTGGCGGTGATGAGTTATTATTTATTGACCAGACAATTGCCTTATGGGACAGACCTGGCGCGCTGCAAGAGTGAAAAGGCCTTAAAGCAGGTTCGATATCATCCACTTTATGAGTATCGACCGGATCTGCCATATGGGCTGGACAGTATTTTCAAAAAAGCGCTTTCTCTTCATCCGGAACAACGATATGAGGCTCTTTCAGCATTTATATATGAGCTGAAGCACCCAGATATCATATTAAAAAAATCTATTTCACTTCCCTTCATTGAAAAGTATCCAGTCACTTTCTGGAAATCCTGCACAGCAGTTCTGCTGTTGTTATTGCTCTGGGTGGTTGCATTGCACTTTAGCCAATAAAAATAATTAAGATATGCTAGTGAACAGTTTTTGTTTTGAGGTACAAGGGTGACGTAGATTATGTAGCAATATAACAGTCAAAATATCTGTTTATTTTTTTATTTTAGATGATTGGCTATGGGCTTATGAAAAGAAGCTCTATAAAATAAAAAGTGCAGATAGATCACAGATAAGCATAAAAATATTGGAATAATAATTGCTTATTTTTAATACCACTAGAATAAAAAGGTAAATAAGACATGAAACTTCAATTTTTTAGGCTGATATTAATCGCGAGTAGCTTCATTGTGATGAGCCAAACCAGTTTCGCGGGAGATGGGGGCTTACGTTTTGCTGAAAAGAATCAGGAAAAAGTGGCACAAATACAGGCCAAGAAAAAAGTAGCAAAAACACAAGCTCAGCCCCTACAAGCAAAAGCCAGTACAGAGCCGAAACAGTAAAACAGCAGCCATATAAAAAGACTTACCGTTCTTCCTAGATCTGATAGATAAAATGTAGGGTTTGGAATAGATAGACCGAAATTTTTGCAATGCTCGTAAATAAAAAACTCCCCGCATATTTTAAACCATGGGGAGTTTTTTATTTTGCATCTCAGGGAAAATTACTGAATTTGTTCCTCATCCTGTTTTTCCTGACGTAATTGATCCCGCTGACGCTGTGGATCCTGGATGCCTAATTGACCGCGCTGGATTTCCCGATCCTGTTTTTCTTGCGGATCAAGTTGTTCTTCAGTGAGTTCTTCATCATTTCGATCGATTGGATTCTGCATGGTCTTTCATCCTCTAAAATACTGTCTGTTTTTATTGTATGAATACAGCAAAATTAGTCTGTGAGTTTTATGCCTGAGTTATTTTTCTAACGTGTTGCAGCTGTAAGTTTAAGCAATATTTTATGGGGGGAATTTAATTAAAATAATTAACTGTATAAAAATTATAATTTTAACTTATGACAATCCTAGATGAGTCATACTCATTAATTTTCAATTTAAATGAAAATTAATAAATAATTGTGAGCGATTGGGGTATGCTAAAGACAGAACAAATGTGATTACTTTTTGAATTTTTGGTATTTCCCATGATAGAACTCCGCCATTTAAGAACCCTGACTGCTCTGCGGGAGCATGGCTCCCTGGTTGCAGCCGCAAGTGATTTATGTTTAACACCATCGGCCTTGTCACATCAGCTACGTGAGCTTGATCAGTGGTTTGGCGTTGAAGTGGTAAACCGGCGTAATCGTCCTGTAAGTTTTTCAAATGTGGGGTTACGGTTATTAAAACTGGCAGATGAAATATTACCGCAAGTTCAAAGTGCACAGGGTGATATCAGCCGTATTGTGCATGGTCAGACCGGGAGAATTGTCTTCTCTTCCGAATGTCATAGCTGTTTTGACTGGCTAATGCCATTGCTTAACCAGTACCGGATGCAATATCCGGATGTAGACTTGGACTTTGCCTCAGGTTTTGAATCGAATCCCCATGAATTACTGCAAACTGGAGAGTTTGATCTGCTGATCACTGCTGATCCAATTGCACTCAAAGGTATTGAATATTTTCCGATTTTTGAATACGAATCACGCCTGGTTTTATCCAATACTCATCCCTTGGTAAGAGCGAAACATATTACTGTTGAGGAGCTGGCTGAAGAAACGCTGGTGACCTATCCGGTGGATAAACACCGTTTGGATATCATGTCGCGTCTGTTTATCCCCGCTAATGTATTACCTAAAGCTATTCGTACCACTGATTTAACCCAAATGCTGATCCAGCTGGTAGCCAGTGGGCGCGGGATTGGTGCATTGCCAGACTGGGTGGTAAATGAATATGAACAAAAGGGCTGGGTGACTTCACGCCGTTTAGACTGTGTGGCGCCTGAAGGATTGCGCCGTACTTTATACGCTGGCTATCGTACAGAAGAAAAGCAGAAAGATTATTTTGAAGGCTTCTTGAAACAGCTGGACCGTTTTTCCAAAAAAAGGCAGGCTTATTACAACTAATCAATGAAAAATTGAATATCTTTAGACTTATTACTGCTAAAAAATCCTGTTAGTCAGGATTTTTTTTTAACTTTCCTGGTCTGCATCATTTTGATTGATCTATAAGCTGATACAGCTGTTTAATCCAGCTTTCGTATTTAATGAACTGGTTTAGTCGATCATAATTTCTGACAAGTATTACATTTTGCCAAGTGGGAATGTATCTGTGCAGAATTAAATATCATATTATTAAATATCAATTACTTAAAATTTAAATTCCAGGAACTTGTAGGGATATAGTTCTGATCTTGCAAATTCATTTTTAATAAAAAGATTAAATAAAATTTAAAAACATACGCTGATCAGTCAATTTTTTGGCACAAAATAACTCCTGAAATTACCAAGGTTGATCTATGCTACAGCAAGATTTTTAATCCACATCTCAAGCAGATCAGGACCACTTATACAGGACTGTATAAACTCGCCATGCATATGACAAAAATACCTCTTAGAAAAAGCCCACTTAGCCTCATGATCCTGCCGATTTTATCGGGTTATGTTTATGCTGAAACGGTTAGAGAACCGGGTAGCGTTCAACAGTTGAATACTATCGTGATCAGTGCTGAAAAAAATGCCACTCCGCAACAGCAATATCAGAAAGAACTGGTTCAGGTTTCAGGAGGAACAAATTTCATTGGTGAGCAGCAGCTAGGACAGCAGCGACTTGCAACGACGGCCGATGTGTTCCGTTTGCAGTCAGGAATTTATGCCCAGTCTGCGGGAAATGAAGGAGTAAAAGTCTCAATCCGTGGCTCAGGAATTAACCGCACTTCAGGCGCGCATGCCTCTGGTACCTATATCATGATTGATGATATTCCGTTTACAGGACCGGGCGGTACAGCTTATGAGCTGCTCGAGCCATGGTGGATTGATCATGTCGGGGTGTATCGTGGTGCCAACGGTTTAAAACAGGGTGGATTATCTTTAGGCGGAACAATTAACTATAAAAGTAAAACCGGGGTAGAGCAGAATGGCTCTGAACTCAAATATGAAATGGGTAGCCATGGTTATCAGAAATATCAGTTCAGTACCAGCCGAAAACTGGATAAATCAGATTATTATCTGGCGGTAATAGCTAACCAGTTTGACGGAATTCAGGATCATGCCAAAGGCGATGGCAAAGGTCTGGCTTTTAATCTGGGCTATCAAGTTAGTTCGGATATCGAAACTCGTTTTTATGCCCGTTACCGTGAGAGCAAGCATTTAACTCCGGGACGGATTACTCAGGAACAGCTTAAGCATAATCCTGAAGCAGCGAATAGTTTTAATTTGGCAGTGGATGCCATACGGATTCAGCCGGGCAGTACCTGGTTGGCCAATACTACGACCTGGGATTTACAGGATGATGCCAAACTGACCGGTAGTCTGGCCTATCACCATTATCCTCTGGATTTGCGTGAAAGTAGTTATCGCACGAATGTCGATTATGAAGACATTAGTACACGTTTCCAGTATGAAAAGCCTTACCAGTTTCTAGGTCTGGAGCATCAGGGGCGTATTGCCTTGCGCAGCACGACTCATCGTCCGAACAGTGGGGTAACGGAAACCATCCGACGTGATATGTCCATTGATGGAACATTATATCCGGCAGATACGGTGACTCGCCGTTATACCTATCGGGGTTCAGACAACGTGCTGCAATTTGATCAGGAAACTGCATTAAATGATCAATTCAAACTGGATATGGGATTCGCAGCAGCCTATACCCATCGGGAAAGTGAAGTGACTTATCCGGTAGCCAGCCCGGAAGTCAGCCGTTATGAATGGAATTTTGCACCACGACTTGGATTGACTTATCAAGCGAATGACGATGTACAATGGTTTGCCAATTTAAGCCGCAGCATTGAACCGACGCACCCTTGGTCTATGGTATGGTCTTCGCCTTATTATTTTGACAGTGGTATCGCTTCTGGCCGGGTGCGTGCTCCCATTTACTTGGATACACAAACCGCCAATAGCTTGGAACTGGGTGGCCGAGGACAATCAGTCTTTGGCGATTGGGCACTGAGCTATTACTATTCCAAAGTGAAAAATGAACTGCTAACTTCAGAACTGATCAAAACCTATGAAGATGGAGCAGAACGACCTTCAGAGCCAATTGCTGTTGAATCCAATGCCACGCCGACCATTCATCAAGGGGTGGAGCTAAGTCTGGATACGCCATTACATGAATCCCGATTTGGCGAGCTGCGTCTGCAACAGGCTTATACCCTTAGCGATTTTCATTATAAAAATGATCCATTATTTGGTAAAAACCAGTTGCCGGGGATACCCAAACATCTATATCAGGCACAGCTCAGTTATACATTATACAACGGCCTGTATATTGGCCTGAATACAGAATATGCGTCCAAAATGGCACATGATTATGCCAATAGCCGATTCAGTGATGACTATCAGATCTGGGGTGTTGACTTGGGTTATGCACCAGAACATCAGTTCTGGAAAACCTGGATTAACTTTAAAAATATTACCGATAAAAAATATGCAGCAGTCGTGATTCCAGGTTATGACGATCGGGGTGCAGATCTTGCCCGATCTTCACCGGGTGAAGGTTTTTCTACTTATGCCGGTGTGTCATTTAAATTTTAATTTTTGATAGAACGGATTTATCAGGTTTCTAATATTCCTGTAATACCTGTCACGATCATATCGATGGCAATAGTACCGATTAAAAGCGCTGCAACACGACCGACGATATCGACATACAGGTCAATATAGTTTGAATACTTGTGCTGTAAATGATCATGCAGGTATTTCATCAGGATCAGCAGGCTACAAGTCAGAAACAGCGTAGAAAAAATCACCAGAATGGTTTGCATTAAACTGAGCTGAATCCCGGTAATCACAGAAGCCGAAATGGTGCCCGGACCGATCATAAACGGCATGGCGATGGTGCCCGCCAGATGACTAGGTGCCCCACGCATCACGCCAATCGTATCAGCACCTTCAAAGACATAACGATAGCCAATCACCAGAAAGATAATACCGCCAAAAATCTGGAAGGACTCAAACCGTACATGCAAGACTTCATTAAAGAAGGCTTCACCGGTTTTTGCAAAAATGATGAACACAATAAAGCTGATCAGACTGCCCTGAATCAATGCCATATTGAAGACTTTTGCATCGGAATTACGGATAATTCCGAGCATGTAAATACTCATCAGAAAAGGATTGAGCAGAGAGAAAAACAGGGCAAATGCATTCAAACTTTCTGACATCTTTGCGTCCTTCCGTAGTTGAGTAATCCTAGATTTCACGATCCGGGAACAGCGGACGTTTACCTGGGCTGATTCGGTTAATGTGCAGATACATCATATGGCGTTCATATTTATCCAGGATGTCATTGATCACCTGTTCCTTGCTATAACCGACCAGATCGTTGCCCTGAGAGCCTTCAAACAGATAACTTTCCAGACGATAGTAATAACGTTTGGTTCGTTTACCACGTGAACTGAAATTTGGCGTGTCATAGCGCACCGGCCATATTTCGTAGACAAAGTTTTCTTCTTCATCGAGCTGAATGGTCAGATCCAGGTGATACAGTTCAGGTTCTTCCTCAAGTGATTTTTCCTGAATATTGACTTGAATGCCTTTGTTAATTAACTCGGTTGCAACGGCCTCAATGGCCGGCTTGCAGACATTGTCCAGCATGGTCCGGGTCTGGGACAGGCTTGGATGCAGCATGACCCGGCTCAGACGCTTCTTCCAGTTCAAGATATCCACATTACCGACCACAGGTGCCGCATTCAGGCTGGTACTGGCCTGACGAAAATCCTCCAGACGCAAGGACTTATAGAGTCCCGCCATCACAAAGAAAATGACGAAACTAAAAGGCAGACCCATAATAATCGTAGTGTTCTGTAATGCTGTCACGCCATTCGCCATGAGCATTGCCAAAGTCAGCAAACCGATAGCAATGGCCCAGAACACACTGAGCCAACGCGGTGAATCATGCTCAATATTAGTGAATTTAGTCGTGAAATTTCCCAATACCAATGCCCCTGAATCCGCTGAGGTCACATAGAACAGCAAGCCGGTAATGGTGGCGACACCTGCTGTAAACATAAAGCCTGGATACTGCGCCAGCAGATCATAAAAACCATGTGCCGGATTTTCTAAAACTGTCGTAGCAAGTTGAGTATTACCATCAAAAATCACGCTGTATAAAGCACTGTTACCGAAAATAGACAACCAGGTCAGGGTAAATAACAGAGGAATAACCAAAGTCCCGGTGACAAATTCACGAATGGTACGACCACGGGAAATACGGGCCAGGAACAGACCAACAAAAGGTGACCAGGCGATCCACCATGCCCAGAAGAACAGGGTCCAGCTATTCATCCATTCTTTCGGTTGTTCAAAAGGAAAACTGGTTAAAGAAAGCTTCGGGAACTGACTGATATAGTCGCCAAAGTTCTGAATCAAGGCGGCTAATAAAAATTCGGTATTGCCTACAAACAGAATGAATAGCAGCAGCCCAATTGACACATAGATATTAATTTCAGACAGGATCCGGATACCTTTATTGACACCGGCAGTCACTGAAATAATAGTAATAATCACAGCAACGGCGATGAGTGCAGTTTGAATCCAGATATTTTCCGGTAAACCAAACAGCACATGCAGGCCGTAATTTAATTGCACAACGCCAATCCCGCAGGTGGTGGCAATCCCGAAAATCGTGCCGAGTACCGCAGCCGTATCCACAGTATGGCCGATCGGGCCATTAATTCTTTTTCCAAAAATAGGATAGAGTGCTGATCGGATGGTGAGCGGTAAATTATAGCGATAGCTGAAATAACCCAGGGCGACCCCAATCAGCGCATACATACTCCAGCCGGTTAAGCCGTAGTGAAATAGGGTCCACACCATGGACTGGCGCGCAGCTTCAAAGGTTTCGCCTTCGCCTACAGGGGGATTCATATAATGAGAAAGTGGTTCCGCCACAGAGAAAAACATCAGGTCAATCCCGATCCCGGCAGAAAATAGCATCGCCGACCAACTCAGCAGGCTAAATTCTGGCTTGGAATGTTTGGGACCTAATTTAATCTCGCCATAACGGGAACAGGCAATAAAAATGATAAAAACCAGATACAGCGTTGCCGCCAGCAGGTAATACCAGCTAAAGGTACGACTAACCCAGTTTAAAATATTGATAATGACTTGATTGGCTTGTTCATTAAATAAAATGGTAATGATAGAAAACAGCAGAATAAGTGTCGCCGAAAAATAAAAAACTACTTTATTCAGACCATCTTGCATCTCTTCATTTTTCTTTTGCATAAATCCATGACCATCGTTTTGTTGCCGGATGATCTACAGTGCAGTGTGATTTAAAAGTAAAAACATGCCATAAGCTTCCCTGTTTTCGTGAATTACAAACTTTTGCAAATCCAAAACAAACTGCGCTGTACATCAAGGGTGAGCTGGCACTATAATTTTTATTAATTGAACGTTCAATTAAAAAAGCGTTTATTAATTGTTACATCATTCCGCTAATTTTTTAGCAGAGTGATTTTTTATTGCTACATCCGTTATTCAGGTTAGTCCTATGCCCAAAGTTGGTATGCAACCGATCCGTCGTCAGCAACTGATCGATGCCACCTTAGCTGCAGTGAATGAGCTAGGTTTTGCAGAAGCTTCAATTAGTCAGATTGCTCAGAGGGCAGGTGTCTCAACCGGCATCATAAGTCATTATTTTCAAGGTAAAAATGGCTTGATTGAAGCCACAATGCGTTACTTATTGCAGCAATTGGGTAAATCTGTTGCACAGATAAAGATACAGGTTGATGACTTACCGGAGCAGCGCTTGCTGGCGATCGTACGCGGTAATTTTGCTGCTCCACAAACGGACAAAGCAGCCATGAAAGTCTGGTTGGCGTTCTGGGCTAGCAGTTTGCACCAACCTGAATTACACCGTTTACAGCAAATCAATCATTACCGTTTACATTCCAATCTCAAATATGAATTCATGAAAAAGTTGAGTAAAGACCAGGCAGAGAAATCCGCTCAAGGTCTGGCAGCATTGATTGACGGATTCTGGCTAAGAGGTGCTTTGGTAAGTGGCGAAATTGATCCAGAACTGCCGATTGAACTGTGTAGTGAATATATCCGGCAACAACTCAAATAACCCATCTGCGAGGAAATTCCATTGACAACATTCAAACTGCAACGTCCTTATATCCATGGACAATATGTCGATGCAACATCCAATAGCACGTTTCAAACAATTAATCCTGCAACTGGCGAAATTCTGGCAGATGTGCAGGTATGTACACAAGATGATATCGATCGCGCTGTTGAATCGGCACAGCAAGGGCAAAAAGTCTGGGCAGAAATGACGGCGATTCAACGTTCCCGTATTTTGAACAAGGCTGTTGCTATTCTTCGCGAACGTAATGACGAGCTGGCTCGTTTAGAAAGTCTCGACAGTGGTAAAGCTTTCAGTGAAACATCCACCGTCGACATTGCGACAGGTGCAGATGTACTCGAATACTATGCAGGTATTTTGCCAGCATTAGAAGGCCAGCAAATCCCGCTCAGAAGCAGTTCGTTTGTTTATACCCGCCGTGAACCTTTGGGTGTAGTTGCCGGGATTGGTGCATGGAATTACCCGATTCAAATCGCCTTATGGAAATCTGCACCTGCACTGGCAGCAGGCAATGCCATGATCTTTAAAGCCAGTGAAGTAACGCCTTTAACTGCATTAAAACTGGCAGAAATTTATACTGAAGCAGGTGTACCGCATGGCGTATTCAATGTGGTGACCGGCAGTGGTGACATTGGTGGCTATCTGACTTCACATCCGGACATAGCCAAAGTTTCATTTACCGGTGGTGTCGCGACCGGCAAAAAAGTCATGGCCCAAGCTGCGAATTCCAGTCTGAAAGAAGTCACTATGGAGCTGGGCGGAAAATCTCCGCTGATTATCTGTGAAGATGCCGATCTGAATCTGGCGGCAGATATTGCCATGATGGCCAACTTCTACAGTTCCGGTCAGGTCTGTACCAATGGTACACGGGTATTTGTACCTTTAGCCTTGAAAGCAGAATTTGAAGAAAAGATTCTGCAGCGTATTCCTTATATTCGTATGGGGGATCCACTTGATCCTGAGACCAATTTTGGTCCAGTGTCCAGCTTCTCTCATATGGAAAAAGTGCTGGATTATATTGAACAGGGCAAAAAAGAAGGCGCTCGTTTACTTTGTGGTGGTGGCCGTGCCGAAGATGAGCAATTTGCCCAAGGCGCTTATGTGCTACCAACGGTATTTACCGATTGCCGTGACGACATGACGATTGTCCGTGAAGAAATTTTTGGTCCAGTCATGAGTATTCTGAGTTATGACTCAGAAGAAGAGGCGATTCGTCGAGCCAATGACACCGAGTATGGTTTGGCAGCTGGTGTCGTGACACCAAATCTGGCACGTGCGCACCGTATTATTCATCAAATTGAAGCCGGTATTTGCTGGATTAATACCTGGGGCGAATCTCCTGCAGAAATGCCAGTTGGTGGTTATAAACATTCGGGTGTCGGTCGCGAAAACGGTATTGTCACGCTACAGCAATATACCCAGACCAAGTCAGTTCAGGTCGAACTCAGTCCTTTCCAGTCTGTATTTAGCGCATAAGGGAGGATTGGATGAATTACGACTATATTATTATCGGTGCAGGTTCGGCAGGAAATGTGCTCGCAGCGCGTTTAACTGAAGATCCGGATGTGAAAGTCCTGCTGCTGGAAGCGGGTGGGCCGGATTACCGTCTAGACTTCAGAACACAAATGCCGGCTGCATTGGCTTATCCATTACAGGGACGCCGTTATAACTGGGCCTATCTGACCGATCCTGAACCACATATGAATAACCGTCGTATGGAGTGCGGGCGCGGCAAGGGGCTGGGCGGTTCTTCATTAATTAACGGCATGTGTTACATTCGCGGTAATGCTATGGATCTTGAACAGTGGGCCAGCCTGAAGGGGCTAGAACACTGGAGCTACGCCGAATGTTTGCCGTATTATAAAAAAGCTGAAACGCGCGATATTGGCGGCAATGATTATCATGGTGATTCTGGACCGGTTTCGGTCGAAACACCTAAAAATGGGAATAATGAACTGTTCCATGCCATGGTCGAGGCCGGTGTACAGGCCGGTTATCCACGTACTGATGACCTGAATGGCTATCAGCAGGAAGGCTTTGGGCCGATGGACCGTACCGTAACGCCGCAAGGCCGTCGTTCCAGTACAGCACGTGGTTATCTGGATATGGCCAAAGGCCGGGATAATCTTACGATTATTACCCACGCCATGACCAACCGGATTCTGTTTAATCGTAATCAGGCAATTGGTGTGGAATATTTTGAAGGACAAAATACCTTACAGCCGATTCAGGTCTTTGCGGATCGTGAAGTTTTATTATGTGGTGGTGCGATTGCCTCACCGCAAATCCTGCAACGCTCTGGTGTAGGTCCGGCTGAACTGTTAAAAAGTCTGGATATTCCGGTGGTTCAGGATTTGCCAGGTGTGGGTGAAAACCTGCAAGACCATCTGGAAATGTACCTGCAATATAAATGCAAAAAACCTGTCAGCTTATATCCGGCACTCAAGTGGTATAACCAGCCGATGATTGGCGCTGAATGGTTATTTTTAGGTAAAGGTATTGGGGCCAGTAATCAGTTTGAAGCCGGTGGTTTTATCCGCTCTTCAGACGAATTTGACTGGCCCAATATCCAGTATCATTTCCTGCCTGTGGCGATTAATTATAATGGCACCAATGCCATTCATGAACATGGTTTTCAGGCTCATGTGGGCTCTATGCGTTCGCCGTCACGTGGCCGTGTTCGTCTGAAATCCAAAGACCCGTTTGAGCATCCAAGTATTCTTTTCAACTATATGAGTACCGAACAGGACTGGCGTGAATTCCGCGATGCCATCCGCATTACCCGGGAAATCATACATCAGCCGGCATTAGATCCCTATCGTGGTGAAGAAATCAGTCCAGGAAAACATCTACAAACAGATGCTGAAATTGATGAATTTGTTCGTAATCATGCAGAAACCGCGTATCATCCATCGTGTAGCTGTAAAATGGGTGAGGATGACATGGCGGTTGTCGATGGTCATGGACGCGTACATGAAATGCAGGGGTTGCGTGTGATTGATGCCTCGATAATGCCTTTGATCATTACCGGCAACCTCAATGCAACTACGATTATGATCGCTGAAAAACTGGCAGACCATATTCGTGGCAAACCTGCTCTTGCGCCTTCATCTGCACCTTTTTACAAGGCGCCTCGCGCTTAACTAATGACTTTATTCCTGTTGCAAAGTGCCAGCGGGAATAAAGTGAAATTTACTTTTACCCCAAAGCTTTATAAGACCCTCACGGGTTTTGGACTTATTCATGCTTTGCTTTATATAATTTGTATTTTATGAGAATGTTGGAAAAAACAGTGCTGTTTGGCTGTGCTGCTGTTTCAAGTTTTTACTGTTATGCTGATGATGCGGAAGTAAAACAAATAAAAGCAAGCGGAAACTTGAGTGTGGTCTCCAAATACGTCTCCCGCGGTTTGACCAATGCACCTGAAAATGACGACGTTGCTGTACAGGCTGCATTGAATCTGGCTTATGGTAATTTTTATGTCGGATATTGGGGCTCTACGCTTGGATACTCTTATGCCGAAGTACAGGGGCGTCCGGGACATCGTTCAGACAAATTCGAGCATGACTTTCTGCTGGGTTATACCCATAGCAGCGAAAATTATGATTGGGATCTATGGAACGCAACCTATTATTATCCGGGCGGCAAGCATACTACCGGAAATGAGCTGGGTTTAAATGTAAGTCGTGCGTTGAATGATCAGACTAGTATCGGCGTCAGCATATCGACCTATCTGTATGATGTGGCTTATGCCAATCAGGGCGATACCTTTTATACACTTAACCTGAACCATCAGTTGAATGATCGCCTGAATGCCAGCGTTACGGCAGCAGGGAGCTATTTTAACGATGAAGGAAAATATGAGGGCGGTGAACTGGGCGATACCGAAAAGCAGTTTGCCTTTCGTTATGCTTCTGCCGGACTCAGTTATGCGCTTTTACCGCAGTTGAGTGTGTCAGGTGAATATATCTTTGGCGGTTATGACCGCTATGATGACAAGCAGCGTAATCTTGCAGTATTTGCACTGAGTTATGATTTCTAAAGTTATCTCAGACTAGGCAGGTGAAAATCTGCCTTATCCGTAACGTTAATTGATAATATAATTCATGACTTGAAGTTGATTCATGCTCCGGCAGCTCAGGAAAGACTGAAGGTCTGGTTTAATCTGCCAGAATTTCAGACGAATATTATCAATTTCATAAAATAATTCTATAATAACGCCCATTCTCGGCAGCGTTATCCAGACACTTAGTCAAATGGTATAACCTGACCATTTTCTATTTTTCATTCAAGTTCTCCTCCGTGAACCGGCTTGTATATTCAGATTCAGCATCTTATCTGTCCGTGACGGCACATAAGAATATTTAGGTATCCACATGGAAATTAAGGTCAATTATCTCGATAATCTTCGCCAGGAAGCCAAGTTCGATGACTTCACGGTAATCGCCGATCAGCCGATCCGCTATAAAGGCGATGGTTCGGCACCCGGCCCATTCGATTATTTTCTGGCGTCATCAGCACTTTGTGCGGCTTATTTTGTCAAAGTCTATTGCGCAGCACGTGACATTCCAACCGATAATATCCGCCTTTCGCAAAACAATATTGTTGATCCTGAAAACCGCTATAAACAGATTTTTAAAATTCAGGTGGAACTGCCGGCTGATATTTCTGAAAAAGATCGCCAGGGAATTTTACGTTCGATAGACCGTTGTACCGTCAAAAAAGTAATTCAAACCGGTCCTGAATTTGTCATTGAAGAAGTGGAAAGTATCGATGCGGATGCTCAAGCCTTGTTAATGCCAAGTCTGGCTTCTGATCATACGACTTTCATTCCGGGTAAAGACCTTCCACTGGAAGAAACCATTGCCAATATGTCTGCCATTCTGGCAGGCCTCGGCATGAAGATTGAAATTGCGTCTTGGCGTAATATCGTGCCGAATGTCTGGTCATTGCATATTCGTGATGCGCAGTCGCCAATGTGCTTTACCAACGGTAAGGGCTCGACCAAAGAAAGTGCGCTGGCATCTGCTTTGGGTGAATTTATTGAGCGTCTGAACTGTAACTTCTTCTATAACGACCAGTTCTGGGGTGAAGATATTGCCAATGCAGAATTTGTGCATTATCCAGATGAAAAGTGGTTCCAGCCAGGTCCGAATGGCGAACTACCTGCAGAAGTTTTAGATGAACATACCCGTGAAATTTATGATCCTGAAGATGAGTTATTGGGTATACATTTATATGACACCAACTCGGGTAATAAAGTACGTGGCATCTGTTCATTGCCATTTGTACGTCAGTCTGATGGTGAAACCGTTTATTTCCCGTCGAATCTGATTGAAAACCTTTACTTAAGTAATGGTATGAGTGCCGGCAATACCTTAGCTGAAGCGCAAGTACAATGTCTGTCTGAAATTTTTGAGCGTGCTGTTAAACGTGAAATTCTGGAAGGTGAACTTGCACTACCGGAAGTGCCTGAACAGGTTCTGGCAAAATATCCAAAAATTGTTGAAGGTATTAAAGGTCTGGAAGAACAGGGCTTCCCGGTTCTGGTCAAAGATGCATCTTTAGGCGGTCAGTTCCCGGTCATGTGTGTCACCTTAATGAACCCGCGTACCGGCGGTGTATTTGCCTCATTCGGTGCCCATCCTAACTTTGAAGTGGCATTAGAACGCAGTCTAACTGAGTTGTTACAAGGCCGTAGTTTTGAAGGTCTGAATGATCTGCCAAAGCCAACCTTTAGCAGCAATGCAGTAACTGAACCGAATAACTTTGTTGAGCATTTCATCGACTCAAGCGGTGTGGTGTCTTGGCGTTTCTTCAGCGCGAAGTCAGATTATGATTTTGTCGAGTGGGACTTCACCAATAATGGTCAAAACTCAAATGCGGATGAAGCTCAGGAATTATTCACAATTCTGGAAGACATGGGCCATGAAGTTTATATGGCGGTGTATCAGCATCTAGGTGCAACAGCTTGCCGTATTCTGGTACCGGGCTATTCGGAAATTTATCTGGTAGAAGATCTGGTTTGGGACAATACCAACAAGGCTTTGTTATATCGTGAAGATATCCTGAATCTTCACCGTCTGGATGATGAACAACTGGAAGCACTGGTTGAGCGTCTGGAAGAAGCAGATGAGGATGACTATACCGAGATCAAAACCTTGATCGGTATCGAGTTCGATGAAAATACTGAATGGGGTCAACTGACGATTCTGGAACTGAAACTGCTGATTTATGTGGCTTTGCAGCAATTTGAAGAAGCCAAAGATCTTGTTGAGCAGTTCCTGCAGTTCAATACCAATACCGTTGAACGTGGCCTGTTCTATCAGTGCATGAATGTCGTTCTGGAAGTCATTCTGGATGATGAAATGGAACTGGAAGATTATGAACACAACTTCCGCCGTATGTTTGGTGATGCCCGTATGGATGCCGTTCTCGGTTCAATCGAAGGCACAGTTCGTTTCTATGGTTTGACCGAAACCAACATGCACCTTGAAGGGCTGGATCGTCATCTACGTTTAATTGACAGCTATAAGAAATTGCATGCAGCGCGTGCCAAGTTTGTAGTAAATCAAAAATCTTAATGAATGACTAAAATTTTTCGTTATTTGTTTTAAATCTTAAAAATGGCTTACTCGGTTTCGAGTAGGCCATTTTTATCTCTGACCCTATATGCAATCTTTTATATTATTTTCTATTCTAACTTATTAATTCCAGCTCCCGAGGGAACTGGAATTACCTAAAAAATTAAAGTGAAGTGTTAATACTAACTGCTTCAAGATTGGGTATGTGAATGTGAGAAATAGATGTATTTTTCTCCTTCACAGGAACTACCTTACATATTCGGGTAATTCGGACCACCACCACCTTCCGGTGTCACCCAGGTGATGTTCTGGGACGGATCCTTGATGTCACAGGTCTTGCAGTGCACACAGTTGGCTGCATTGATCTGGAAACGCTTGGAACCGTCATTATTTTCCATGATTTCATAGACACCCGCCGGGCAGTAACGCTGTGCAGGCTCATCCCATTTTGGCAGGTTCACTTCAACCGGGATGGACGGGTCAGTCAGTTTCAAATGCGAAGGCTGGTTTTCTTCATGGACTGTGTTCGACACAAACACTGAAGACAGGCGGTCAAACGTCAGCTTGCCATCTGGTTTTGGATAGGTCGGCTTGAAGTTCACTGCATCGACAGTTTTTAATGCCTTGAAGTCAGGCAGCAGGTCATGCAGGGTAAACGGTACTTTAAACACGTTCTGGTCGATGAAGTTGAATGCACCTCCCATCCATTGACCGAACTTGTGCATGGCAGGACCGAAGTTACGAGAGCTGTACAGCTCTTCTTTCAGCCAGCTATGGTTGAACTTGTCGGTATACGCGGTCAGTTCCTTGACAAAGAAATCTTCACCCTCTACCACACGTGCCACCGCCAGATCACCGCCTTTTTCTACACCGGCAGCAATCGCTTCAAATACCGCTTCACCGCAGAGCATGCCAGATTTCATTGCTGTATGAGAACCCTTGATCTTGGCGAAGTTCAGGAAGCCGGCATCATCCCCAATTAACGAGCCACCCGGGAAAGTAAATTTCGGTAGCGAGTTAAAACCACCTTTGGTCACAGCACGCGCACCATAGGAAATACGCTTGCCACCTTCGAGATATTGCTTAATTAATGGATGGGTTTTCCAGCGCTGCATTTCCATGAAGGGATACATATGCGGGTTGGTATAGGACAGATCCACGATCATGCCCAGGGTCACCTGGTTATTCTCAGCATGGTATAACCACCAGCCACCTGAAGAACCAGTTTCATTTAGTGGCCAGCCGGCACCGTGCATCACCAGACCCGGTTTATGCTTGGCAGGATCGATTTCCCAGAGTTCCTTAATCCCGATCCCGTAGTGTTGCGGATCAGCATCTTTGTCCAGATTGAACTTCTGGATTAAACGCTTACCGAGGTGACCACGGCAGCCTTCAGCAAAAATCGTGTATTTGGCATGCAGTTCATAACCTGGAGTGAAGTTATGTGTTGGTTCGCCATCTTTACCAATACCCATGTCACCGGTCTGGATGCCTTTGACTGTACCATCGGCATGATACAGAATTTCCGAGGCGGCAAAGCCCGGGAAGATCGATACTTCCAGCTCTTCCGCTTTTTGGCCTAACCAGCGCACCACGTTGCCGAGCGAGATGACATAGTTGCCATCGTTATGCATGGTTTTAGGCACCATCCAGTGCGGTGCTTCCTGTGATTTTTCATCTGACAGCAGGAAGAAGGTTTTATCTTCGGTCACCGGGACATTCAGCGGGGCGCCCTGTTCTTTCCAGTCGGGGAACAGCTCGTTCATGGCACGTGGTTCAAGCACAGCACCAGACAGAATATGTGCACCGACTTCGGAGCCTTTTTCTACGACACAAACGGACAAATCGTTTAAGTTGTTTTCAATTGCAAGTTGACGGATTTTGATCGCAGCAGAAAGACCCGCAGGGCCTGCGCCTATGATGACGACGTCAAACTCCATCGATTCTCTTGTTATATCTTCCATAATATAAAATCCAATTTCGCTATACGATATTTATAGCATTATCTAAATCGGTTATGAAGCTTATTTTTGATCTTTTTATTTGGAATAGGAATTTATCTTTTTTAAATCTTATCTATTTCGCAGCATTAAAAAGGTTTGCTGAGAATTCTGGATAAAGGAAGAAGATGTGTAGATTGGGTATTCAATAAAAGAGCGACTTAATGTCGCTCTGATAATTAATTTTTTATATGTTATTGAGATTCATTGCAATATTATTCACCATGTGAATCAGACGCGGTCCAATTTCATTTTCCAGTTTTTCCTGATTTAACAGATAACTTGGGGCACCACAGTTAAACGTTAATATCCCATGTTTGGGGTGAACCAACGGAACTGCCACGGAATTCACATCCTTAGCCCAGTCACCTAAAGACAGACAGTAGCCATAATCCTGATAATCACGGATTGCACGTTCCAGATTACGCTTGATGGTTGGCCACTGATCTTCGTTTCTTTTCTTGATGGCATCAAATAAATATTCGCGTTCCTTCACATCCATCGCTGCCAGACAGGCCCGTCCCATGGCACTGCTATGAATCGGTAAAGTCGAACCGACAGGGCGGCGCATGGTTAGCGTCGATTCTGTATGTACCACTTCCAGATAAATCATGCTCAAACGGTCACGGGTAGCCATTGCCACAGGGGCTTGGGAATAACGGGACATTTCTTCCATAAACGGATAAGCCTGAGTCCGCGCAGAAATATTACTCAAAGCTGCATAACCCAAAGCCAATACGCCAACATCCAACAGATATTTCGTGGTATTCGGTAGTTGTTTTAAATAACCTAAAGAAACCAGGGTGCTGGTAATACGGGCCACAGTTGGCTTGGGTAAGTTGGTTAATTGTGCAATTTCCTGATTGCCAAGCAATTGATTGGTCGCTGAAAAGCAACGCAAGATTTCCAATCCACGCGCAATAGATGCAATAAATTGAGGATTATTTTCTCTATGAATATGTGAAATCGGATCTAAACGGATTTCATCAAAGTTGGGAATTTCACCAGTTTTATTTTTTGTCATGGTCAGGGCAATTAAAGTTAAATTAATGAATATGATAGCAACATAATTTCACGATACAAAATAAAACACTTCTATAAAAGATAAAATATAGGAAATAGTACCGAAATTATTTGTGGTCGGAAAGAATCCTGTTACCCAAGTTTAAAGACAATATGAAATCATCTAGTTTTTTAGGTTTAATACGTAGCCCACACATTTAAGAAGTTTCGATTTCTCCGAAAGAGTCAGGGATCGATAAGTATTACAGCAAGAAAAAAGGTTTAATTATCTATTCAAAAAAACTGATAAATAAAACAATTATTCATCAAAATATTTCGTATCGTGAAATTAAATCTTAAACACAAATCAACTGGAATACCAGAGAAATTTCATTTTTTGTTTAAAAAATAAAATTTTTAATAATTTTACTTGCTCAAAATGATTTTATATGATTATTTATTTCGTAATACGAAACAAAAATAAGGGTAAAGGAATTTACCTAAATTATATCCATGGAGATTCATATGATTCGTGATCCGGAAATGCTAGACCAACTTCTGTCAACGATTCGCGATTTTGTAAAAAATGAACTGGTGCCTCTTGAGCATGAAGTAGAAGAGAACAATGCCATTCCTGAACATATTGTGGAACAGATGAAAGAGCTGGGCTTGTTTGGCCTGACGATTCCAGAAGAATATGGCGGTTTAGGCATTACCATGGAAGAAGAAATTCTGGTCGCGATGGAGTTGGGTCAGACATCGGCTGCCTTCCGCTCTTTAATTGGTACTAACAACGGCATTGGCTCAAGTGGCATCATCATCGACGGTACAGAAGAACAAAAACAGAAATATTTACCGCGTTATGCAACAGGCGAAATTATTGGTTCATTCTGTTTGACCGAACCTGATTCCGGCTCAGACGCTGCTGCTTTAAAAACCAGTGCAGTCAAAGACGGCGATTATTATATTTTAAACGGAACTAAACGCTTTATCACCAATGCGCCACGTGCCACAACATTTACCGTGATGGCACGTACCAATCAAGAGATTAAAGGTGCGAGCGGTATTTCAGCATTTTTAGTTGAAGCAGGCACACCTGGTTTAAGCCTAGGTAAAATTGATAAGAAAATGGGCCAACATGGTTCCTATACCTGTGATGTAATTTTTGATAACTGTAAAGTGCATAAAGATCAGCTGATTGGCGGTGTAGAAGGGATTGGGTTTAAAACAGCAATGCGCGTTCTGGACAAGGGCCGTCTGCACATTGCCGGTTATAGCGTCGGCATGGCAGAGCGTATGCTGGAAGACGCACTTAACTATGCAGTGGAACGCAAACAGTTTGGTCAGCCCATTGCGAATTTCCAGTTGATTCAAGGCATGTTAGCCGACTCGAAAGCTGAAATTTATGCTGCGAAATGTATGGTACTGGATGCAGCACGTAAGCGTGATGCTGGCCAAAATGTTACGACTGAAGCCTCTTGTGCCAAAATGTTTGCAACTGAAATGTGTGGCCGTGTCGCTGACCGTTGCTTGCAGATCCATGGTGGTGCAGGTTATATCAGTGAATATTCAATTGAACGTTTCTACCGTGATGTGCGTCTGTTCCGTTTATATGAAGGAACCACACAAATCCAGCAAATTATTATTGCGCGTGAAATGATTAAACAAGCAACCGCCTAATCTCATAATTTTAAAATAAGGACATCTTAAAATGACGACAAAAATTAGATTTGATTGGCAAGACCCATTTTTAATTGAACAGCAACTGACGTCAGAAGAGCGCATGATCCGCGATGCAGCGGCAGCGTACTGTCAAGACAAACTGATGCCGCGGGTACTGGAACAGTTCCGCCATGAAAAAACCGATCCGGCTATTTTTCGTGAGATGGGTGAACTTGGTCTGCTAGGCCCAACCATTCCGGAACAGTACGGTGGTGCAGGTTTAAATTATGTCAGTTATGGCCTGATTGCCCGTGAAGTTGAACGTGTCGATTCAGGTTACCGTTCAATGGCCAGCGTACAAAGCTCTCTGGTGATGGTACCCATTAATGAATTTGGTTCTGAAGAGCAAAAGCAGAAGTATTTACCAAAATTAGCAACCGGTGAATATATTGGTTGCTTCGGCTTGACCGAGCCAGATCATGGATCAGATCCTGGCAGCATGAT
>NZ_LSZJ01000015.1:126343-141360 GCF_001647575.1 Acinetobacter sp. SFD
CTTGAACAGTGCGCGTTACGGGATTGCATGGGGTGCGATGGGAGCTGCAGAATTCTGCTGGCATACCGCGCATCAGTACACCATGGACCGTAAACAGTTTGGCCGACCACTTGCTGCGAATCAGCTGATCCAGAAAAAACTGGCAGACATGCAAACTGAAATTGCCCTTGGCTTACAGGTGGCTTTACGTTTTGGCCGCATGAAGGATGAGGGTATTGCTTCAGTTGAAGGTACATCTTTAATTAAGCGTAATAACTGCGGTAAGGCACTGGATATTGCCCGTTTGGCCCGTGACATGATGGGCGGTAATGGGATTAGCGATGAATTCGGTGTAGCCCGTCATCTGGTTAATCTGGAAGTGGTAAATACCTATGAAGGTACCCACGATGTACATGCCCTGATTTTAGGACGTGCACAAACCGGAATTGCAGCCTTTTGCAACTAAACCTGAGATCTCCCTCTAGCCAGCATTGCTGGCTAGATTGTTTTCGGGGTTAAGCATCGCGGCTTAATCACATCTATTTGTAGATTGCTATGTGATTTCACCGTATTCAATTTTTAAAAACCTTGAAAAGCATTTTTATATCACTTTGTTAAAGCGTGATAATGATCAATAAATATTATATATTTCAATTAAATAATTAAGTGAAATATTGATTTTTAAAAGGCACAGGAGTGCCGAAAAGTAGAAAGAGCATTATGGATACGATCAGTTCACAACAACACCAGGTAGAAGGTGGAAACGAACCCAAGCAAAAAGTCTGGATTCTGGCCTTTATCTTCTCATTTTTGGCATTACTGGTTGATGGTGCTGATATTGCATTATTAGCCTACAGTCTGACCAGTCTGAAACAAGAATTTTCATTAAGTAATATGCAGGCCGGTGCCTTGGGAAGCTGGACACTTGCAGGCATGGCTATCGGCGGTTTTTTTGGTGGCTGGGCATGTGACCGTTTTGGCCGGGTTCGTGTTATCGTCATTGCCATTGCATTATTTTCTTCATTAACCTTCTGGTTGGGATTCGTGGAAAGTTATGATCAGTTCAAATGGCTGCGATTTACGTCTGCGATTGGACTAGGTGCTCTATATATTGCCTGTAACACACTCATGGCAGAGTATGTACCCACCAAATATCGCTCTACAGTATTGGCAACGCTCATGACTGGCTGGACTTTAGGCTCGGTGGTCGCAACTGTTCTGGCTGGATGGTTATTACCTGAGTTTGGCTGGCGATACCTCTATTATATTGCCATTATTCCAATTGTACTGGCTTTCGCGATGTACTTTTTGGTGCCTGAACCGAAAGCCTGGTTAGAAGCACGTCAGGCCCGACTGGATGCAAAAGCCAGTGGCATTGTGCAGGAAAAGCCCAAGAACACTTTCAAAATGATTTTTGAAGATGCACTCAGCCGTCGCATGTTTATCCTCTGGTCCTTCAGTACCGCATTTTTACAGTTTGGCTATTATGGAGTCAGCAACTGGTTACCGGCCTACTTAGAGACTGATCTGGGAATCAAGTTTAAAGAAATGACCATGTATATGATCGGAACTTTCCTGATCATGATGTGTACCAAGGTTATTGCCGGTTTTATCGCTGACCGGATTGGCCGTCGTGCGGTATTTGCTTTCGGCACTATGGGTACTGCAATTTTTATCCCTGTGATTGTCTTTGGTAATACGCCGGATAACATTCTCTGGCTGATGTTATTTTTTGGTTTTCTCTATGGTATTCCATACGGTATTAATGCGACTTACATGACAGAAAGCTTCTCCACCAAAGTGCGTGGAACAGCCGTGGGTGGTGCCTATAACGTAGGCAGACTGGGTGCTGTGTTTGCACCTCTTACCATTGGTTATTTTGCTCAAGGAGGCTCAATTGGTACGGGTTTACTGATCATGGGCATTGCCTATTTTCTTTGTGGCCTGATACCCGCTTTCTTTATTAAAGACCGCTTATTTGATCCGCAAAAGGCAGATTAATCTGCAATTGCAATATAGATAGAACATGCTAGGAAGCAATATGATGAATAAAATCACGCAGGATATCGAGACGGTACTCAAGCAAATTCCTGATGGTGCACACATTATGACCAGTGGTTTTGGCCTGGCAGGTCAGCCGGTCGAATTAATCGAAGCATTAATTGATCTTGGTCCTCGAGACTTAACCATTATTAACAACAATGCTGCTTCTGGAGATCGTGGTCTAACCAATCTGCTGTTGTCTGGACTGGTTAAAAAAATGATCTGTTCATTCCCGCGGGCCAATAACTCAACCGTCTTTGAAGACCTGTATAAGGCAGGAAAAGTTGAACTGGAACTGGTGCCACAAGGCAATCTGGCCTGCCGTATTCAGGCAGCCGGTGCAGGCTTAGGAGCTGTTTTTACTCCAACCGGTTTTGGTACCAAAATTGCTGAAGGTAAAGAAACCCGAAATATCAATGGAAAAGATTATGTGCTGGAATATCCGATTCATGCTGATTATGCCTTGGTATATGCCAATCAGGCAGATCAGTGGGGCAACTTGACCTACCGTAAGGCAGCACGGAATTTTGGTCCGATCATGGCCAAAGCAGCAAAAACCACCATTGCACAAGTGCATCAGATTGTGGAACTGGGAGAGCTTGATCCAGAGATCATCGTAACGCCGGGAATTTTTGTACAGCATGTGGTCAAGGTTGGAGATATTAAATGATGAATATTCAAAAACGTAGCCGTGAACAGATTGTGGCTAAAGTGGCACAAGACATTCCAGCTGGCTCTTTTGTGAATTTGGGTATTGGTTTACCGACACGCGTGGCTGGTTATTTAAAACCTGAACAAGGAGTAATTCTGCACTCGGAAAATGGCGTTTTAGGTTTTGCTGCCTTGAATGATCCTGAACAGGCAGATGATGACCTGATTAACGCCGGTAAAGAACTCGTAAGCATGCTACAAGGTGGCAGTTTTATGAATTCTGCGGACTCTTTCGATATCATGCGAGGCGGGCATCTGGATATCTGTATCATGGGTGCCTTTCAGGTTGCTATTAATGGTGATCTGGCGAACTGGCATACCGGTAATGCTGATGCTGTACCTGCTGTAGGCGGTGCAATGGATCTGGCCGTGGGTGCTCGATGTGTCTATGTCTGTATGGAGCATATGACCAAAAACGGTGAAGCAAAAATCGTTGAAGAACTAACTTATCCTCTAACAGGTAAGCAGTGTGTCAACCGCATTTATACCGATCTCTGTGTGATTGAATTAAAAGATGGCCAAGCTCAGGTTATTGAAATAGTGGATGGCTTAAGTTTTGAGGAGTTGCAAAGGAAGACTGGCTGTAAATTAGTGGACAGTCGTCAACAAGCAGCCTAAAAATAAGACATCAAAATTTGAACGAGTGAAACATAATTTCAAATCACAGCTTTGGCTGTGATTTTTAAACTTTAATATTAATATTTTTTTACACATAAAATGAGGCATATTTCGCACTTTTAAGATGTACATATAAACTTTTGCTAATGATTATCTTAAGAATAAGTCTAAAATGTTAACAAGCTAAGGAAGGTGATAGTCTGAATGCATAATAATTGTGATGATCAAGATATTTTTCATATTTTTAATCTGATTGGCCGCCATACTGAACTCAAACCTATTCTCGACATTATTAGCCAATGGCTGGAATCACGTATTCCAGAGGCGCTTGTCACAATTATGCTCTATAGAGAAGACTCGCAAACTTTAAATGTTATAAGTGGCCAGCAGCATTTCTCAAAAGAGTACTGTAATGTCATCCAAGATTTAAAGATTGGTCCTGATCGAGGAACCTGTGGCGTAGCTGCTTTTTTGCGTCAACTCGTCATTAGTCCAAATTTAATGAAAGATCCAAACTGGCAGTCCTACCGTGCTGTAGTGAATGCAGAAAAGCTGTCTAGTTGCTGGTCTATGCCGATTATAAATGCCTCAGATATTTTATATGGCACTTTTTCGACCTATTATCGGGCACCCAAAATACCGACAGAACAGCATATTGAGCTTTTGAAACAAGCGGCAAAATTAGTGGCCCTCGCAATCGAACTTGATCAGGAGCGTCAAAAAAGACAGGAGCTTAATGAGAAATACTGTTCTTTTTATACTTATCATCCCCATATCATTTTTGAACTTGATTTACAGGGGCATATGCTTACTACCAATATTGCTTGCGAAGAAATTACAGGATTTTCTAAAGAGCAAATTTGTGGTCAGCATTATTGTGCTTTTATACCGCCCGAATTTCATGAGCTGGCCAACTTTTCATTTATAGAAACGCTGCAAGGTAAATCTCAACATTTTGAGCTTCCAATCTATAATGTTACTGGAGATATTTTATGGCTGGATTTGACCAATTTACCGATTATACAAAATCAGAAAGTTACCGGCGTTATTGGCATTGCGCGGGATATTACTTTATCCCGTAAAAACAAGGAGGATTTGCGTTTATTAAAACGGGGAGTAGAAGCCAGTCCGAATAGTCTTTTTATTACCGATGTTTCAGAAGAAAGGTTAATGGTATATGTGAACCCGGCTTTTCTCAAGCTCACAGGCTATACAGAAACAGAAGTTTTAGGGCAAGGCTGTTTTTTCTTGCAGGGTCCAGATACTGATCCGGATCAAATTTCATTACTCAAGCAAGCAGTTAAAAAACAAAAAGAAATTCAGGTCACCATAAAAAGTTACTGTAAAGATGGCAGCTGGTTCTGGAACCGTTTAACCCTAGGTCCTATTTTTGATCAGACTGGAACCTGTACCCATTTTCTAGGAATTCAGGAAGATATTACCCAGCAACTTATTCACGAAGAATATATCCGGCATCAGCATACCCATGATTATTTAACCGGTTTGCCGAACCAGCATGCATTTAAGCAAATTCTGGAAAATATTTTTGAAGTACAGCATGAGAGTTCAGAACCTTTGGTGCTGCTATATATAGACCTGGATGACTTTAAAAATATTAATGACAGCTTGGGTCATCTGGTGGGGGATCAGATTCTTAAAAGTGTGGGTGAACGGCTGCAAAAATTTATTCAAGATGATAACGTGCTATGCCGCTTTGCTGAAGATGAGTTTATCTTACTGCTTTCAGGAATATATGAATCATCTGAAGTGGAGGCGATCGCTGGAGAAATTCTTGAGCTTCTTTCCATACTTTTTGTTATTGATCAGTACAAAATACATTTAAGTGCCAGTATTGGTATTGTGGCGGATGACAGCTCAATCCAGCATTCATCTGAACTGATCTATCAGTCTGTTTTGGCAATGCAGGAAGCCAAAAGACAGGGGCGTAACATCTGGCAGTGGTATGAAAAAAACAAAATGCAGCCTGTCGCAGAAATAGATTATACCAATCTGCGTCTGGAACTTATGGAAGCGATCAATCAGGAAAATTTCGACCTGTTCTATCAGCCGCTGGTTCATCCTGAAACTGGACATGTAACAGGTGTGGAAGCCTTAATCCGTTGGTGTCATCCGCAACAGGGTTATATTTCCCCAGCAATTTTTATCCCTCTTGCAGAAAGAACCGGGCAGATTATTAGTGTAGGCCAGTGGGTGCTGGAAAAGGCCTGTTTAGATATTGCGCACTGGAACAAGAAACATAATAGCCAGATCACGGTATCGGTGAATATTTCTCCCTTACAATTCCGTAGAGCAGGCTTTCTACAGGTACTTGAACATGCGCTTCAACTCAGTCAATTACCGCCGGAACTACTTAAAATTGAAATTACGGAAGGTGTCATCATTAATGGCGCAGACCGAACCATAGAAATTTTAAAAGCGGTGCGTGCTTTAGGCGTACAGGTTGCCATTGATGACTTTGGCACAGGTTATTCGAGTCTCAGTTATCTGCGTCGTTTGCCGATCAATCAAATCAAGTTAGACCGTAGTTTTATTGAAGAGCTGACCCTCGATGGTCAGGATGCTGCAATTGTGCAATCCATTATTCATCTAGCCCATCAGCTGGATTTGGAAGTTGTCGCAGAAGGGGTCGAAACCTTAAGTCAGGCCAGTTTGCTCTATCAACAGGGCTGTGATTTGCTACAAGGCTTCTTTTATGCAAAACCAGCACCTTTAACTGAATTGAAATCTGTTTATCTCGCAATGGAAAATAGTAAATTGAATTAACTCTAAAAAGTTAAGATATCAATATTTTCAACCACTCTTCAGAGAGAAAGGAAATGTTAAACAGGCCTCAAAATTTTTTCTATTTTTATGAGCATATCATCTTTAGAATTTGCACTTGATATAGAAAGCGGGATAAAAAAATAAGCTTTTAACCTCTAAAGGTTTTTAACAGTATTTAAGGCTCAGGCTGAATATTGGCTAAATTTCTTTCTTGGTTTAAATCATAATAGTTAATCACAAAGATCAAGAGGGCAAAAATAAAACCTAAAATGACACAGGCAGACCAGCCATAGCTTTTCCATAAATGCAGCGATAAAAATGCTCCCAGACCGGCACCTGAAAAATAACAGGTCATATAGATGGCATTAATCCGCGAGCGTGCCTGCATTGAAATTCGATAGACCAGATTCTGGTTCAAGACATGCAAACAGGAAATTCCAAAATAAGCCAGAATCAAGCCCAGGATATAAATCCATAAATAGTTCTGGGCAAAGAATAAGGGAATCCAGGCCAGAATCAGTCCACATGTGGCCAGGTGCGCAATCCATTTTTCCCGATGTCTGCCAATCATTTTACCAGTCCACTGAGAGGACCAGATGCCGACCACACCCACAATACCCATGAGACCAATCTGGAAATCATTAAAATGATACGGTGCTTCAGCCAGAATAAAAGTCATGGTAGTAAAGATAATACTCAGCATGCCAAAACCCAAACCTCCGATCATACTACGCCGGATCAGCATGGGTTCTGTTCGGGCAAAGGTAAATAGTGAGCGATAAATTTGCAATATATTCATCTGCAACTGGCTCTTGGTGCTCGGCAACTGGAACCACATCGCCAGACTTAGCAGAAGAATTGCACAACCACTAAATAGGTATACCGCATGCCAGGACCATAAAGTAGAAATCAGTCCGGCTACGGTACGGGCAAACAGAATACCCACCAGAACACCACTCATGAGCAGGCCAACGACTTCGGCACTTTTATCACGTTGCGACAGGCTGGCGGCAAAAGGAATCAGAATCTGGGTGGTAATCGAACAAAAAGAGGCGAGCAGAGTAAAGCCATACAACATATGCAGATTGGTACTGGCTGAAAGCCCAATAAGTGCCAGTCCGGTACAGAACATTAAACTGCAGATGTACAGCCGTTTTTCGAACAAATCCCCCAGAGGGACAAACAAAAATAACCCGGTGGCATAGCCAATCTGGGTCAATACTACAGTCCAGCCAGACTGGGCTACACTGATCTGCAGATCCTCTGCAATAGAATAAATCAAGGGCTGGTTAAAATAATTACAACCTGCGCAAAGTGCGCAGGTCATTGCCATCATGAACATGAAACGGCGTGAAATTTGCCCTTGGGCTGACATCCTTGTCTCCTGAGGCCTTAAAAACTATAGTTGGCAGAGAGGTTGATACGCGAAATATCTGCTTCCTTATTGTCAAAGGTTTCACGCTTGCCATGATGATATTCTGCACCCAGATTAATCTTTGGAACAGGAGAATAGATCACGTTAGCCACATAGTCGGTTAAGCGCTTATTGGCTTCCGGATTGGCTTTAGCATAATCGCTAGAATCATCAAAATCGACCACACTGGCTGCAATACTGCTACGCCATTTCGGTGTGAATTTATGCGTAAATCCGATATTCAAACTGTTAAACTCATTCAGTAAAAGTTCATTATTGGCTGTATCAACCGAATAGTCGCCACCCCAAGCTGCACCGTCAACCGTAGAACCTTGAATTAAAAAGGCAGCAATACGCTGATCGCCTACTATATGGAAATAATTGCCCTGAATAGAGTTTCTATCATCAAAACGATAACGTCCACCAGCACCAACCCCCCAGCCAACTTTCTCGATATCACCTGTCGCGGTTTGCGCCTGCTTTTCATTGATAAAGCCTTGAGCTAACAGATGTAGCGGACCGGATTGATGTACAAATTTGGTGGTTAAGGCAGGTAAGGCAGAGGAGCGATCACCACCGGCCATATATTCCAAGCCGACATTCCAGGTATTTTCCGGATCAAGCTTAAACGCATAACTGACCTGGGGAGTACGTAAGATCGAACCACCGAGCAATAAACTGTAGTCTACCGCATCGGTGCTAATTTCCGGCGTAGACATGAGTGACCAGGCCTGACCAAAAGTCCAGTTATAATATTTAAAATATGCATGACGGATACGGAGGCCACCATCACCTTTGCCATTGTTGGTCCAGAAATCAGCTTCCAGACGTGCGGAAATATTCGGATTACCTCCCAGATCTTTGGCCAGAAAACCAATACGGCTGGCGGCTGCAGTGAAATCGGAACGGACTGAATCAGGTTCAGTAAAAGGCACTTTATTGATCTGGTTAATGGTACGGCCACGGGTTTCTGGCGTACTCTTAAAATCAATCGCGCCATCCAGACGGATCATTCCATACACATCAACATTGTCCATCATGCTACTTAAACTTTTGGATTCTGCTACTTTAGACTGTTCCTGCTGTACTTTCAAAGCAAGCTGCGATTGTTTTTGCTGTTCCAGTTCGGACTGAATCTGTTTGAGCTGTGCTTCTAGAAACTGGATACGATCTTCCGATACTTCTGCTGAAAGTACAGTTCCTGATGCAATACCGCACAATGTAGCTAAAACTAATTTTTTCATTTCTTAATCCCTAAAGAAACTTTTAATCCTGAATGAAAGGAAACCTTTCTATACGTGTGGTCAATAATTGGAGAAAGAGGAAGACAGCAAGTTGTACTGTCTTCCGGAGAGTATTTATTCTGCTTTTTGCGGATCGTATAAACGGTCTTTAATAAACAGGGCCGGAATTAAGCCGCAGAAGAAGTAGGCAGCGCCCATCACCATCAAGCCAGTTCCAATTGAGCCATGCATGGCCAGATAGCCAATGGTAATCGGGGCAAAAATGGCACCGATCCGGCCAATATTGAATGCACCACCCACGGCTGTTCCACGAACTGCAGTCGGGAAGCTTTCAGTCAGATAGGTTGCATTAATGGCATATGGAATGCCGTACAGGAAACCAAAGATCAGCATCAGTACACCGATGTTGTCTGGAGTGTGCATGTAGACCACGACCGGAATGAACAGCGCAGTACCCATGGTGCCGAAAGCAAACACGATACGACGGCCAATCTTGTCAGCAACATAGCCCGCAATGATTTTGGCGAATATCATGGTCAAGAAAGTACCAATCATATAGATCGCCATTTCTTTAAACTTGATGCCTAATTCAGCTTCAAGATAACTTGGCAGCCAGTTACTTACACCGAAATAACCGAATAAGAGAAAACCTGAGCTGAATGACCATAAGATAAACATTCTGCCGTGGGTTTTATCTTTTAAAATGGTGATATATGGATTGCCTTTTTTCGCATTATTATCCACGATCTGGCCGGTTCTTTTCATTTCCCGAACACGTTTCCACGATTCTGGTTCAGGCACCATAAAGTGCATGAGGATACCGAGTGCTAAAGGTGCAATCGTAATCCAATACAGCATACGCCAGCCGAACTCAGGAATAATCCAGCCTGAAAGCATGGTAATCACCAGAGAACCCAGAGTGAAGCCGGTCATCAATGTTGCCAGCACTGTGGTACGGTATTTGGTAGGCACATATTCAGACATCAAGGTATTACAGGCAATATACAAGCAGCCCAGACCTAAGCAGGACAGAGTACGTAACATTGCAAATTCAGTATAAGACTGCGCAAAACCTGAGTAGGCAGACAAGATCGAGAAGGCGATGGTTGCCAGTACAATGACGCGGACACGTCCAAATTTGTCGCATGCCCATCCACCAATAAAGCCTCCAATCCCCATACCTAAAAGAGAATAACTTCCCAAGGCCCCCGCCTGTACAGAAGTTAGGCCCCATTCCGCTTTAAGACTGGTCAGACTAAAAGCCAGAATCCCGATATCTGCACCGTCACAGAGCAAAATCAGAAAAGCAAAGACAAAAGCCGTCATCCATAGACGTTTTGGTGCCTGTTTGATGGTATCCGTGGAGGAGACATCGGTTTTATTGTCTCCTGTTACGATGGTATCGCTTGTCATTCTTATATCCTCTATATATTCAAAGTAGCATTTCCTCTGCTACCGCTAAATCCATTTTTCTTCCTCACGGAAACATAGTTTTCCTGATTTAACAGACTTGCTCTACACACAACAGCCGCTGCATTTATTATCAGGCTACATTCGATTTTTCACGCTTTACGCTAAATCAAAATCATCTCATTACTGGAAAATTTGATTTCGTAAATTACTTCTAAGTTCTGCCTTATGGTGATTATTCATTGAAATGAATAACCAGATTGCATTTAAAATAATTAATTCCGTATTGCGAAATTAATTAATCATAAAATGAGAAATTGAACAAGAGTTTTTACTCTATTTTTATTTAAAAATAACTTTTTTGAATTCTGGGGTTAAAAATCCTTGATTTATAGCTTGAGAAACCTTAGTTTTATATAAAATAAAATTTCGCTATACAAAATAAATGGAGATTTTAATGGAACAGGTAGTTCAAGTAGAACAAGTTTCAGCACATGTAGCGATGGTTAAAATTCATCGACCAGAAGCGAAAAATGCCTTGAATACAGAAGTTCGCCAGAAACTTGCGGCGGCTTTTCTGCAACTGAATGATGATGAAAATGTCCGTGCCATTATTCTTACCGGTGGTGAAACAGATTTTGCAGCAGGCGCAGACCTGAAAGAACTGGCCAATGCAGAAACCATCCAGATGATGCAGCGTCGGACTGAACGTTACTGGCAGGCGATTGCACAATGTTCCAAACCGGTGATTGCAGCTGTAAACGGTTATGCACTGGGTGGTGGCTGTGAACTGGCCATGCATGCAGACATTATTATTGCCGGGAAAAGTGCCCAGTTTGGTCAGCCTGAAGTAAAAGTGGGTGTCATGCCGGGTGCAGGTGGTACCCAGCGCTTATTCCGTGCAGTTGGCAAATTTCATGCCATGCGCATGATCATGACCGGTTGTCTGGTACCTGCACCGGAAGCCTATCAAATTGGCCTGGTGTCCCAGGTGACTGAAGACAGTGAAACCCTTGCAACTGCCATCAAGATGGCAGAAGGGCTGGCAAAAATGCCACCAATTGCCTTGGAGCAAATCAAGGAAGTGGCTTTATTGGCCGAAGATGTGCCGCTCAATGCCGGACTTACCCTGGAACGTAAGTCTTTCCAGATGCTGTTTTCTTCAGAAGATCAAAAAGAAGGCATGCAGGCCTTTATCGAAAAACGTAAACCGAATTATCAGGGACGATAAGCATGAGTATTCAGATTCAAAAAATTGGCATTATTGGTGTAGGCACGATGGGTGCAGGTATTGCCCAGATCGCGATTCAGTCTGGTCATGATGTTGTACTGTTTGATGCCAAAGAAGGGGCAGCCGAACAGGCACAGGACAAACTGGCCAAAACATTAAATACCTTGGCAGATAAAGGTAAATTCAGCCATGAAAAAGCCGCTGAAGATATTGCTCATCTGTCGACTGCGCAGCAGCTAGAAGACCTGAAAGATTGTGACTTAATTGTTGAAGCGATTATTGAAAATCTGGAAATCAAGCAAAAATTGATGCAGCAACTGGAAGGAATTATAAAACCAGAAGCGATTCTGGCATCCAATACATCTTCATTGTCGATTAGCGCAATCGCCGCCAACTGTAAGCAGCCAGAACGTGTTGCCGGTTATCACTTCTTTAATCCGGTACCACTGATGAAAGTGGTCGAAGTGATTGAAGGCTTTAACACCCGTGCTGACATTATTGAAGCATTAACCCAGCTCTCGACAAAAATGGGTCATCGTCCGGTCAAAGCTAAAGATACGCCAGGGTTTATCATTAACCATGCCGGCCGTGCCTTTGGTAGCGAAGCCTATGCAATTCTGAATGAAAATGTCACACCATTTTATGATATTGACAGGATCTACCGTGACGGAATCGGTTTCAAGATGGGGCCGTTTGAATTAGGTGATCTGACCGGTATGGATGTCTCGCATCCGGTGAGTGAATCGATTTATCACCAGTATTATGAAGAAGCACGTTACCGTCCAAGCGTGATTACCCGTCAGCGTTTTATTGCCAAGCAGTTAGGTCGTAAAACCGGTAAAGGTTTTTATGATTACACCTCGGGCAGCAAAGTAGGTGATGTGGCTCCAGCATTGGTTGAAAAACTCGATCAATATCCAGCAGTCTGGCTAGGCACAGAATATAGTGAAGACCGTCAGGCACTTGAGCAATATCTGCAACAGTTCAACATTCAGATTGAGCAAACTGAGATACCTTCAGCAGAGGCTTTAATCCTGATTGCCACTTATGGTGAAGATGCAACATCAGCCGCTGTTCGTTATCATGTGGCACCTCAGCAAGTGGTGTGTATCGATCTGCTATATGGTCTGAATAAACACCGTACCTTGATGCCAACTTTTGTCACCCAACCTGAGCTAATAAAAGCAGCCCAATCGATTTTCAATCTGGATGGTATGACCGTCAGCGTAATTCAGGAAAGCGTCGGCTTTGTGGCTCAACGTGCTTTGGCAATGATTGTGAATCTCGGCTGTGATATTGCCCAGCAAGGCGTTGCAACGGTAGAAGATATCAATATCGCAGTGAAACTAGGCCTTGGCTATCCATATGGCCCTATTGAATGGGGGGATGTACTGGGTGCTGAAAAAATCCTGAAAATATTAGACCGTATGACTGCGATTACCCGTGACCAGCGTTACCGTCCAAGTCCTTGGTTGCGTCGCCGTGTTCAGCTTGGTCTGCCTCTTGTTCATACAACAAATTAATTAAAAAGTTAAAGGAATAACACTCATGTTAAATGCATATATTTATGATGGTTTACGTTCACCAATCGGTCGCCATGCAGGAAGTCTGTCAAGCGTACGCCCAGATGATCTGGCAGCGACCGTAATTAAAAACCTGCTGGAAAAAACCGGTATTCCGGCAGCAGATGTAGAGGATGTAATTTTTGGTAGTACCAATCAGGCCGGTGAAGACAGCCGTAATGTGGCACGTTTTGCAGCATTGTTAGCAGGTATGCCGGTAACAATTCCGGGTCAGACGGTAAACCGCTTATGTGCATCAGGTCTCGGTGCTGTGATTGATTCGGCACGTGCCATTACTGCAGGTGAAGGCGAGTTGTACATTGCCGGTGGCGTAGAAAGCATGACCCGCGCACCTTTTGTAATGGGTAAAGCAGAGAGTGCTTATTCACGTGATGCCAAAATTTATGACACCACGATTGGTACCCGTTTCCCGAACCGTAAATTTACGGATCAGTTTGGCGCGCACAGCATGCCTGAAACAGGTGATAACGTGGCTGAAGAATTCGGTATTAGCCGTGAACAGGCTGATACCTTTGCTGCTGCATCACAGGCAAAATATCAGGCAGCGAAAGAAGCAGGTTTCTTTGAAGGTGAAATTACCCCGATTGAAGTTTCTCAAGGACGCAAATTGCCGCCTAAACAAATTACTGAGGATGAGCATCCACGTGCTTCTTCAACATTTGAAGCTTTATCCAAGTTAAAACCGCTTTTCGAAGGTGGTGTAGTAACAGCGGGTAATGCATCAGGTATCAATGACGGCGCTGCAGCACTGATTATCGGCAGTGAAAAAGTGCAGGAACTGTATGGCTTAAAACCTCTCGCTCGTATCCTGTCTTCTGCAGCCGCTGGCATTGAGCCACGCATCATGGGAGCAGGCCCAATTGAAGCAATTAAAAAGGCAGTACAGCGTGCGGGTTTGACGCTAGACGATATGGATATCATCGAGATTAATGAAGCCTTTGCCAGTCAGGTATTATCTTGCCTGAAAGGTCTGGATGTCGCTTTGGATGATCCGCGTGTCAATCCAAATGGTGGTGCGATTGCCATTGGTCATCCACTGGGCTGTTCGGGTGCGCGTTTAGCTTTAACCGTTGCACGTCAGTTACAGCGTACCGGTAAAAAATATGCCGTGATCAGTCTGTGTATTGGTCTGGGTCAAGGCCTGGCGATGGTGATTGAAAACCCTGAAGCTGCAACATCTTAAGTCATCACCTAAATGCCATGTATATGTGATATGCATGGCATTTTTTTATTGGGATTTTTCTTTCAAAATAAAAATCCCTGCACATGCAGGGATTGATTACATCAGTGTAATGATTTACTTACGGGCAGTGACTAATAAAGTCGCTGAACCAAATGCATAAACTTTACCTTCTTTATCGATAATTCGGCCTTCTGAGGTCAGTACATTACGCCCGATCCGGATGACTTCACCAATAGCTGTATAAGTTTCGCCGCTTTTCATCGCTTTCAGCATTTTGACATTCAGGTCAATGGTCGAGAAACTAACACCTGCATCTACTGTCGTATGCACGGCAGCGCCAGTGGCACTATCTAGAACCGTTGCACAAAAGCCGCCATGAATTCCACCCTGTAAATTGTAATGGCGCTGATCAGGACGCACCTCATATTCCACATAGTTTTCGCGCACCAAGGTCAGACGCATGGGAATAATTTCACTCATGGCTGAGCTGGGAATTTCCCCATTTTTAATTGCGGTGAGATATTCAAGTCCGTTTAATTGTGATGTGGGCATATCCACTCCTTGTAACGATTTATTTCGCTTTATGAAATAATATTCTGTTTTTCTAGAATTATGATATAACAGATAATGATCGAAATGCTATATTTTTCCAGGATGGAATGATGACAATAAAAAATCTCGTCACAGATGCTGAATGGCAGGCACGTTGTGAACTCGCAGCGCTTTATCGCATTATCGCGCATTACCGGATGACGGACCTGATCGATACTCACATCAGTTTAAGAGTTCCCGATCAACCTGACTGTTTTCTGATTAA
>NZ_LSZJ01000015.1:141658-223308 GCF_001647575.1 Acinetobacter sp. SFD
TTGTCAACAGATGAACAGGAACGCCTGATTGAGGACCTAGGCGGCCATCGCGCCATGATTTTACGCAATCACGGACTTTTAACGGCTGGCGAAACGATTGCACGGGCTTTTCATGAAATCTATTTTCTGGAGCGTGCCTGTCAGGCGCAGGTGAAGGCCTTAAGTGGCGGTGCCGAACTGCATTATCCAAGTGAAGATGTACGAATTAAAACTGCCAAGCAGTTCGCCAGTCCTTTAGTTGAACCGATTTTACAGCGTGCCTGGCAGGCTGCGTTATCCCTGATTGAGCATCAATATACGGAGTATGCATCATGATTGTGATATCCAGTACTGTGCCGAATATTGAAGCCATTCTGGTGAAGTCTTTTCAGAAATATGCGCCTGAGGGCAGTTTTTGTACACTGGACAGCCCGGAAGCTGAACAGGCGACCACAGCAGCTTCGTGGTTTCCAGATCTGGAAAAACTCCGGCAACTTCCAGAACTTGGTCTGATTCATTCGATTGCTGCAGGAGTCGAACATTTAAATTTAAACGAGATTAGAGCTGACCAGTCAGTCTGCCGGGTACTGGATCCACATCATCAAAAGGGCATGTTTGATTATCTGCTTTGGGGTGTGCTGTATTTTCAGCGTTATTTTGACCGCATGATCCAGCAGCAAAAGCAGCAGCTATGGAAACAGTATCGTCAAAGTTATAGTCATCATATCCAGATCGGGATTATGGGCCTTGGCCATATGGGTGGTTATGTGGCAAAACGTTTTGCCGACATGGGCTATCAGGTGTCTGGATGGTCCAATTCCCCAAAAGAGATTGCTCAGGTCAAAAGCTATGTAGGCCAAGAACAGCTTTCCGAGTTTTTGGCCCATAGCCAGATTTTGATTAATTTAATGCCTTTAACTGCAGACAATACTGGCATCTTATCTGAACAGCTATTTAAAAAATTACCCGACCAAGCTGCTCTTATTCAGGTGGGGCGTGGGCAGCATTTAATCGAGCAGGATCTACTCAATGCACTGGATTCCGGCCAGTTACGTGGTGCAATTGTCGACGTATTTGAAGAGGAGCCATTAGCTGCTGAACATCCATTCTGGCAGCATGAAAAGATCGTTGTTACACCACATGTCGCCTCACATGCGCCCATGTCTGTGGTGGTGGAACAGATTCTGGAAAATGACCGACGCTTAAATCTCGGGCTGGATTTATGCCATCAGGTAGATGTCAATAAAGGCTATTAATTGTAGGGATACAGGCAAAAAATAAGGAAATTGATGATGTGGGAAACGATTCAAACTCAGGTTCAGCAAGGCGTCGCAACCTTAAGCTTTAACCGCCCGGATTCACTCAACAGTTTTAACCGGCAAATGCATGAGGAAGTGCAGCAGGTGCTGAAAAACTGGAATACAGATCCGGATATTCGGGTGATTGTGATTCGCGGTAATGGCCGGGCGTTTTCAGCGGGACAGGATTTAAAAGAACGTGCTGGACAGCTCGGCAATGTGCCTTTGCCACCGCAAGGCTCACTGGCCAAATACTATAATCCCTTGATTAACCTGATCCGCCAGAGTCCCAAACCGGTAATCGCAGCAGTAAATGGTGTGGCTGCCGGTGCAGGTGCCAATATCGCACTGGCCTGTGATCTGGTCATTGCCAAGGAAAGTGCCCGATTTATTCAGGCTTTTTCTAAAATTGGCTTGATTCCTGATGCAGGTGGCACCTGGATGTTGCCACGTTTAATCGGTTATGCACGTGCCATGGCACTCACTTTTCTGGGGGAACCGGTGCATGCCAAAGAGGCCGCTGAAATGGGCATGATCTGGAAAATGCTTCCAGATATAGAATTTGATGCTTATATCGACGACATTGCACAGCGATTAGCTCAACAGCCGACCTATGCACTGGCTTTAACCAAACAGGCCTTGCAACGCAGTGCTGAAAATAACATGGACCAGCAACTGGAGCTGGAACAAAACCTGCAATATCTGGCTCTGAGCAGTCAGGACTACAAAGAAGGTGTACAGGCCTTTGTCGAAAAACGCCCCGCACAATTTACCGGACGCTAAGGAGAGCATTCATGAAAATTCAAACGCGTATTACCGAGCTTTTAGGCATTCGCTATCCGATTATTCAAGGCGGCATGATGTGGGTTGGTACCGCAGAAATGGCCAGTGCTGTATCTAATGCTGGTGGCTTGGGAACATTAACGGCATTGACTCAACCGACGCCTGAAGCCCTGGTCAAGGAAATTGCACGCTGCCGAGAAATGACCGATCAGCCTTTTGCAGTCAATCTGACTTTATTGCCCGCTGTAAATCCGCCGCCATATGCAGAATACCGACAGGCGATCATTGAAAGCGGTATCAAGATCGTAGAAACAGCAGGCAACAAGCCTCATGAACATATTGAGGCATTTAAGCAACATGGCATTATTGTCATTCATAAATGTACTTCCGTTCGTCATGCGCTTTCAGCACAAAGAATTGGTGCGGATGTTATTTCGATTGATGGTTTTGAATGTGCGGGCCATCCGGGTGAAGACGATATTCCTGGCCTGATTTTAATTCCTGCCGCTGCTGATCAGCTCACTGTGCCGATTGTGGCCAGTGGCGGTTTTGCTGATGGCCGTGGTCTGGTCGCAGCTTTGGCTTTAGGTGCTGAAGGCATCAATATGGGTACACGCTTTTGTGCCACTCAGGAAGCGCCGATCCATCCAAACATCAAGCAGTTCTATGTCGATAATGATGAAAGGGCGACACATCTGCTGTATCGACAGTTCAGGAATACCGCCCGTGTTGCCAAAAATGCAGTATCTGATCTAGTGGTTAAAATGAGTGAAGATCCAGATCTGGAATTTGAACAGATTCGTCCCTATGTCAGTGGCCTAAAAGGCAAGCTTGCTTTAGAAAATGGCGATATTGATGCAGGCGTACTGACTGCAGGCCAAGTGATGGGATTGATTCATGACATTCCGACTTGTCAGGCGCTGATCGATAATATCATGCAGGAAGCAGAGCAAATTGTTCAGCAACGTTTAGCTCAATTTTTTCCACGTTAATCAACTTTAGGGCAGTCGCTGAATAGAAAAGCCATTCCATCATGAATGGCTTTTTTTTCATCCTGTATAATTTTTATTTTTAAATGGGAAATTTCATCGAATGACTAGATTTTATTCTTTAAATTATATTATAGTGGATTTAAAACATAATTTCGTATTATGAAATTAATTGTCACAAATATACAAATTAGAACTCATACAAGGGAATTACGATGAGAAATTATATTGCGCCATTAAAAGACATGAAGTTTGTCCTAAAAGACCTGTTAAACGTTGAACAGAAATATCAGGGCTATGCAAAATTCGCTGACAAGGTTTCTATGGATATTATGGAGCAATATCTGGAAGTTGCTGCGGACTTTTGCCAAAACGAACTTCTACCGATTAATGCGATAGGCGACCAGCAGGGTTGCCGTTTGCAGGATGGTGTCGTAACTACTCCAGATGGGTTTAAAGCGGCTTATGACAAATATGTAGAACTTGGCTTTACCTCTTTAACCGGTGATGAACAATATGGCGGTCAGGGCTTCCCAACTTTATACCGGATTGCTATTTCTGAAATTATCACTGCAACTAACTGGTCGTGGGGGATGTACCCAGGCCTGTCCCATGGTGCCATGCGTACTTTAGAGCACCACGGTAGTGATGAACAGAAACAGAAGTTTCTGGTACCTTTAATTGCAGGTCGCTGGACTGGAACCATGTGCTTGACTGAATCTCATGCCGGTTCTGACCTAGGTTTAATCCGTACCAAAGCAGTGCCAAATGAAGACGGCAGTTACAGCCTCAGTGGTGAGAAAATCTTTATCTCAGCCGGTGAACATGATCTGGCTGAAAATATCGTGCATATCGTACTGGCACGTTTGCCAGATGCACCTGCGGGAACCAAGGGTATTTCGCTGTTTATTGTGCCGAAATACAATCTGGATGAAGCTGGCAATGTAGCTTCCCGTAATGGTGTGGTGTGTAGCGCCATTGAACACAAGATGGGCATTCACGGCAATGCGACCTGTGTGCTGAATTTTGATAATGCCAAAGGTTTCCTGATTGGGCCTGAAAATCGCGGCCTGAACTGCATGTTTACCTTTATGAACTCGGCACGTATCGGTACAGCCATTCAAGGCTTGGCAGCAGCAGAATCTTCTTATCAGGGGGCATTGGCTTATGCCAAAGACCGTCTGGCGATGCGTTCACTTGAAGGTGCAAAAGCGCCAGGCCAGCCTGCAGATCCGATTATCGTACATCCGGCAGTACGTAACATGCTTCTGACTCAAAAGGTGTTTGCAGAAGGTTCACGTGCACTTGCATATTATCTGGCGACCTATGCCGATATTGCTGAAGCCACTGACAGCCCGGAAGAAAAGAAAGCAGCTGAAGACCGTCTGGCATTATTAACCCCAATTGCCAAAGCATTAATGACTGAAACTGGCATAGAAGCGGCTAAACATGGTATGCAGATTTTCGGTGGTCACGGTTATATAGCTGAACATGGCATGGAACAGATTGCCCGTGATGCACGTATTGCCAGCCTCTATGAAGGAACCACTGAAATTCAGTCTATCGATTTACTGGCGCGTAAAGTTCTAGGTTCAAAACTGGGTCTGCTGACCGCATTAACCGATGAAATCCAAGCTTATGTGAAAGAGCACCAACAACATGTCCAGTTCAGCCAGCAAGTTGCACAAGTCAGCCAGTTGACTGAACAATGGCTGGAATTAACCAGAACCATTCAGGAGCAAGCTCAACAGTCTGCCAATGAAATTGGGGCAGCATCAGTTGACTACCTATATTTCTCTGGTTATGTCGTGTCCGCTTATCTGTGGCTGAAAATGGCAATTACTGCGCAGCAGAAAATTGAAGAAGGCAATACTGATCCGTTCTATGCAGCCAAGATCAAAACGGCACAATTCTTCTTTGCACGTATTTTGCCAAGAACTTCAACCCACTTTGCCAATATTCAGGCGGGTGGTGAAAGCCTGTTTTTACTTGAACCTGAAGAGTTCAAATTTGATTAAACCTTTTGACCCACGATACTCGTGTCGTGGGTCTTTTTTTAATAATTTTTGCATCTTCACTCCATTCAAATATTGAGATTTATTTTCGGGTGTTGAATAAACCATAAAACAACAAGATCAGGAGTCTATATGGATTTAGACATGATTACTCGACAGTTTCCTTATGCTGACCTGCAGCTTACTTTTCATGAAGTCGGACAGCGTTCTGCATTTCCCACCATTATTCTGATTCATGGCACCGGTGGAAATACCGACAAGCATTTCAGCTATATTTTTCCTATGCTGGGTATTCATCAGCGGGTTTTATCCATTGATTTGCATACCCCCGATAAAGCTGATCTAAAGGTGACTGATTTTAGCCAGCAGGTTGAAGCGCTGATTCAACATGTAGTTGCAGAAGATGAAACCATTACAGTGGTAGGCTATTCACTCGGTGCCGTGATTGCTGCACAAGTAGCAGCCAGTTTAAAACAGCGCATAGCGCGTTTGATCCTGTTAGCCGGTTGGGCCAAGACCAGCTCGGTGCAACAACTGCGTACGGTTATCTGGCAGCAATTATTTACTGAACAATCTGCGGCCTTGCCTCATTTTGTCAATTATTGCCTGTATAGCGATGATTATCTGTCTGCACGAAGCGAACAGCAGGTGTTGGATCTGGCACGTTTTGTTAAACCATCCCAGGATGCAGCCAAACAGCGTGAACTGAATTATCGCATTGATATTACATCGATCTTGCCTGAGATTCGTGCAGAGACGTTGATTGTGGCTTGCCGTGAAGACCGCATGGTGCCTGTAGCGCAAGCAAAACTGCTGTTTGCTTCAATTTTGAACAGTCGCTATATCGAAATTTCTTCAGGACATGCACTCAATATCGAAGCGCCAGCCGAAGTGGTGCAACTGGTAAACCAGTTTAGCCAGCATCCAGAACAGTATACTGCGAACCAAAAAATCCAGCCTTATATGCCTTAAAGGAGATAAATAATGCAAGCTCAAGGACAGCGCAGCAAGATTCTAATTGTAGGCAGTGGTTTTGGTGGATTAGGCATGGCAATCCGCCTTAAGCAGCAGGGCATCCACGATTTCAAAATCATTGAACGTGCAGCAGAAGTGGGCGGCACCTGGCGTGACAATACCTATCCCGGGGTCGCCTGTGATGTACCTTCCCATTTATATTCTTTCTCTTTTATTAAAAATCCGGACTGGTCTCGGGTCTTTCCGCAAGGAGCAGAAATCCAGCGTTATTTAATTCAATGCTGTGATCAGGAAAAGATCCGGCCACATATCGATTTTCATACCCAACTGGAAAAGGCCAGCTGGAATGCACGAGAGCGCATCTGGGAAATTCAAACCGCTACAGGTTTGTATCAGGCTGAGATCTTAATTACCGCAACCGGGCATCTGGCAGATGAGCATCTCCCACAAATTCCTGGGCTGGAAGAATTTGAAGGCCAGGTGATGCATTCTGCGCGCTGGAATCACGAAGTGAATCTGGAAAATCAGCGTGTCGTTGTGGTGGGTTCAGGGGCTTCGGCCATCCAGCTTGTACCGGAAATTGCCAAAACAGCAAAAAGTCTGACAGTATTGCAACGCAGTGCACCGTATATCTTGCCGCGACCAGACCGACCTTATTCTGAGTCAGAAAAACAGCTTTTCCGCAAAGATCCGGACAGTATGTCAGCCTTAAGACATTCCTTGTTCTGGGGTAATGAATACAATTTTGCCCAGCGCCGTAATCTGAAAAGCCAGATTGAGCGGGTCAAGAAAAACTGCCTGCAATTCCTAAAACATCAGATTTCAGATCCTGAATTACAGCAGAAACTCACACCGAATTATGAACCAGGCTGCAAGCGTTTATTGCTGTCTAATGATTATTATCCAACCTTTTTAAAACCGCATGTCACACTTGAAGACTCAGCTTTGGCCGAAATTACAAAAGACGGTGTAATCAGTAAGTCCGGTAATAAGTTTCCTGCAGATATCGTCGTCTTTGCTACCGGATTTGAAGCAGCACGACCACCTTATGCAGCAAAGGTCATGGGTAAACAGGGTTTAAGTCTGGAACAGCAATGGTCCAGCGGTATGCAGGGTTATCAGTCAACGACCGTACACAACTTTCCAAACCTGTTCATCCTGAATGGGCCAAATACAGGCAGTGGGCATAATTCAGCGCTTTATTTTCTGGAAACCCAGTTTGATCTGGTGCTGGATGCCTTGCAGTTTTTTGAGCAGCAACAGATTCAGGTCTTTGAAGCAGATCAAGAAGCTGAAAATAGCTATATGCAGGAGCTACAGCAGCTTTCCCAAGGTAGTGTCTGGTTATCGGAAAGCTGTAAAAGCTGGTATCTGGACCCGGTCAGTCGCAAGCTGACTTTGGTCTGGCCAGATTATGCTCATTCATTTAGGGATAAAAATCAGCATTTTATTCGTAGCAGTTATCACTACCAGTATGTTGAATCGAAACAGCAGAAAGTTGTTTAAAATATTTAATTAAAATCAAAATCTTATGGTTTAAATAATACAAAATAATTGTAAATCCAGGACAGGAGTATAGTCATGAGCAGTCAGCCATGGATGGAAGAATATAAAAAGTGGAATATCAATCCGGAGTTTACCCGGCCAGATCCTGAGAAAACGCTGAGCACGACAATTGCTGAGAATTTGGTGAAATTTCAGGATAAAACCGCATTTATTTATCTGGATCGTAAATTCAGCTATCACGATATCGATATGTATAGCCAGAAACTGGCAAGCTATTTACAGAGTCTTGGGCTGACTGCTGGCAGCCGTATTGCCGTGATGTTACCCAATATTATTCAGTATCCAATTGCGACCTTTGCCATTATTCGTGCCGGTTATGTGCTGGTCAATGTCAATCCCATGTACACCCAGCGCGAGCTCTATCATCAGCTACAGGATTCAGGTGCAGAAGCCTTGATTATCCTGGGGCAGACTTTGGAGCAATTAATAACATTAGATAAATGCCCTGAACTCAAGTATGTCATTTCAACGCATCCGCTGGATTTTATTCAAGAGCAGCCAAGTGCTATTTATAGTCAGGCAGCACAATATCCGGATAAACAGTTTTCTGACTTTAGACAGGCAATAAATCAGGTAGAGATTATTGATTTTGCACCGCCTGTACAGCATCAGGAAGATACGGTCATTCTGCAATACACGGGAGGAACCACAGGTGTTTCTAAAGGCGCAGAACTGAGCCATCGCAATATTTTATTTAATATCGCCCAGAACAGTACCGTATTTATCAGTCATTTTACTGACCGCTATGCCGCTGAAAATGAATATGTATTCTGTGCCTTGCCGCTGTATCACATTTATGGATTTACCATCTGCCTGTTCAGTTATGGTTTAAGCCGTGGTTTCGCCAATGTCTTGATTCCAAATCCGAGAGATCTGGATGCTTTGGCGGATCAATACCAGAAACATCCACCCACTGTTTTCCCCGGGGTGAATACCATGTTTAATGCCTTGGCGCATCATTCACGTTTTCGTGAACTCGATCACTCACGCCTGAAAACCACAACCGGCGGAGGGGCATCTATTCTGAAAAATACGGCTGAGTTATGGCATGAGGTCACAGGCTGCCAGATTTATGAGGGTTATGGACTTTCTGAAACATCACCGACTGCAACTTTTAACCCGCCTTTAAGCCGGCGATTTAGTGGCACGATTGGCTTGCCATTGGCAGGGACTGAAATTCTGATTCTGAATGATGAAGGAAAACCTGTAGAGCTTAATCAGGCTGGAGAAATCGCCATACGTGGTCCACAGGTGATGAAAGGATACTGGCAGCAATCCGAAGCAACAGCACAGGTATTTACCAAAGATGGATTCTTCCTGACAGGTGATATCGGTTGTATGGACGAACAAGGCTATATCACCATTCTGGACCGAAAAAAAGACATGATTCTGGTATCCGGATTTAATGTTTATCCCAATGAGCTGGAAGGCGTACTGTCCAGACATCCTAAAATACTGGAATGTGCAGTGATTGGTATTGATGATGAAAAATCTGGACAGGTACCCAAGGCATTTATTGTGAAACAGGATGAAAATCTGACCCAAGATGAAGTCATGACTTATCTGAGGCAGCAACTGACCAGTTATAAACTGCCCAAATACATTGAGTTTGTGGCTGGATTGCCAAAGTCAACAGTAGGCAAAATTCTGCGTCGTGAACTGCCTCGTACTGTTCAGCCGAGTGACAAAGCCTGCTAAGGAATAATCTAATTCATTAGATTTAAAATAAAAAAGGAATCGAAAGATTTCTTTTTTACTGCTTGCAGGCTTATCGCTGCTGGATGACTTTTTTGCTTTTTAGTTCTTCCATTTCAACAGGGCTTAAATATTGACTCAAAATGGCATCGGTATCTTCACCCAGACAAGGTGGGGCCTTTTTATATTCTACCGGTGTCTTGGAGAGTTTAATCGGTGAACCGATTGAGGTGTAATCTTCACGTAAGGTATGCGGCATCTGAATCACCATATCGCGTGCCAATACCTGTTCTTCTTGCAAAGTCTGTTTCAGGTCATTGATCATTCCTACCGGTACTTTAACCGCATGGATTAAATCCACCCAGGTTTTTGCAGGTCGAGTATAGAAATGAGCCTGTAGAACTGTGGTCAGTTCTTCACGATGTGTAACACGTCCTGAATTTTTCAAGAAGCGAGGATCTTCTGCCACCTTAGCCAGACCAACGGCCTGACACAAAGCTTGAAATTGCAGATCGTTGCCACAGGCAATAATAAATTCACCTTCCTGGGCTTTAAACACCTGATAGGGCACAATATTGGCATGCGCATTTCCAAAGCGACCGGGGACTTTGCCTGAGGTGAGATAATTCATGGCCAGAACAGAGAGGGAAGCTACCTGAGTATCTAACAGTGCCATATCAATATACTGACCTTCACCGGTTTTCTCACGGGACAACAAAGCCGCCTGAATGGCAATTGCGGCATATAAGCCGGTGGTCAAATCGGAAAAGGCCAGACCTGCTTTTTGCGGGCCACCACCGGGCAGGTCATCACGTTCGCCAGTGACACTCATCATGCCGCCCATTCCCTGAACGATAAAATCATAGCCCGGCTCTTGCGCACGCGGACCGTTCTGGCCAAAACCGGTAATAGAACAATATACCAGTCGCGGATTTAGCTGACTTAGACTTTCATAATCCAGCCCGTATCGTTTCAACGAACCGGCTTTATAGTTTTCAATGACTACATCGCTTTGTTCAGCAAGTTTTTTGATAATACTTTGACCTTCAGGTGTAGATAAATCGATTGCAACCGAATGCTTGCCACGGTTGGCTGACAGGTAATAAGCCGATTCATGGGTATCTTGCTGCTGATTGTTTTTAAGCCAGGGTGGTCCCCAGATACGGGTATCATCCCCATGATCCGGTTTTTCAATCTTGATCACTTCTGCACCCAGATCAGCCAGAATCTGGCTACACCAAGGCCCAGCCAAAATCCGGCTTAAATCCAGTACACGAAATCCTGTTAAGGCACCCATTATTACGCTCCCTGCTCGATCTTATTCAAATGACATATCGTTCTTATCCCTCTATTTAAAGCTATATGAAAATGAAAGAACAATCAACTTTATGATAATAAATTTCGCATAACAAAATAAAACATCTAAAATGATTGAATATTCATCTTATTTTCTTTAGCCTGATGCACATATAAGCATGAATGAGGAACAGGAGCTAACTGATAACAAGGAAAAAGGGATCTCCCAGACAAGATTAAAAAAGGAGTCAATCAGGTGAATTAAAAAAGGATTAGCCTTAAAGCATATTCATTAGCGGAATAGCTTTAAATATAAAAAGATCATGAAAACCTAAGGATAGGAAAACAGAGATTTAAATATGACGGATTTAGCTAGAGAATTAGAAAAGATTAAACCTACGACCAAACGAACCCAGCAAATTGCTTTTATTTTCGCCTTTCTGGCTTTACTGGTAGATGGCGCTGACATGTTGCTGTTGTCTTTCAGTTTAAATAGCCTGAAAGCAGAGTTTGGTCTCAGTAATCTGCAGGCGGGTACACTAGGCAGTTTTACCTTAGCAGGTATGGCGATTGGTGGCTTTATAGGTGGCTGGGCCTGTGACCATCTGGGCCGTGTACGTACCGTAGTCATTTCGATTCTGGTATTTTCCATATTGACCGCAGCCTTAGGCTTTGCACAAAACTTTGAACAATTTGCTGTTTTACGCTTTCTGTCTGCTTTCGGTATTGGCTCTTTATATATTGCAGCCAATACGCTCATGGCTGAATATGTTCCAACTGAATATCGCACCACGGTTTTAGGTACCTTACAGGCAGGATGGACCGTCGGTTATATTGTGGCCACTGTACTGGCAGGCTGGATCATTCCGGAATATGGCTGGCGAACCCTGTTTTTTATTGCCATTATTCCCTCGGTTATGGCGATTTTTATCCAGAAACTGGTTCCTGAGCCAGAATCCTGGCAGCGTGCACGTTTGCAGCGTCTATATGCCCCAGCTGAAATCACAGCACAGCAACCCGCCAAAAAAAGCACAGTCAAAGAGATTTTCGCGGATCCTGCGAATCGCAGAATGTTTATTTTATGGATCTTCACGGCCGGTTTTCTGCAATTTGGCTACTATGGGGTAAACAACTGGATGCCGGCATATCTGGAATCTGAATTGCACATGAATTTTAAATCCATGGCCGGCTATATGATTGGTACTTATGTGGCGATGATTTTCGGCAAAATTCTAGCGGGCTTTGCCGCAGACCGTCTGGGTAGACGCGCTGTCTTTGCGTTTGGAGCAATTGGAACGGCGATTTTCCTGCCCGTGATTGTGCTATTCAATACCCCAGATAACATTGCCTATCTGCTGATTTTCTTTGGCTTCCTGTATGGCATTCCATATGCGATTAATGCCACTTATATGACAGAAAGCTTCGCCACCTCGATTCGTGGTACTGCAGTAGGCGGTGCTTATAATGCAGGCCGTATTGGCGCCATGTTTGCACCTGCGATTATTGGTGCTGCAGCCAGCGGTGGTTCAATTGGCCTAGGCTTTCTGATTATGGGCGGTGCCTATTTCTTGTGTGGAGCAGTGTCCGGGATTTTCATCAAGGACCGTCAATACGATCCACAAAAGGCATAATTTCAACTTCAAAAAAAGAGCCTGAATACAGGCTCTTTTATTATATTCATCAATTAAAGCTGTATTTCTATTTGTTTATTCCTGATCTGTTTCTTTATGCAGATGAATACTTTTTAAACCATCATTTACTTTATTGAGCAGATGAATCAGTGTAATCACATCATCAAAAGCCAGCTTATTTAAGGCCTGACCATAAAAATCAAAGAAATCAGCTTGCAAATTGTCCCATGTTTCCAAGCCTTCAGCCGTCAGCGCAACAATTTTAGCGCGGCGGTCCTGTTCGCTAATGACCCGCTCCACCAGACCATCACGTTCCAGCCGTTTTAATACTGCGTCCAGGTTTTGCCGGCTCACCCCGAGATATTCAGTCAGATCAGAAAAGGACATTCCTGATTTAACTTTTGGACGGGACAAAGCACCCAGTACTGCCCAATGCACTGGGGATATTTTCAGCTCATTGAGGCATTTTCGGTCCAGGCTATTGCCCACCTGAAACAGCCGGAAAAAAAGCCGGTTATGAGCAGAGTATAAGGATTGATCATATTTTTTTGACAAAGTATCACTCACAATATTGGACATCCTCAAAACTGAAATAGCCGAGCCGCGCAGAGTATAGCCTAGCGCTTTTTCGCACAAATCAGTTTCTATTATAATTTGTTTTAAAAATCATAGTGTTTTTGCAGAAATTTTCCTATTTAAATTCTGAGTCAATCAGTTTTATGGTTTGGAAATCTCTCTTTTTCTCCTCACTTCCATTGCGCTCACTCGTCAAATATCTAAGGTTTTCTTCCTAATTTTAAAGGAATAAATTATCTGTCATGCAAAAGACATAATTTGGCCCTAGAGTGAAGTCGGATTCAAATTAATCTAAAGCCAAAAACCAATATAGGTCAATACATTGAATAAATAAAAATATTAAGTTAATGATAAATATATAAATAATAATTTATAAATATTATTTTATGTAAATATGTTGACATAAATTCAATCTCTTTCTATTTTAGATAAAACACACTGAATTAAAACAACAGCCGATTAAATTCGACAACAAAATAGCGTAAGGATGAGCAATGAAAGGATTAAAAGACAAGGTTGTGATTGTGACAGGCGGAGCAGGCGGAATTGGTTCAGCCACCTGCCGACGTCTGGCAGAGGAAGGCGCCAAAGTCGCCATTTTTGATATGAATCTGGAAGCGGCTGAAAAGCTGGCGAATGAAATCAATCAATACGGTCAGGCACTGGCAATTCAGTGTGATATTACCCAAAGTGATGTGGTTGAGCAGGCGGTTCAAAAAACAGAAACTGAACTCGGTCCAATTGATGGACTGGTCAACAATGCCGGCTGGGATATTTTTAAACCTTTTGTTAAAACCAATCCGCAGGAATGGGAAAAACTGATACAGATTAATCTGGTCGGTATGCTGAATATGCATTTTGCAGTGCTGAAAGGCATGGTGGAACGCAATTCCGGCAGCATTGTCAATATTGCTTCTGACGCAGCCCGGGTCGGTTCTTCAGGTGAAGCAGTCTATGCGGCCTGTAAAGGCGGCTTGTTATCTTTCTCTAAAACGCTGGCACGTGAGCATTCACGTCATAACATCAAAATTAATGTGATTTGCCCGGGACCCACCGATACGGCTTTGCTTGCAGGCGTGACTGAAGGCGCATCAAATCCGGAAAAATTACGTGAAGCCTTTATTCGTGCCATTCCACTGGGTCGCTTGGGTCAACCGGATGATTTGGCTTCTGCCATTGCCTTTTTCTTGAGTGATGACGCTAGCTTTATTACCGGGCAGGTACTCAGTGTCTCTGGCGGTTTAACCATGAACGGTTAAACGGACATCATCATTAAATCTCATAACAATCACAGTTCAACCAGATCGATAAAAACAGTACAGGATGTAAAGAAAATGAATTTTGAAGATATCTTATATGAAGTTAAAAACGGTGTTGCCTGGATCACGATTAACCGTCCAGAAAAAATGAATGCCTTCCGTGGCACCACCTGTGACGAACTGATCAAGGCATTGAATAAATCGGGCTATGACCGTAACGTGGGCGCAATTGTGCTGGCAGGCGCGGGTGAGAAAGCTTTCTGTACCGGTGGTGACCAGTCCGCGCATGATGGCAATTATGATGGCCGTGGCACGATTGGCTTGCCGATGGAAGAATTGCATACCGCCATCCGTGATGTACCTAAACCGGTAATTGCACGCGTACAAGGCTATGCCATTGGCGGTGGCAATGTGCTGGCAACCATTTGTGATTTGACCATCTGTTCAGACAAAGCCATTTTTGGCCAGGTTGGTCCAAAAATGGGATCGGTTGATCCGGGCTATGGTACGGCATTTTTAGCGCGTGTGGTAGGTGAGAAGAAAGCCCGTGAAATCTGGTATATGTGCCGTCGTTATTCTGGGCAGGAAGCTGTGGAAATGGGTTTGGCGAATAAATGCGTGCCTGCCGATCAACTGGATGCAGAAGTCCAGGCCTGGGCTGAAGAAATCTGTCAGCGTAGTCCGACTGCCATAGCAATTGCCAAACGCAGTTTCAATATGGATACCGCACATCAGGCGGGTATTGCTGGTATGGGGATGTATGCGCTGAAACTTTATTATGATACTGAAGAGTCTCGAGAGGGAGTCAATGCACTGAAAGAAAAACGTCAGCCTGAATTCCGTAAATATGCCAAATAAGGAGACTGATCCATGAAAAAGAATCCTTATATCACTGAAGAACTCGAGTTTCTGGCAGAAACGGCAGAAAAATTTGCCCAGAAATATATTGCTCCCGGCTTTCTGGAACGCGACCAAAGCCGAGTCTTTGACCGTGATCTGGTCAAAAAGATGGGCGAAATGGGCTTTATTGCACCTGAACTTCCGGAACAGTACGGCGGTCAGGGCATGGGCCGACTGGCGGCTGGAATTATCCATGAAGCGATTGCCAAGGCGGATTTAAGTTTCTCCTATATCAACCTGCTTGCTTCCCTAAATGGGCAGATTCTGGCCGAACATGGTCAGCCTGAAGTGGTTGAGCCTTGGCTGAAAAAACTCACTGCAGGCGAGGCTATCTTTTCAATTGCCTTGACCGAGCCACGAGGCGGTTCTGATGCAGCGAATTTACGTTTAAAGATTGAACGTGATGGCGATGAATATGTCATTAATGGCGAAAAGACCTCAATTTCTGCAGCCGATCAGGCAGATGCTTCTGTAGTGTTTGGCCGTACTGGTGCCAATGAAGATGGTGCGCATGGCGTGACAGCGCTCTTGGTTCCGATGAATTTACCGGGCATCAGTACCACACGATTTGACTGTCATGGTCAGCGCACCATTGGTCGCGGTTCAATCTTCTTTGACAATGTTCGTGTGCCAGTCAATCACCGTCTAGGGGATGAAAACAAAGGTTTTGTGCAGGTGATGCAGGGCTTTGATTTTTCTCGTGCTCTGATCGGTTTACAGGTTTTGGCCGTTGCCCGGGTGAGTCTGGATGAAGCTTGGGAATATGCTGCCCAACGTGAAGCTTTTGGTCAGCCATTGACTGCTTTTCAGGGAGTTTCGCATCCACTCGCGGAATACGAAACTCAGGTTGAAGCTGCACGCTTACTTTGCCTGCAAACCTTATGGCTGAAAGACAATCATCTCCCACATACCTCTGAAGCGGGCATGTGTAAATGGTGGGGGCCAAAACTGGCCTATGATGTGATTCATCAATGTCTGCTGACTTTTGGCCATGCCGGTTATGACCGTGGTGTGATGGAACAGCGGATGCGGGATGTACTCGGTTTCCAGATTGGCGATGGAACAGCACAAATCATGAAAACCATTATTGCGCGGCATAAGGCAGGACGTAAGGCTGTACCAGCTTAAGGAAAATAAGCACAGGCCTGAACTAAAATTATAATGAGGAGTAAGCGAATGGATTTCGATGCGGTTCTGATCCCGGCCAGAAAAGAGGCCATGCTTAAACAGGGATACTGGTTAAATCAAACGATTCTTGATTTTTTACGTAGTGCCGTAGAAAAGAATCCGGACAAAATAGCGTTGGTAAGCGTTAAGGTTGAGAATCAAACTGAACAGACTTTCAGCTATCAGCAGCTTTGGGACATGACCAATAACATTGCGCTGGGTCTGAAACAGCTGGGTGTAGCAAAAAATGACGTGGTGTCTTGCCAGCTACCGAACTGGTGGGAACTTACCTTGCTTTACCTGGCTTGTAGCCGTATCGGTGCCGTGCTCAATCCGCTTATGCCGATCTTCCGTGAACGTGAACTGGAATTCATGCTCAAACATGGTGAATCCAAAGTTTTTGTTGTACCGAAAATGTTCCGCAATTTTAATCATGAACAGCTGGCCAATCAGCTGCAAAACAAACTGGAAAGCTTGAAGCATGTAGTGGTGGTCAATGGTGAAGGCGAAAATAATTTTGATCGCCTGTTGCTCAATCATGGACTGGAACAAGATGCTTCAGCAGTTGCTGCGCTGGATGGACTGGAATCTGGCCCGGATGACATTACCCAACTGATCTTTACCTCAGGCACGACCGGTGAACCGAAAGGGGTGATGCATACCGCCAATACTTTATTTTCCAATATTGTGCCTTATGCGAAGCGGCTACATTTAACTGAAAATGATGTGGTGTTAATGGCGTCACCTATGGCGCACCAGACCGGTTTTATGTATGGCCTGATGATGCCAATTCAGCTGAATACCAAAGTGGTGTTACAGGATGTCTGGGACGTAGCCAAAGCCGTAGATTTGATTCATCAGCATCAGGTGAATTTCACCATGGCCTCGACCCCATTCTTGAATGACCTGTCCAATACCGTGGCGGAACAGCATGACAAGGTTGATTCACTGAAAATTTTCCTGTGTGCCGGCGCACCCATTCCAGGTCCATTGGTGCAAAAAGCCCGGGAAATTCTGGGTGTTAAAGTCATATCAGCCTGGGGTATGACTGAATGTGGTGCGGTGACGCTAACCCGACCTAAAGATGAAGATGAGCGCTCTTTCAATACTGATGGCATCGCTTTACCAGGTGTAGAAATCAAGATCGTGGATAAAAAAGGTCAGAGCAAAGCCCTGAATGAATCCGGTCGTTTGATGATCCGTACCTGTTCAAATTTTGGCGGATATCTAAAACGCCCCCATTTAAATGATACAGATGCCGAAGGTTGGTTCGATACTGGCGATATTGCCTATCAGGACGAGCAGGGCTATATCCGGATTTGTGGACGTAAGAAAGATGTGATTATTCGGGGCGGGGAAAATATTCCGGTCGCAGAAATTGAATCATTGCTGTATAAACATCCGAATATTGCAACAGTGGCTTTAGTGGCTTATGCAGATGAGCGAATGGGCGAGCGTGCCTGTGCAATCATCAAGCTGAAAGATCCGGCTCAACCTTTGAGCTTCAATGAACTGGTAGAGTTCCTGAAAACCCATAATCTGACTATGCAATATCTTCCAGAACGTTTGGAGATCTGGGCTGAAATTCCGATGACGCCATCCGGGAAAATCCAGAAATTTAAACTCAGAGAATTACTGGCTCAGCATATTGCCTCAACGGCAGTTGAAGCGAACTAAATCTGGGAATAAATAGATAAATTAAACCCTGAATAATATTGCTTTATTCAGGGTTTTTCTTATTCAAAAAGAAGCGATCTAAAAGGTTAATACGAATTTTAGATTAACTTCTACTTTAATAATTTTAATAAAGCTTCAGCCGTTGCAGCAGAAGAGGCCGGGTTTTGTCCAGTAATGAGCAGACCATCTTGTTGCACGTATACCTGCCAGTCCTCAGCTTTGGAATATTTCCCACCTTTTTCTTTCAGCATGTCTTCAACTAGAAACGGAACTATATCTGTCAAACCCACGCCGTCTTCTTCAGTATTACTGAAACCGGTGACTGTCTTGCCTTCTACAATCGAACGGCCTTCGGCATCTTTCACATCACGCAGGACACCTGGTGCATGACAGACCAGCGCAACAGGTTTATCTGCCTGCAAGGTTTGCTCAATTAAAGAAATGGAATTCTGGTCTTTGGCCAGATCCCATAGTGGTCCATGACCACCCGGATAGAATACGGCATCAAAATCCTGATTTAAGACTTCACTCAACTTATGTGTATTGGCAAGAGCCTGCATAGCCACTTCATCTGCTTCAAAGCGTTTGGTGGTTTCGGTTTGCGCATCCGGCTCATTACTTTTCGGATCTAGTGGTGGCTGACCACCTGCAGGAGATGCCAAAACTACCTCTGCGCCTGCATCAACAAAGGTGTAATAGGGTGCAGCCAGTTCTTCCAGCCAGAAGCCGGTTTTTTTGCCAGTATCACCCAGCTGGTCATGTGAAGTCAGTACCATCAAGATTTTCATATTATTTTCCTGTATCTCGTTAAACATCGTGAATAATCGACTGTTAATTTAACAAGCCACAGAGGTCAGGAGTGTTGTGATACGTTCATTTGCTGTATCGATACGTTGTTAATTCAGTTGATTTAACTTAAAGAGGTGACTCTATATACAGCACAGTTGTATTTAATATTCATCTACCCATTAACAGATCTTGCTGAAGATCAGCCTGCTTGCGCAGGAAATCCCAGACCAGTTTTATTTTTGGTTCATGTTGCAGATCGACCAGCGTTAGCATCCAGAAAGTGTGGGTAAAACTGAGCTGATGACCCAGCACCTCTTTCAGTTCACTTTTATCATTGACCAGAAATTTCGGCAAAATGGCCAGTCCAGCGCCTGCACGCACGGCAATTTCCTGCGCCAGAATGCTGTTACTGCGAAAACAGGCACTGACTTGCAGTGGAAGACGCTCTAGCGAATAGAGTGCAGTGCTATAGACCAGATCATCAATATAATCGACAAAACGGTGCTGCTGGAGGTCTTCCAGTTTTTTAATTTCCGGATTTTGCTGTAAATAATGCTGACTGCCATACAGTTTTAAGCAGTAATTGCTCAGCCGGGTAATGATATAGGGCCCAGATTTGGGCCGGTCAATCGCAATCACAATATCGGCTTCACGATGTGAAAGTTTAATCGTCTTCGGTACCGGAATCAGGTCAATGGTCAGCAAAGGATAATGTTGGGAAAATTCTGCCAAAAGACGAGCTAAAAATGCCGTACCGAAACCTTCTGGTGCGCCAATCCGAACCCGGCCTTGCAAGGGATTATGGCGCTTGTCAATCTGGATAAAGGACTGTTCCATCTGTTCGACACGTGGCACCAGTGCCAGACCTTCCGAGGTCAGCTCATAACCGGTGGCTTCGCGCTTAAACAGTTGCGTACCTAGGGTATTTTCCAGGGCCTGAATCCGCCTTGCCACGGTACTGTGTTCCACTCCGATCAAGCGTGCGGCATTGGTGAGCGTTTTAGCACGTGCCAAAACCAGAAAAAAGCGTAAATGATCCCAATCTACTTTCATTTTCTATTTAACGTCCTGTTAAATCCCTGTGCATATTTGCACAACCATCGTGCATCAATTTCTATTGGTGGTCAAAGTGTTCTTTGTTAGTCTGCTAAAACAGCGCAAAAATTATACGTTAAATAAAAGCCATTAAAGGCTCACACAACGACAATAACAAACCAGCACGGAGCGATCATGAACGCTATTTCTCATCCCCAGCAAAGCACCGGATTCACCACCGCAAAACTCCTGATTAATGGTGAATTTGTCGAATCAAAAACCAGTCATTGGCAAGATATTGTTAATCCTGCCACTCAGGAAGTCTTGGGGCAGGTGCCATTTGCTACTGCTGAAGAAGTCAATGCTGCGATTGCTGCCGCACAAAATGCCTTTGCCAGCTGGCGCCAAACCCCGATTCAGGCACGTATGCGGATTATGCTGAAGCTGCAGGATCTGATTCGAACCAATTTAAAAAGTATTGCCCAGGTCTTAACTGCAGAACAGGGCAAAACCCTGGCCGATGCTGAAGGCGATATCCAGCGCGGTCTGGAAGTGGTCGAGCATGCCTGTTCAATCGGTTCATTACAGATGGGTGAGTATATTGAGGGCGTGGCACGCGGTGTCGATACCTATACCTTGCAGCAACCACTGGGTGTCTGTGCAGGGATTACGCCGTTTAACTTCCCGGCGATGATTCCACTCTGGATGTTCCCAATGGCGATTGTCTGCGGCAATACCTTTGTCTTAAAGCCTTCTGAACAGGATCCATTGTCGACCATGATGCTGGTTGAACTGGCGATTCAGGCAGGTGTACCGGCGGGTGTGCTCAATGTGGTGCATGGCGGCAAAGAAGTGGTCGATCAATTGTGTACCCATCGCGATATCAAAGCGATTTCTTTTGTCGGTTCGACCGCAGTCGGCACGCATGTCTATAACCTCGCGGGCCAGCACGGAAAACGTGTGCAGTCGATGATGGGCGCCAAAAACCATGTGGTAGTGATGCCAGATGCCAATAAAGAACAAACCTTAAATGCGTTGGTCGGTGCAGCTTTTGGCGCCGCTGGTCAGCGTTGTATGGCACTTTCAGTGGCGGTGATGGTCGGTGAGACCAAGCACTGGGTCGATGAACTGGTCAATAAAACCAAAACTTTACAGGTGAATGCCGGGCATGAACCGAATACCGATGTGGGACCGGTGATTTCAACCCGTGCCAAAGCACGTGTCATCGATTTAATTCACAGCGGTGTCGAACAAGGTGCTGAACTGCTGCTGGATGGCCGTGATGTACAGGTTCCAGGCTATGAAAAAGGCAATTTTGTCGGGCCAACGATTTTTAATCAGGTTACGACCAATATGCGCATTTATAAAGAAGAAGTATTTGGTCCAGTACTGGCCATCATGCATGTCGATACTTTAGAGCAGGCAATTGCGCTGATTAATGCCAATCCATTTGGTAATGGCGTTGGACTGTTTACCCAAAATGGTAATACTGCGCGTACCTTCCAGAACCAGATTGATATCGGTCAGGTGGGCATTAACATTCCAATTCCTGTCCCTGTCCCTTTTTTCAGCTTTACCGGTTCACGCGGTTCAAAGCTGGGGGACTTAGGACCTTATGGCAAACAGGCGGTGCAGTTCTATACCCAGACCAAAACCATCACCAGCCGCTGGTTTGAAGATGATCAGGAAAATAGTGGTGTGAATACCACAATCAGTCTGCGTTAAGGAGCATCAGTATGAAGATTGCATTTATCGGTTTAGGCAACATGGGTGGTCCGATGGCGCAGAATCTGCTCAAGGCGGGTCATCAGGTTTTTGGTTATGACTTAAGTGCAGTGGCTTTACAGCATTTTTCAGAAGCGGGCGGTGTAGTCTGCGACAGTCCACAAGCTGCCGCGAAGCAGGCGGAGATCGTGGTCAGTATGTTGCCCGCAGCCAAGCATGTGCGTGAAGTCTATTTAGGTGAAAATGGTATTTTAGAGGTACTTCAATCGGGCAGTTTGTGTATCGACAGCAGCACCATTGACCCGCAAACCATTCAGGACATTGCTGCAGCAGCTCAGTCCAAACAGATTCGCGTCTGTGATGCGCCGGTATCCGGCGGCACTTTAGGTGCCAAAGATGGCACTTTAACCTTTATGGTCGGTGCAGATGATGCCACCTTTGAGGCCGTCAAACCGGTTCTCGGTTGTATGGGTAAAAATCTGGTGCATTGTGGGGCGGTGGGAACAGGACAGGTAGCAAAAATCTGTAATAACCTGATTCTGGGCATTTCCATGACTGCTGTTGCAGAAGGAATGGCGCTCGGAGCCAAACTGGGTATTGATCCACAGGCCCTGGCTGGCGTGATTAACAGTTCCACTGGACGTTGCTGGAGTTCTGAAATTTATAATCCATGGCCAGATATCTGTGCCAATGCACCGTCATCGCGGGGTTATACCGACGGTTTTGCCGCACAATTGATGCTCAAAGATTTAGGTTTGGCGGTCGATGCAGCGCAACAGGTGGATCAACCGGTGGTTCTGGGCAGCATGGTACAGAAACTCTATCAACAACTGTGTCAGGAAGGTGATGCCCATCTGGACTTCTCCAGCATCATGCATCAATACACCATGCCACCTGCTTAAAACCTAAAATATTCAGATGGAGCAAGGATTCGCTTCAATAACTACACACCTTGTCATTAATAACGATAAATTCAGGCTGAGGTTTAACATGTTAGATTATCAAACAACGGTTCAAGACTTTGATTTAAATACGGTTGCAAGCCAGTTTCTCTCCGGTTCAATGCAGGCAGTGAATGCCTGTTATGAGTGTTGCGACCGTCATGCCAATTCCGATGCCATTGCCTTGTACTGGCATGGTAAAGATGGCAGAAAAGAACAATATAGCTTTGCCGAACTCAAAAAATATTCCAGCCAGTTTGCCAATTTTCTTAAGTCTCAAGGCATTGGTAAAGGTGATCGTGTTTCCGGATTATTACCGCGTACCCCGGAGCTGATCATTATCATTTTAGCGACCTGGCGGATTGGTGCGGTCTATCAACCGTTATTTACTGCCTTTGGTCCCAAAGCCATTGAGCATCGCATTCAGCTGGCGCAAAGTAAGCTGGTGGTGACTGATCTGGCGAATCGGGACAAATTATCCGAGATCAGCAACTGTCCACCGATTGTGACGGTGCATGCCGAAACCGAGGCAGAACGCTATCCACACGACCTAAGCTTCTGGACGGTATTAAACCGTCAGGCTGAAGCTTGTGAGCTGGAAATCCTGAATGTTGATGATCCATTTTTATTGATGTTTACCTCGGGCACCACTGGACCAGCGAAACCGCTTAAAGTCCCGTTAAAAGCGCTGATTGCTTTTGCAAGCTATATGCAAAATGCCATTGGTCTGACTCCTGAAGATGCTTTCTGGAATATTGCCGATCCCGGCTGGGCCTACGGGTTGTATTACGCGATTACTGGCCCCTTAATACTTGGACACTCGACCTTGTTTTATGAAGGCGGTTTTAATGCGGAAAGTGTCTGCGACATTGTTAAGGAATATGGCATTACCAATCTGGCTGGTGCACCGACCGCTTACCGCATGATGATGGCAGCCGATCCTGCTCAAATGGCAAAACTGCGCGGCCAGTTACGGGTCGTCAGCAGTGCCGGTGAACCGTTAAATCCGGAAGTGATCCGCTGGTTTAAAGAGGTACTGGATGTGCCGATTTATGACCATTATGGCCAGACTGAAGTCGGGATGGTGGTGTGTAATCATCATGCCCTGGAACATCCGGTCCGTTCAGGTTCGGCAGGCTTTGCCAGCCCGGGTTACCGGATTGCCGTTGTCGATGAACAGGGGCATGAATTAGCAGCTGACGTCCCGGGCATCCTGGCAGTGGATATCAGCCAATCGCCGATGATGTGGTTCTCTGGTTATGAAGAAAGCCGTAAATCTCCATTTGTCGGACAGTATTATTTAACTGGGGATACCGCAGAGATTCATGCTGATGGCAGTATGAGCTTTGTCGGGCGTAGTGATGATGTCATTACAACGTCAGGCTATCGGGTGGGTCCATTTGATGTGGAAAGTGCCTTGCTGGAACACGATGCCGTGATTGAAGCTGCGGTGATTGGCGTGCCTGACCCCGAGCGCACTGAAGTGATTAAAGCTTTTGTGATTCTGGCGAATAACTTTACAGCTTCGGCCCATCTGGAAGAAGAGTTGGGTCAATTTGTGAAAAAGCGTTTGTCTGCGCATGCCTATCCGCGCCTGATTGAATTTGTGACCGAATTGCCAAAAACCCCAAGCGGTAAAATTCAACGCTTTTTACTCCGGAATCAGGAAATCAACAAGCAGCAAGCCAAGACTGCATAACAGCCAAAGCCAACAGATTGAATAAGAAGATTAAATAAAGAGATTGAAGGAAGCATCGATGCAACTAACGGAAGAGCAACAACTGATTCAGGATATGGCCAAAAGCTTCGCCCAGGAACAGATTAAACCCTTTGCCGGCGAGTGGGATCAAAAAGGTATCTTTCCCAAAGATGCATTGGCCCAAATGGGAGAGCTGGGTTTTTTAGGTATGCTGATTCCCGAGGAATGGGGCGGCTCGGGTACAGGTACACTGGCTTATGTTCTGGCCTTAGAAGAAGTCGCTGCGGCCGATGGTGCAACATCCGCGATTATGAGCGTACATAACTCGGTGGGTTGTGTGCCGATTTTCAAGTTCGGCACAGAAGAGCAAAAGCAGCAATTTTTAAAGCCTTTGGCTCAAGGTGAAATGATTGGGGCCTTTGCGCTGACCGAACCGCATACAGGATCGGATGCTGCCGCGATTAAAACCCGAGCGGTCAAGGAGGGCGATCATTACATTCTGAATGGCGCCAAACAGTTCATTACCTCAGGCCACAATGCCGGGATGATTATTGTGTTTGCTGTGACTGATCCAGCTGCGGGCAAAAAAGGCATGAGTGCATTTTTAGTGCCGCGAGACACACTTGGCTATGAAGTGATCCGGGTCGAAGAAAAACTGGGCCTGCATGCTTCGGATACCTGTCAGATTGCCTTAACCGATGTCCGCATTCATGAAAGTTTAAGACTCGGTGCCGAAGGTGAAGGTTTAAAAATTGCCTTGGCCAATCTGGAAGGTGGACGGATCGGCATTGCGGCACAGGCTGTGGGTTTGGCGCGTGCCGCATTGGAAGAAGCAACGGCCTATGCGCATGACCGCGTGGCTTTTGGCAAACCGATTTTTGAACAGCAGGCGATTTCCTTCAGGCTGGCCAGTATGGCGACTGAAATTGAAGCGGCACGGCAACTGGTGCATTTTGCAGCACGCAAAAAAGAAGCCGGTGAAGCCTGTTTAACCGAAGCCTCCATGGCCAAGCTATTTGCTTCAGAAATGGCAGAACGGGTCTGTTCCAGAGCGCTGCAGATTTTTGGCGGCTACGGTTATCTTAAAGATTTTCCGATTGAGCGGATTTATCGCGATGCGCGGATTTGTCAGATTTATGAAGGCACCAGCGATATTCAGCGCCTGGTGATTGCACGCAGCCTCTAATTTTAAAAGGACTTATTTCATGCAGTGGCAAACGATTTTATTAGAACAACGTAATGGTGTCGGGCTGATTACTTTAAACCGTCCGCAAGCATTAAATGCACTGAATAACCAGCTGATTTTTGAAATGAATCAGGCACTGGATCAACTGGAAAAAGATCCGGCAATTGGCTGTATTGTGATTGCCGGTTCGGAAAAAGCTTTTGCTGCCGGTGCCGATATTAAGGAAATGGCAGATCTGAATTTTCCACAAATTTATCTGGATGATTTTTTCAGTCTGGCCGATCGAATTGCCCAGCGCCGTAAACCTTTAATTGCCGCAGTGAGTGGCTATGCCTTGGGTGGTGGTTGTGAGCTGGCATTGATGTGCGACTTTATTTACTGCGCCGACAATGCAAAATTTGGTTTGCCTGAAGTCACCTTAGGCGTGTTGCCGGGCATTGGCGGTACCCAGCGTTTAACCTTGGCGATTGGTAAGGCCAAAGCCATGGAAATGTGCCTGACGGCACGGCAGATGGGGGCGCAGGAAGCGGAACAAAGTGGTTTGGTGGCTCGGGTATTTGCCAAGGAAGAATTGCTGGAACAAACCCTGCAAGCTGCCGAAAAAATTGCTGAAAAGTCGCTTACTGCCGTGATGATGATTAAAGAATCAATTAATCGGGCCTTTGAAGTGAGCCTGGCTGAAGGCCTGCGCTTTGAACGCCGGGTATTCCATTCCATTTTTGCAGGTTCCGATCAAAAGGAAGGCATGCAAGCCTTTGTGGAAAAACGGCCAGCCAAATTTACCCATCAATAAGAAATTCATACCAGGAACAAAAATAATGAGTGATGAAAATAATTTAGCGATTCGGGTCGCAGGAGGTCTGGGCATCATCAGCCTGGACCGCACCAGCCATTTAAATGCCTTAACCTTGCCAATGATCCAGGGCATTCAGGCGCAACTCAATCAGTGGCGCCATGAGCCAGAAGTGCAAGCCATCCTGATCAATTCCAACAGTCCCAAGGCGTTCTGTGCCGGAGGAGACATCCGTTATCTGTATGACAGCTATCAGGCCGGCAATACCCGGTATCAGGATTTTTTTGCCACTGAATATAAGATGCTGAGCACCTTGCGTAATTTCCCAAAGGCCGTGATCGTGATGATGGATGGCTATGTACTGGGAGGCGGCTTTGGACTGGCTGAGGCCTGTCATATCAAGGTCGCCAGTGAAAAATCACGTTTTGCCATGCCAGAAACGGCGATTGGTTTTTTCCCTGATGTCGGTGCAACCCATTTTCTGTCCCGACTAGATGAAGTCGGTGTCTATATGGCATTGACCGGGGAACAGATCAGTAGCAGTGATGCGCTGTATCTGGATCTGGTGGATTATCATGTGCCGAGTGAGCGTTTTGCTGAATTGGAAGCGGCATTGATTGCAGCGCCGGTATTAAACCCGATTGAGATTCAAAAGATCATTAGTTCCTATATTACGCATCCTGTAGAAAGCGAGCTGCAAAAACGTGCAGATCTGATTAATCAGCATTTTGGCTATCCAAACCTCGAGGAGATTGAACAGAGTCTTGCACATGCAAGTAGTGTAACTGATCAGGAATGGGCCAATAAAATGCTGGCAATTTTGCAGCAGCGTCCGGTCATGGCCAAGCAAACCAGCCTGAAGTTACAGCAAGCCGGACAGAATTTGTCGCTAGAAAAATGCATGCAGTTAGAACGCGACTTGCAAGATGTCTGGTTAGAGCAGGGCGACTTTATTGAAGGGGTTCGTGCGCTGATTATTGATAAGGACAAAAATCCGCAGTGGCGAACTGAGAATGCAGAATTTGAACAAACACTGGAAAAGCTCTGGCCAGCATGGACTCAGCAGCGTATTGAAAACATTACTTAAAGCTGATGGCAAAAGACTCTCTATAATTAAATTATAAAGAGTCTTTATATGTATCTTATCGCATCATCAGTATGAATTCTGATTAATGAGAGGTTTTCTTTTTCTTGCCGCCACCGTCTTGTTTATTGACTGTTGACCAAGCGATACGTTCGGCTTCTTCTTCAGAATGCCCACGCTCTTTTTCGCTTTCTTCAATATGTTCGGCCTGCCGTTTCTGCTTATCGGTATAGGCTGATTTGTCACCTCTAGGCATCTTGATATCCTCCTCAGGTTTGGCTGAAATTACTATAACAAGGGCTGGTTTCTATAAAGGTAAGTATTCGTTTGACTTATTTTATAAAAGATTTCTTAAGAATAGATGGGCCTGAAATCAAGGAGATGAAGATAACGGTCAGCTAGAACCATTATCTTCTTTACTTGATTAGCCGTTAATAATACTGCCGCCATTCACATGAATCACCTGACCTGAAATATAACTGGCTTCTTCACTGGCCAGGAATAAATAGGCTGGTGCCACTTCACTTGGCTGCCCCATACGACCCATTGGGGTCTGTTTACCGAAATCCTCAAGTTGCTCTTCGTCAAAGCTGCTTGGAATTAACGGTGTCCAGATTGGGCCAGGTGCGACACCATTAACCCGAATCCCGGTTTTATTTTTCAACAAATTGGTAGATAAACTACGGGTGAAGGATGTAATAGCACCTTTCGTACTTGCATAGTCAATTAACTGGTCATGTCCATGATAACTGGTGATACTGGTAGTATTGATGATGCTATCACCGGCTTGCATATGGGGAATCACTGCCTGAGCCAGATAAAACATGGATAGAATATTCACGTTGAAAGTTTTAAATAATTGTTCAGGTGAAATATCGGTAATACTTTCTTGCGGATACTGAACCCCTGCATTATTGACCAGAATATTAATGGTTTTAAATTCCTGTAGGGTCTGTTCAACCATTTTCCTGATTTCTTCTTGATCCTGTAAGTCACATTTAATCAGCAGGCATCGTCGCCCTTCATTTTCCACCATTTTTTTAGTGTCCAGCGCATCGCGATCTTCATCCAGATAACAAATAGCGATATCAGCACCTTCACGGGCAAATAGGACCGATACAGAGCGGCCAATCCCGCTATCACCACCGGTAATCAAGGCAACCTTGCCTTTTAATTTTTCGCTGCCTTTATATTGCGGTTTTATCACTTCCGGTGCAGGATTCATTTCATTTTGTGCACCCGGCTGATGGTCTTGTTTTTCACTTGAAGCTGGGCTTTCAGGATAATGATTCATATCTTTTCCAATTCCAATGATTTTAGCCATATGAGAACAAAATATATTAGTGGCTTTTGGAAAAAATAAGATTGCATTCAACATTTCATAACAGAATGTATTCGAGATTTATCAATTATTCATCCAGATTATCATTGGTCTAATAACTTAATTACATTAAATAAAGATATATAAATATTATGAGAGGAGATACGTTTTATTTGATGTCGGCCCATTGCCCGTACAACTTCAAGCAAATCATGATCGACTTCTTTTGGGCAATCCTCTGTAGCTTATCTCTTATGCGTTGCATAGATAATAAAAAGTGCAAAAATAAAAGTCTTTATTGAAACCAGACTGAATAAAATACATTTTCCATAACAATTTTCTTTGATATTTAAATGAAAGTTATACTAATTATTTTAATAAGATGGAATATTTTAAAATAGAAGAATCCTAAAGAATAATAATCTTAAAAATAAATAATAGTCGTGTATTAAATTGATATTATTTTTATGAATAAAATTGATATTTATAAGTAAAAATTACAATTACACCTACTATTACAATTAAAAATAAATTCTAAAGTAAATATATTACTTTTAGAGTGCTGAAAATTTATGATAGGGAAAAATCTTAACCTCATAAAGTTATATGACAATGTATTAATACGAGGTATCTCATGCAAAACTCTCTAATAGATTTAACAGGAAAAGTGGCTTTGGTTACGGGAGGGGCGGCAGGGATTGGCCATGCCTGTGCTCTTACTCTTGCTCAGGCGGGAGCTAAAGTCATGATTGCGGATTTAAATCAGGAGAAGGCTAAACAGGCTGCTCAAGAAATCCATGAAAAAACAGGAGGTGAAGTCCAGTGTGTAGCCTGTAATATTCTGGAAGATGATGACCTCGTAAACGCCGTAGAAACCACCCGAAATACTTTTGGAGCTATCCATATATTAGTAAATAATGCGGGCGGTGGAGGTGGTGGCCGGGAATCACCTTCAAAAATTACAGTTGACGACTTTATCAGAGACTTCAAATTAAATGTATTTGCAGCCTGGCGACTTTGCCAACTGGTTGTTCCTTATATGAATGAAGCCGGATATGGCTCAATCGTCAATATTACCTCAATGAGTTCCATTAATAAAAGCCCAGCCATGAGTGGCTATGCCTCTTCAAAAGCTGCCCTTAATCATATGGGCGCTAACTTGGCCCATGATTTTGGGCCTATCGTCAGAATTAATGCCGTTGGGCCAGGAGCAGTACGTACTGCTGCATTAGCAAAAGTACTTACGCCGGAAATTGAAAAAAAAATGTTAGCTCATACTCCTTTACAACGACTGGGTGAAGCTGAAGATATTGCAAACGCAGTATTATTTTTTGCTTCTCCAATGTCTTCCTGGGTTTCTGGGCAAACATTGTTTGTAAATGGTGGGGGAGAGCAAACTCTTGACTAATTTTTAAAATATAAAATTATTATAGTATTTTAATGATTTATTTTATAAAGATTGGCTGAGATGTTATTTTCAGGCTTAAGATAAACGGACTGATTGATCATTTTTAATGAAAATTCAGTCTATATTTTAAAGCCATCAGATCAGACATAAACTTTTTGATTTTTATACTATTTTAATAATACCAGTCCTTGATTTTTTATTGAAATTTTAGCGACTATTCAAAATTAATACTTCAGGATAAATATTTATTTATCAGATTTTATCCTGACCACAATATACGAGAAAAAAATATGAACACCGAAGTATTGGGATATGCCGCACATTCATCACAAAGCCCTTTAGTACCTTTTAAGTTTGAACGCCGAACGCCACGTGAAGATGATGTGGTGATCAAAATTGAATATTGTGGTGTCTGTCATTCCGATTTACATCAGGTTAGAAATGACTGGGGATTTAGTTTTTATCCCATAGTTCCAGGTCATGAAATAGTAGGACGCATCATATCGACGGGTTCTGGAGCTAAAAAATATAAAGAGGGTGATCTGGTAGGAATTGGCTGTATGGTCGATTCATGTCGTACCTGTTCAGCCTGTCATTCAGGATTAGAACAGTATTGTGAACAAGGAAATATTCAGACCTATGGCAGCCTGGATCGTTATGACCAGCAGCCTACTTATGGCGGTTACTCACAAATAATTGTTTGTAGTGAAGATTTTGTATTGAAAGTACCTGAAAATCTGGATACTAAAGCTGTGCCTCCACTTCTGTGTGCAGGCATTACCACCTGGTCACCTTTACGTCACTGGAATATTGGCAAGGGCAGTAAAGTAGCGGTTGTGGGCTTAGGTGGTTTGGGACATATGGCAATTAAGCTGGCCAATGCCTTGGGCGCAGATGTGACCTTATTTACCCGTTCAGTCAATAAAGAGGGGGATGCAAAAAAATTAGGTGCCCATCAGGTAGTGCTATCAACAGATGAAGCTCAAATGAATTCCGTCGCGAATCAGTTTGATTTAATTATAGATACGGTACCTTACAACCATGACTTGGAGTCATATATTCCAACATTAACCTTAGATGGAACCATTGTTCTGGTGGGATATCTAGGAGAGATTAGTGCAAATTCAGTTCCACTGATTATGGGAAGAAGATCAATTGCCGGTTCAGTAATTGGTGGCATTAAGGAAACTCAGGAGTTACTGGATTTCTGTGGGGAGCATAATATTGTTGCTGATGTGGAAATGATTGAAATGCGCAATATCAATGAAGCTTTTGAACGCATGTTAAAGAGTGATGTGAAATACCGTTTTGTGATCGATATAAAAACTTTAGTCGAAAATTAATTCTGGTTTTCTGCTCTATATCCTCTTATGTGCGAACAACCTTATCAAGGTTTGACTTGTAATCCTTACGTGTATATAGGATAGTTTGAAAAGACATCCAAAAATAATTGGATGCTCTTTTTATTCCTGAAGCATATAAAACAGGTAGATTAATAGTGACGGACTATTAAGCAATCAAAAAATATATTGTCTATATACATCTCTTTAAGCCATTTTTAAGATTCAAATTATAAGCTGAAACATCTTAAAGTCTTTGAGCCATGGATTATGCTGAAGCTATTTTCCCATTCTTCTTTTTTTAGTCAACAACCGAAAAAGTCGATCAGTCTTTTAGGTTTTAACGTGTTGCTGGCTATTTGGTTGGGATTGATCCTAAACTTTGCTTTCTATCAGAAAATCCATGAATTTACGCCTTATACCAATCTAAAAGCAGGTCTGTTACTGGCTGCCACGGCACTGATCATTATTGCGTTTTACAATCTGATATTACAGTGGCTGAACTGGAAATGGAATGCCAAAATACTGGCCAGTGTCCTGATTATTTTAGGTGGTTTTAGTGCTTATTTTGTCAATAGTCTAGGGGTCGTTATCACGCCTGACCAGATCCAGAATATGCTGCAAACCGATGCCCGTGAAGTTCGAGATCTCTGGTCAATGCGATTAGTCATCTGGACATTGGTGTTTGTGATTTTTCCCCTCTGCGTTGTGTGGATGCTGAAAATTAAGCCTGCATCGCTTGGACATCAGCTAGTACATAAGAGCCTGAGCAGTGTGCTCTCAGCTGGCTTGATTCTGGGATTGTTATACTGTTTTTATGTCGATTATGCAGCGATCTTCCGAGAACATCGCGATCTGAAAGGCATGCTTTCGCCACAAAACAGCATTGCGTCTACTTTGTCTTATTATAAAAAGAAAGCACCTAAAGCAAATTTACCTTTGGTGGTTTTCGGCGAAGATGCACATCTGTTACAGCAGGCCCAAATGCAGGATCATCCTAAATTGATGGTGCTAGTTGTGGGAGAAACTGCACGTGCTGAGAGTTTCGCTTTAAATGGCTATGCGCGCAATACCAATCCTGAACTGAGCAAGTTATCGGTAATTAATTTCAATCAGGTCAGCTCCTGTGGAACTGCAACAGCCGTTTCAGTCCCTTGTATGTTTTCGGGCATGTCACGTAAAACCTATGATGAACAGCTAGCCAGCCACCGAGAAGGTCTGCTGGATATTGCGCAGCGGGCCGGTTATCAGGTGACCTGGATTGATAATAATTCGGGCTGTAAAGGTGCCTGTGACCGGGTACAAAAATACCAGATTCCGGCACAACTGAAACAGAAGTGGTGTGATGCCGGTGGTGAATGTTTTGATGAAATCCTAGTGGATAGCCTGAAAGATTATCTGGCACATCTGGATAAAAACAACCCGACCCCACAATTAATTGTACTGCATCAGATGGGTAGTCATGGCCCCGCATATTACAAGCGTTCCAAAGCGCCATATCAGCCATTTCAACCGACCTGTAATACCAATGCTATTCAGGGCTGTAGTACAGAAGAATTAAAGAATAGCTATGATAATTCGATTGTATATACAGACCATGTTCTTGCCCAGATCATTGAAACTTTAAAGCAGCAGACTCAATATCAGACCGGTTTCTGGTACCTGTCTGATCATGGAGAATCCACCGGAGAGCATGGTTTATACCTGCATGGTGCTCCTTATAGCATGGCGCCCACTCAGCAAACCCATATCCCAATGCTGATGTGGTTTTCCGATACCTGGCAACAGTACAATGCCCGGCAGCTAAGCTGTTTAAAAACACAGACCGGACAGGCACGCAGTCACGACCATCTTTTCCCCAGCTTATTAAGTATGCTGGATATAAAAACGCAAGTGATTGAAGCTAAAAATGATATGCTTGCACAATGCTCATCATCATTAAAAAACAGAGCTTGAAATGCATAAAATACTGATTATTGAAGATGACTTTATGATTGCCGAGTCGACTGAAACATTGCTTAAACTGCATCAGTTTGAGGTGTACTGGGTCAATAATGGGATTGAGGGTTTAAAACAGTTACAGCAGCAGGTCTATGATATTGTCCTGCTCGATTTAGGCTTGCCGATGATGGATGGCATGCTGGTGCTAAAGAATATCCGGCAGAAGTTTCCAAATTTACCGGTACTGATTATCTCGGCTCGGGATCAATTACAAAACCGGGTAGATGGGCTGAATCAGGGAGCAGATGATTACTTGATTAAACCCTATGAGTTTGACGAACTGCTGGCCCGTATTCATGCCTTAATGCGACGTACTGGCTTCAAAAATACTGTGACAGATATAAATAAGAAATTATCACACAGTGGGCTGGAACTGGACCTGGAACAGCACATCGCATGCTTTAATGGTGAACCGATCGAGTTGTCTAATCGAGAATGGTCTATTCTCACTGCACTCCTCATGCATCCTAGCAAAATTTTTTCTAAAAACGATTTAGAAGACAAGCTTTATGATTTTGATAGTGATGTCAGCAGTAATACGGTAGAGGTCTATATTCATCATCTGCGGGCAAAGCTAGGAAAAGACTTCATCCGCACCATACGTGGGCTAGGGTATCGCTTAGGATGAGCGCCATGCAAAAACGTTATTCCTTGCAAAAACGTCTGGTTATTTATATTTCATTATTTAGCCTGGTATTAGGCTGTGTGCTGATCTTTGCAGCATACCGGATTGCACTCGAAGAAATTAATGAAGTACTGGATAAACAGATGCAAAGTCTGGCAGAGCGCATTGCAGAAAATCATCCGCAGCCCCTGCAGAGTCAAATCGATCTGGCAAAACAGTACGGTGAAGAAGATTTATTTGTAGATATCTGGTCCTATACAGATACAGCCACTTCCTTGCATCCGCACAATGTTCTGGTTGCACCGGTCAGGAAAGCAGGTTTCTACAAGCATCAAATGCCGTATGGAACTTGGTTAACTTATATTATTCCTGGTAAACAACTACAGATTCAGGTGAGCCAGCAGCAAAATGTCCGGCAGGAACTGGCGCTGGAACTGGCAGCCAATATGTTTCTTCCCTATGTGCTTTTTTTACCTTTTGCATTATTCGGTTTAGGCTGGATGATCCGGAAAAATTTTCAGCCTCTTAATGATTTTAAAACTGAATTGGCCAGCCGCAAGGCACAAGACTTAAAGCCGATTGCAATGAAAGATTATCCTCTGGAGCTGGAACCGACCATTCAGGAAATGAACCACCTGTTCGGTCGAATTTCCCTGGCCCAACAGGAACAACGTCAATTTGTGGCGGACTCCGCACATGAGTTACGTACGCCACTCACGGCCTTGAATTTACAGCTACAAATTTTGCTACAGCAATTTCCGCAAAGTAAGTCTATCCATAACTTGAGCCAAGGCATTTTGCGCATGCAGCATCTGGTTAACCAGTTATTAAGTCTCGCCAAACAGGATGTAAGCGAAGGTTTAAGTGAGCCGGTTCAATTGCTGTCACTGAATCAGATGACTGTCACTTGTATCGAAGAACTGATTCAGTTGGCACTGCAGAAAGAGATAGATTTAGGGGTGGAGCAGCAGCAGGAACTGTTGATTCAAGGCCAAGCTTCGGCCTTGCATTCAATTATTTATAACCTGATCGATAATGCGATTAAATATAGTCCGAAGGATGGCGTAATTAACGTATCGATTTTCCAGCAAGGCCAGCAGGCAGTTTTACAGATCGAAGATAGCGGAACCGGGATTGATACGGCTCAATTCAATCAGATTCGGCAACGCTTCTACCGGATACATAATCATGCAGAAATTGGCAGTGGTTTGGGTTTGTCTATTGTAGATAAAGCCACCGAACGCCTGGGTGGAACGCTCGAATTTTCCCGAAGTCTCAATCTGGGTGGCCTTTGTGTACAGGTCAATTTTCCTTTAGCCGAAGCCTAATGAGATAGGCTTCGGATTATTTTGGCGTTGAGGCTGTTTGATTTAACATGCTAAAGAACAGTTTCTTCTATCTCTAATTTGTGGCTAAACAGCGCATAGCCGATAACATTCAGGCACCAGATAATCCAGCCAGTCCAAAGGTTATGACTCAGGAAATGCGCTCCACGCATCATTTGTGCCCAGCCCATGGCTAATCCTAAAATTACTGCAGCGATCAGAAAGAAATAAGCCCGCTTGGGATTAGACATACGATAAACAAAATAGCCAGCCACCAAGGCAAAACCGCTAGAGGCATGCCCCCCAGGAAAACAGTGGCCAGCAGTAGCACTAAAATCCCATAAAATACCATCATAAGTGGGAATAACCATATTCCAGGGACAGGCATGGGCCGACTGGGATTTTAAAATTCCGATCGAGGCTGTGGTCACTGCCACCATGCTAAAGAAATAGCCAAATTCCCAGCGGCGTGTATGCCAGTTCTGCCATTTTAGTGATACCTGCCAGCCCAGAAATAATAGGATATATACCAGAATTAGCATGTCTTTAACATAACGGTGATTAAGTTCTGCCAATGCCCAGTGTTGTCGAAGGGGGAAGTGCCCCTGATCATCGATAAAGGGATAGATAAGCTGTAAATCAAGCACTCCTCCAATATCAAAGAAGTTCAAAAGAACCAAAAAACTGAATATCAAAAGTAAGGTTTGGGTCAATAAAAACCGGGAACGGTCAGTGATCATTTTTAATGGTCCATTTCAGGCAGTAGCAGGCGCAGTGGTCAAATCGAATGACCAGCCAAAATGATGCCCCAAGTCACTGTAATTAGACTGAGTGCTACAAACTGGGCAGCACTGCCCATGTCCTTGGCATTTTTAGACAGCTCATGCCGTTCCATGGAAATACGGTCTACCACAGCTTCTATGGCTGAGTTAATCAGTTCAATGATCAGTGCCAATAGACAAACAGCCACCATGAGTGCTTGCTCAGCTGGACTAACCGAAATCCAAAAGCTTAATGGAATCAAAATAAGGTTGATGAGCAGGATTTGCCGAAAGGCGGCCTCATTTTGAAAGGCTGTTTTAAAACCAGCAAGGGAATAACGTGCTGCATTCAAAATACGCAGGATTCCCGAGGTACCTTTATAAGGTGATCGGTAGGAGGACATAGAACAGATTCGGTCAATCAGAGATGAAGTAAAGCATAAATTTCCAAGCTTAAAACTCTCTTAAAAAATCCAAGGCCTTATAGAATTTTTATACATGGTGTTTACATTTTTTTGCGCGAAATTAAGCGATTTTTAAGCTTGGACTTTTATATTAAGAATGAAGTGAGATGTCGTGTTGATATAGTTCCCCTAGAGTAGCAGGTCGCCAATTCTTTTAGGCACCTGCTTTTTTTTAGCTTAAATAAATTATGAGTAAAAAAATTGGCAATAAACAGCTAGCATAAAGCCCCCGGACGAGCCTGTTCAAAACAGCGTTACGTGCGGACTCCGTAAATCTGAATAAATCAATGTGCCATGAAGTCTAGACCAGTGAGAGCTAGAGTTTAAGAATTGACAGCCAAATTGAACGATTTGTTGCTGTGATCAATTGAGTGATATTAATCACACTTTCTTATAAGTCAGTGATCGGATTTATGAAATTTAGGGGTGATTATCTTGTTAAAAAGTGATCTAATCAGTCTCATAATAACAATAAATAATTATAAAAAATCAGAGGTAGGGAAGATTTAACTCTCTAATTCTTGAACATAAAAAGAATTAAAATAAAGAATTAGAGAGTTATGCTTTTCTTGACAGATGAGTCCGAGGCTATACCAGGAACCGAAAATTTTAAGTTATTCCGCTTTAGACTGTGATTGAGATTCCGAGTTAGAGTCTGCTTTAGAGTCATCTAACATCTTTTGTTCATTAGACTTACGCCCAATTGGAATTTGACGTGACATATTTTCTTCATCAATGTTGCGTTTCAAGTCTATGGTTAGTAAACCATTTTCATAATTGGCCTGTTGTACTTCCATATTATCATCTAAACGCAGCGATAGTTTGAATGACCGCTTAGAGATTCCTTTATGTAAAAATTCAACCGTAGATTCTGAGCTTTCTTCTTCAACATTCCCAGTTATAATCAATAATTGATTTTCTACATTAATTTGAAGCTGATCTTCATTGAATCCTGCCGTAGCAACAGAAATGCGATAATCATTTTCTCCTACCTTTTCAACATTATAATAGGGATAATTAGGCGTAACTGTTTGCAGGGCATAGTCGAATAAATCATTGAAACGATCAAAACCCATGCTTCTGCGTAATAGGGGTGAAAGATTTGAATTGCTCATCAAAAGTTCTCCAAAAAAATATTAGAACCAGTATTTTTATACTGATATTCATAGATTTAATAAATACAGATAGAAAGCAACATCTAAAAATATTAGATTGCCTTTAATTAATATAGGGTAATAATATTTATACTCAATAATTTTAATGTTTAATAAAACATAATTTTGTAATAAATCTTATTAAATAAGATTTATTAAATTCCCTATTGAATTTAAAAATTTATTTAAAAAAATTTTGTTAATTTTATTCATTTAAATCAATAGCTTTAATCTTAAATAAATATTTATTAAAATCTTAAAAAATAATTTTTTATTATTATCAATAATTTGATTAAATATAGATCTAAATTTTATATAAAAAAATTATTTCCAATGCACTCACATTTATTTATTTATTTTTAAAAAAAGATGATGACCTACAAAACATTCGTATCTAAAAATAAATCGGAATTTTTATTCAACATTTTAATTAATAAATAATATTAATTATAAAACAAACAAATGTCTTATCATTATAATTATTATTAAATTAATTTTTTATATTTAATAAATCACGACTTGAGTTTCTTGGTTTTTATTTCGTAATTTACATTATTCTATATACTATAAGATGCAATTAAAGCAATACTTTTATTTTAAATCCGCATTTTTAGAAATTAAACCAAAGCGCTGATGAGGGAGGGAAAATATCCTCATTTTTTTGCAATATCTTTTTATACATACGAATCGGAACGACTTAATCCAAAAATGATGGTGAAATTGGTCTCGCTCACAAGAGTGAAGTGAACGTGGCCGTATTGATATAGCAATTACTGGCTCACCGAACAAGGATTGAGTGGAGATGAAGTTGCTGTATGTTCAGCCAGCAACGCTCATAGTTTTTAGTTCTGAACACATATTATGCTCGGAAACAATTCAATCCGCTAAAGTCAGATAAGATACTTATAACACAGGCCCATCCCGGAAAAGTATTATAGGGGGTTATAGAGAAAAAGAGACATATTGAAAAACCTGTCTCAAGTCGCTTCTCTTGTGCTTAAGTTTCTACATCGCAAATAAAGGGCTGAATCCCTGTTTACGTAACAGTTTTCGATACATGCTTGAACTCCGATCTGCCGGAAAATGCGCTTCTAAAGATAATTCCAAAGGTAAATATTCAGGTTTCTGGTTTTCCACAATGACACGATCTTCTTCAAAGATTTTCATATTGAATGCATAGGCATCTTCAATCGGCAAATCTTTATCATAATTGCGGCAAATAGGTGCAAAAAGTCGTGTTGAACGTGCAGTCATCGGTGAAGCCGCATTCATGATGACCTGCTTGGCATCATTCGGAAAATGAATCGTAAGTGTTGCAGTAAAGGGTAGGCTGACTTCGAAATGACGTAACCATTTAAAATCTTCCTGGCCACGTTGTTCGGTTCCAATCGGATAACGTCCTACACTGCTGATGTAATCTGCGTTAAAACCGAACTCCGTTTCTGTCGTACTATACTCAGGAACTTCTACATCGTCCGGATCGCCAAAAGTATCTGGATGCACCCAGGCAAAATGTGCCACATCAATAAAACCTTCGAGCTGTCTTCCTGCAAAACATTGAATGTCTATCTGAGGACAGACCAGTTGCTGATACTCAGCATCATCCCAAAAAGGCATATGAGGAATATGAGGAATATGAGGTTCTGCATCCTTTTCAGCGCTTAACGAACACCAGATCAGACCATACTTTTCTACCGCAGCATAAGTTTTCAGATGGAAACGCTCCGATATTTTATGCTGAGGATGGGCAGGAATACGGTTGCATTTACCTGTACTGCCAAAGCGTAAACCGTGATAACGACACACCACGCCTTGGCCGTCATTTTTCCCCAAGCTTAAAGGTACACCGCGATGCGGACATGCATCTTTCGCTACCACCAGTTCATCATTCATTTTATAAATCACCAGCGGCATATCCAGCAGCATGCTACTTGTTGGCTGGTCTGTAACATCGCACGCAAGTGCAATCGGATACCAGTACTGAGCCAAGAGGTGCCAGTCATGTTCCTCGAATGTCATATGGACTGGTAAGTCGGGACTAAAAGTGGCGATATTTGTATTCATGATGGATTCTGTGTAGTGACCTTTAGCTGGACTATAAAACAGCAAGGTGTTCTATGAAATTTCAATTAACAGGACATAGGATTGTGTAAATCAGAACACTGACAGGCGATTAAAAATGAACATACGCCTCTATTCCAGTTTTTTATATTCAACCACGCAAATATTGAGATGGGATATTTCTAAGCTTAAATCTCGCTGAAAATATTTTTTTAAAAAGCGTGCTCTCACTTTCAATGCTCTACTTTGGCGCATAAATTGCTTATCACGCGTATAGACCATTGATCATTTACTCAGAATCCACAAGGAATTGATGTGACGACTAGCTACTTATGCGGACAAGAACTTATTGACAGCATTCGCAGTGCACCTTATTCGCGTGATCTGATTGGTTATCATGGCGAACCACCAAAAGTGCAATGGCCAAACGGCGCGCGTGTCGCGGTACAGTTTGTACTGAATTATGAAGAAGGTGGTGAAAACCACATTGAACATGGTGATACGGGGTCAGAACAGTTTTTATCTGAAATTATTGGTGCTGCCAGCTTTCCAGATAAACATATGTCGATGGATTCGATGTACGAATATGGTTCACGTGCAGGCTTCTGGCGGATTCATCAGGAATTCCAGAAACGTGGTTTGCCGATGACCATCTTTGGAGTCGGCATGGCCTTAATACGTAATCCTTATGTAGTCGAGGCGATTAAAGCAGCTCATTATGATGTCGTTTCACATGGGCAGCGCTGGCTACATTATCAGGACATGCCGATTCAACTCGAACGTCAGTATATGGATCAGGCAATCAGTGTCTTGGAAAGCCTGTTTGGTACAGCACCTATTGGGTGGTATACCGGTCGGGACAGTCCGAATACCCGTCAACTTCTGGCTGAATTTCCTCAAATCAAATATGACGCTGATTACTATGGGGATGACTTGCCATTTTGGAGCACCTTGACCAATCAGGCAGGGGAAACACGTCCGCATTTGATTATTCCTTATAGCCTGGATAGCAATGACATGAAATTCAGTTCACCGGGCGGTTTTAATAGCGGGGAACAGTTTTATCAATATCTCAAAGATGCTTTTGATGTGCTCTATGCCGAAGGTGAAACTGCGCCAAAAATGCTGTCGATTGGCATGCACTGCCGTATTTTAGGACGGCCGGGACGTTTTAAAGCACTACAAAAGTTCCTCGACTACATTCAAAATCTTGACAAGGTCTGGATTTGCCGCCGTGGGGATATTGCCGAGCACTGGTATAACCATCATGCGCCATAATCATAAAATATGTTTGAAAATATCAGTTTAAATGCTCTTTTTTGAGTCATGCACTTTATGAAAATCATGAAAACTCAGATTTGGCACTGTTATTGCAAAACCAGCTAATAACCAAGCAATATAATCAGGCGATTGAATAGTGCAACTCTTTGAATTTAATCAAGCATCAACAGAAGATGCGATGATCTTTTTAAAGCACTGCGTGCAAATACCCAGCTGGTCGACCGAGCTTGTCGCAAAGCGTCCTTATGCCTCGATTGAAGAGGTTTTGACTGCAGCGAATCAACAGGCGGCGACCTGGCGCTGGGATGAGATTAAAGCTGCGCTGGATAATCATCCCCGTATAGGCGAGAAAAAAGCACAAGCTGAATTGAGTGAAATCGAAAAGAGCTTTTCTAACCGTGAACAATCCGGCATTGCCGCAGATGACGATACCCGGCTTGCACTGCTTAAAGGCAATCTTGCCTATGAAAAAAAATATGGGTTTATCTTTCTGATCAAAGCTGCTGGATTGAGTAGTGAAGCCGTTCTTCACGCCCTGACATCTCGCTTGCAGAATGATCCAGAGATTGAGAAATGTATTGTGCATCAACAACTGGCAGAAATTGCCTTGTCACGACTGGCTCAGGAGCTTCATGCATGATTAGCACACATATTCTGGATACGCATCTGGGAAAACCTGCAACAGATGTGGTCGTTCGACTTTTTTCAGAAGACGGTCGCCTGATCAGGGAAGCAAAAACCAATACAGACGGCCGCGTCAGTGATTTTGGCATGGTCGATTTAAAAACAGGTATCTATAGTCTTGAGTTTTTTACATCTGCCTATTTTGAAAATTTGGGTTTAGAAACTTTTTTTCCTAAAGCAGTCATTCATTTTTATATAAAAGATGCATCACAGCATTTTCATATTCCTTTACTGATCAGCCCATTCGCGTACTCCACATATCGCGGAAGCTGATTTTATATTTAGACTTTGAGGGTGAGAAAAATGACAGAACAAAGTAAAACAATATCACCTGAACATGAATATTTAGGTGCGGGAAAAAGTGCAGCTTATGGTTTGCAACACGTACTGACCATGTATGGTGGAATTATTGCACCACCTTTAATCGTGGGAACGGCAGCCGGCCTAGAAGCCTATCAAATTGGATTATTGATTGCAGCGGCGCTATTTGTGGGTGGTTTAGCTACAATTTTGCAAACAGTTGGGGTGAAATATATCGGCGCGAAATTACCTTTGGTGCAGGGAGTTTCTTTTGCCGGGGTTGCGACGATGGTGGCGATTGTGACTACAGGCGGTGGTTTGCAAGCCGTCTACGGTGCAGTCATTGTCGCCTCATTGATCGGTTTTTTTCTGGCACCTTATTTTTCCAAAATTATCCGTTTCTTTCCTCCTGTAGTGACCGGTTGCGTCATTACTATCATTGGTTTGTCTTTATTACCTGTAGCAGTCCGCTGGATGATGGGCGGCAATCCCAAGGCACCAGAATGGGGAAGTGTCGAAAATATTGGTCTGGCACTGATGACATTGGCTTTAGTGATTTGCCTGAATCTGAGCCGACATGCCGCGATTCGTCGTTTGTCCATTCTTCTGGCAATTGTTTTTGGTTCAGTACTGGCCTATTTATTTGGTTTTGGTGATTTCTCTAAAGTTGCGAATGGAACATGGATTCAGGTACCCAGCTTCTTCGCCTTTGGACTACCGACTTTTGAGCTCACTGCCATTATTTCCATGCTCATCGTTACTCTCGTGATTATGACCGAAACCACAGCAGATATCATTGCAGTGGGTGAGATTGTAGGTACCCAAGTGGATGCGGATCGTATCTCGAATGGCTTGCGTGCCGATATGTTATCGAGTGCGGTGGCACCGGTTTTTGGTTCCTTCATGCAAAGTGCTTTTGCGCAAAATGTTGGCTTGGTGGCGATTACCGGAATTAAAAGCCGTTTTGTGGTCGCTGCGGGTGGCATGATTTTAGTCGTACTGGGTTTACTGCCAATTATGGGACGTTTAATTGCTGCCATTCCTGTACCTGTATTGGGCGGTGCGGGTCTGGTGCTTTTTGGAACTGTTGCTGCGAGCGGAATTCGTACCTTGGCTAAAATTGATTATAACGAGCAAAAAAATCTCATCATTGTTGCGACTGCCATTGCAGCAGGCATGATTCCAATTATTGATCATTCCTTTTATGCCAACTTTCCAAAATGGGTGCAAACCTTATTTCATTCGGGGATTAGTTCAACCTGCTTAATGGCCATTTTACTCAACCTTTTGTTCAATCATCTAAACTTATTTAAAAATAAAAGTACGGCAACCGCCGAAGTCGTGGCAAAGCTTCCACATTAGAAAATTTAAACCAGAATAAAAGCAGCCCGGAAAATGGGCTGTTTTTTTATCAAAAATTAAAAAAGTTGGCTTTGTTCTTGCTTAATTCAGAACGTGATTTTTTCATTCCACTGGGGACCCTTATTTATGAAATTCACTCAACTTACTGCTGCAACATTACTTGTATTAGGTGCGGCATCCGCACAGGCAAAACCGGTCTGGCAAGACTTCAGTGTCACCGGACTTTATGGGGAAAACTATGAGGTGGTCGATGAAAAACAGGCGACTGCCACCTTTGAGTATGTGGCAAAAGTAAAATATGCAGATGTATTTTTCTTCATTGACCGCATGCGTGGTGCAGATGATGTTAAATCCAGTTATTTTGAGTTTTCACCACGATTAAGTTTGGGTGAAGTATCAGGCCAGAAGCTTGCCTTTGGTCCGGTTAAAGACGTATTGATTGCAACAACCTGGGAAGGTGGAGAGGGTTTTGATAATTTCCTGTATGGGGTAGGTTTCGATCTGGATATTCCATATTTCCGTTACGCCGGTATTCATCTTTATCGAGCTAATAATGAGAGTATTGATGATGATTACCAGTTGACACTCACCTATGCCGTGCCATTCAAACTGGGTACTGAAGAATTCCTGGTGGATGGCTTCCTAGATTGGTCAACAGCAGAAGATGATCATAAAAGCGAAATGAACTGGACGACACAATGGAAATGGAATGTTGGCAAACACATTTCGCCAGAAACTAACCTGTATCTGGGGGTTGAACATTCTGTCTGGAACAATAAATTCGGAATCCCGAATGCTGATGAAAATAATGTCAGTGCTTTGGTGAAATATCACTTCTAGGCAAAGTGATGAAAAAATAAGTAAAAGCCCTGATAATAAGGGCTTTTTTAATCCATTTAAAAGGTTATCTGGATTTTTTCAGGAAAAGTATAAACATCACAGTTTGATCCGCTACCTATACGATCCACCACCACAAACTCACTAGGGGCTTCAAGCGTCAATAAAGGATGATGCCAGGTTCCGGCATGATAATTCACGCCTTGCGAACCATCACTGATAAATACCTGAATCTGACTGAGATCGGGCTGTGTATGATCAAGTTCAGGTGCTACAACGATTAAAAATTGCTGGCCGTGCATTGGAATAAAAGCCTGTGAACCCAGAGGATGTCTTTCCAGCATCGAGATATGAAGGGGAATTGCCGTGGCTTGCGTATTTCTAAAAATACTCATTCCGACCTTGGTGTCACTTTCTACTTCAGCCAAGGCATGATAACGCTCAGTCTGCTGCTCATTGATATGAAAATAATGATTACCCTGACAGGCAATGACTTCTCCAAAAGGCAGAAAGTTTTCCGTGCTTAAAGGCTGTATTTTTATACTTTGCATAGACATATCATTCATCACTCAAGCCAATTTTCCCCAGAGCCGAATCCGGCTGATGCCACCGTCCGGAATCATGTTGACACGAATATGGGAAATTTTTTCGTGCTGTAAAATTTCATTGATGTAATGATGAATATAATCCATTTGCATGGGCTGGGCTTCTAACAAAAAAGGCCAGAACATGCTTTGTGGAATGAGTTGCTCATCGGTTGCATCCTTAACATAGATGGCTTGAATAGAAACCTCGGCAGGGAAATTACCTTTAAAATGGGCGGTATCAATTTCAATTTTCTCGATTCGGGCACTGGCACCTAAGGCCAAAATGCACCAGTCAAATCCTGGCGCGCGGCGACGTTTGGTTTCCCAACCATCGCCCATATTAATGCCACGCCCCGGATTAATCAGATTGCGTGGATGTCCAAAATGCGCATCGCTATAGGCAACGACACGGCCACCATGTTCGAGTGCCAAGACATCCAGCACTTGATCATAATCTTGCAGATCGATTTTTACCTGACCATAGACCTTAAAACGTGCAATCCCACCGTCAGGATAAATATTCAAACGGACATGGGTAAATATCTGCTTTGCTGAAATCTGAAAAATATGATGTTGGCTGGGTCCCAGGACATTATTTTCCAGAATGCTGATCCATTCTGCCTGATCAAGATTTCCATCTGGCGCATAACATGCTTGTACAGCAGCAGAGGCCGGATAATTGCCGCTAAAAAAAGTCGTATCAATATCCAGTGCCTGGATTTGACCTGTAACAGCAAGTTTAATGATGGCCCAATCATAGCCCGCGTGGCGCTTGCGACGGGTTTCCCAGCCATCCATCCATTTACCATGCTCATCAAACTTGTCTTCGATAAAGACGGGTGCCTCAAACTGCAACATGCGTTTCGCTTCAGCAAAAAACTCATCTGAACATTCAAGAATTTCTGCGCCAATTCGCGCATCTGCAAGGTTAGTTAACTGCTGTACTGGAGCAGGCAGATCAAAAATTGGAGCTAATAAGGTCGCCATCTTAAATTTCCATCATCATTGTTATACGTCACATGAATATGCACTTTTATAAACCCAGATTTGATTCTGTATTTATAAAAATAGGACATTGAAGGAATTTAAAAGCACAGCGTATGCCAACTTTCGCAATTTTTTTAGTGCATTTTTTTTCAAGGATGGCACGTTTTTAGCATTTTAGCTGGCAATGAAGATGAAACAGCCAGGAGAAATAGATGGAAATTGCAATTATTGGGGCAGGCATGGGCGGATTAACCACAGGAATTGCACTAAAAAAGTTCGGACATCAAGTCACTATCTATGAGCAGGCAGAACAGATTTTACCTGTCGGTGCTGCAATTTCCTTGTGGTCAAACGGGGTGAAATGTTTGAATTATTTAGGCTTAACTGAGCAGGTTGCAAAGTTAGGTGGCCAGATGAATGACTTAGCCTATATCGATGGTTTGAATGGTGAGGTCATGACGCAGTTTAGTCTGGCGCCGTTAATTGAAGAAGTCGGTCAACGTCCATATCCGGTATCGCGTGCTGAATTACAAAATATGTTAATGGATGAGTTTGGCCGGCAGGATATTCAGCTCGGTAAAAAAATGGTGTCTATTGAGGATAAGGGGCAACACGTCGAAATCGGTTTTCAGGATGGCAGCACTGCTTCTGCAGCATTATTGATTGGCGCAGATGGTACCCATTCCATAACGCGTCAGTATGTCTTGGGCAAACAGGTTGAGCGTCGTTATGCCGGTTATGTGAACTGGAACGGACTGGTTGAGATCTCTGAAGATTTAGCGCCTGCACAGCAGTGGACCACGTTTGTCGGTGAAGGCAAACGTGCTTCACTGATGCCTGTGGCAGAGCATCGCTTTTATTTCTTCTTTGATGTGCCATTGCCCGCAGGTCTGGAAAATCAGCGTTCGGAATATAAGACCCTATTAAAGCAATATTTCTCTGGCTGGTGCCCACAGGTTCAATACCTGATTGAGAGTATTGATGAGCAGAAAACCAATCGTGTCGAAATCCATGATATTGAGCCTTTTACCCAGTTTTATAAGGGCCGTGTGGTAATTTTAGGGGATGCGGCACATAGCACCACACCGGATATCGGGCAGGGAGGTTGCCAGGCAATGGAAGATGCGGTCTATCTGGCACGTGCCTTACAAATTAATACGCTAGGTCTGGAAGATGCCCTGAAACGTTATCAGAATAAACGCAATGAACGCGCCAATGAATTGCTGCTACGTGCACGTAAGCGTTGTGATGTCACGCATATGAAAGATGAGCAAATTACCAAAGACTGGTATGCAGACCTGCGTAAAGAGCAAGGCCCACATATTATGAAAGGCATTATTAGCAATATTGTGGGTAATCCATTGGATTAAGCCTCATTAATGGCATCACATATCTAGAAACCGCGATTTTAACCATCGCGGTTTTTGTTATTTAAGTATGAAAATACTACAGTTGCTGCACCTTGCTTTTTAAGGCTTCCATTTGTTCAATAATATGCTTGATCATCAACTGGGAAACACGTGAAATCTGGCGTTTTGGCGCCACACAGAGGGCAATGGTCAGCGGATGCAGCCCTTTTTCAGAGATAGGTTTAAAGACCACTTCATCTCGCTCTACATAGGGTAAAACATCGAGATAACTAAAAATTCCAATCCCGGAATTCGCCTGAATAAGAGTATTCATCAGGTGGATATCATTCGATTCCGTTTTACGTGCAGGTATAAATTGATGATGTTTATATAATGCCTGTACATAATCATGAATAATCAGGGGGTCGGCCGGAATAAAATGGTTGTCGTTCAAGGTATCTGAAAAATAAATCTTTTCTGCTTGAGCAAGAGGATGTGATTTACCCATTACAAAACCTAAAGGCAGCTCCAGAAAATGGAGGACTTCAATATGTTGATGGGATTTTGGATTCAGGATCAGGCCAAAATCCAGTTCTGCCTCAATCACTTTTTTGGCTACAATTTCACTGTCTGCGACCCCGATATTAAAATTAATCCAGGGATAATGTTCATACATATATTGCACGGACTGCATGACAAAACCATCATTTAAGGCAGAAATTAAACCAAATTCGATGGTCCCACGCGTAAGCCCCTGAATTTCATCAAAGCGAATCCGGGTTTGCTGGAATTCTTTTTGCCATTTTATAACATCGGCATAGAGCAATTCGCCCGCCAGTGTCAGTTTTAAACCATTGGGCAAGCGCTCAAATAACACAATTCCCAGTTCTTCTTCAGCCAAGGCAATTTGCCGATGTACTGCAGACACGGAAATGAATAATTGATCTGCGGCCTTGCGTAAACTTCCCGTTTTCGCCACCGCGATAAAATATTCTGAAAATCGGGAAAAAGGCGTATTCATTAATTTAGTCAAGCGAAGAACCACCGTTTATTTATATCAATATTTGAGATAACCGTGTTTATGCGAGTTTTATGCCAAAGAAGGCTGCTTTAATCGGCAAGTACATTTGTACATGGTTGATGTGTTCTAATTTTAAGAATGAATAGTACGAATCATTCTAATAGACAGAATGACAATAAATTAAGTAATTTCAATCATAAGCAAAGCCAAAATTGCACAGTTCTGCAATGTTCAAGGCCTGTAAAAAGAGACCATCCACAGTAAGAATATAGGTTTGATATGAACGCAATTCCAGTCATTAATTTATTCAACAAACCCTGCTATAGCCAGTTTGATGATCAGGACTGGGATATTCTGGCTCGTCACTGGTATCCGGTTGCACGAATTCAGGACGTTTCTATCCAACCGCAACAAGTGACCCTGCTTGATGTCAAACTGGCATTGTACAAAACAGAAAGTGGTGATATTCATCTGGTTCGTGATCTCTGTCCACACCGGGGTGTACCTTTAACCAAAGGCTGGGTTTCGGGTGAAAACCTGATCTGTCCTTATCATGGTCTACACTACAATGGCCAGGGTAAATGTATCAAAATTCCTGCACAACCCGAGCTGACCAACATTTCTGAGCGTTTTTCTCTGACCAAATTTCCTGTAGTGCAAAAATATGGCTTGATCTGGACCAGTATTTTTGGCCGTGACGAAGCAAAAGCCAATTTTCCTGTTTTAGATACCTGGGAGATGCCAGATCATCAGGCAATTTTACCGCCGTTTGTGGATATTGCCGGTTCGAGTGGCCGTCAACTGGAAGGCTTTATTGATGTTGCACATTTTGCCTGGGTTCATCAGGGCTCTTTCGCAGATCCTGAAAATCAGGTTGTACCCAAATACACGACAGAACGTACAGATTACGGCCTGCATACCGAATATGTCAGCAGTGTCAGCAACTACCCACATGGTATGCAAGATTTGGCACCGGAAGGCTTTTTGTGGAAACGTGTATTTGATGTCTATCCACCGTTTTCTGCAGTGCTTACCGTACATTTCCCAGAACAAGGACAATTAAAAATTCTCAATGCCTGTTGTCCGATCTCACACAATAAAACCCGTTTATTTGTGCCACTGACACGCAACTTCGATACCACAGGAGATTTACAGGCGGTATATGACTTCAATGCACAAATTTTTGCCGAAGATCAGGACATGGTGGAAAGCCAGAAACCTGAAGAATTACCGCTCGATATTTCTATGGAAGCACACTTTGAAGCGGATCGTTCTTCAACCACCTATCGTCGAATCTTAGCCGAGTGGGGATTAAGTAAACGTTATGTTGTCTAATATATCTTAAAATTTTAAAATTTAGATTAAATTTTGAATAGAAACCCTATATTCTAATATAGTGGTTTTTATTTATATTATTTTTGAATGATCAAAATATTATTTATATCTCCTTATTCTTTAATTAAAATTGATTAAGATTTTCAAAATTTGGAAATTAAAATAAATCAATCTAGGCAAGCTTCGATTGGCGATTTCCAACCTCCTTCAATGAGGAGAGAAAAGAACAATATCTGTAAAACATCAACCTTTCAGTGCATTACAAGCTAAATCGAATTATTAAAAAATATTAAATTTTTAATATTAATAACTTATATAAAAAAATTCCAATCCCTCAATGAAGCTCAATACATGGTTCTATCATTTAGATTTATCTTTGCTCATGAAAAATATGAAGCTTGAATTAAAAAAAGGAATGCGCAAATTTAAGGCATTTTATTTTATCGCACTACTTGTAAGCAAAAATAAAAAAATCCTTTTATAAAATTAAATTTTAGGATCAATTATAAAATTAGTATTTATAAATTTAATAACAGTACGCTTTTATTAAATATAAAAAACAAAAATATCTTATTTTAAAACCCTCTTTTTATTATTTTTGATAAAACTGGAATGCTTATTGCTAATTATATATTGAACAGACTGGGCACATTTGAGTGAAGTCATTTTAAAGCATGTGTTGCATGACACAGAACAACCAAGAGCAGAATAGAATGAAAGAAAAAAATAGCTTGAAAACCGGATTGAAAAAATTGGTAGGGGTATTAATGGCAAGTGGTGTGATGAGCATGGCCGCTGTCGCCAATGTCCAGGCCCAAGATAAAGCCGCATTTGTTTATATTGGCCCAACCAGCGACCATGGCTGGACTTATTCTCATGACCAGGGTCGCATCAAGGCTGAAAAAACACTAACTGGAAAATATAAAACCTCTTATATCGAAAATGTCCCTGAAACAGCAGATGCCGAACGTGTGATCCGTAACCTGGCACAGCAAGGCAATAAAGTCATTTTTGCGACTTCATTTGGTTATATGAATGCGATGGAGAAAGTATCCAAGCAATTTCCAAATACTGTATTCATGCATGCAACCGGTTATAAGCAGGGCAAAAATTTAGGGGTCTACGATGTCCGTACCTATGAAGGTGCTTATATGCTGGGTGTGGTCGCCGGTCAAAAAACCAAAAATAATGTATTGGGCGTAGTCGCGTCTTTTCCGATTCCTGAAGTCATCCGTAATATCAATGCCTATACCCTCGGCGCACAAAGTGTAAATCCAAAGATTAAAACCAAAGTCATTTGGGTGAATTCATGGTTTAACCCGGGGAAAGAACGTGATGCAGCCTTGGCCTTGATTGCTCAAGGCGCGGATGTGCTGATGCAAAATACCGATTCTCCGGCAGTGGTACAGGCTGCTGAACAAAAAGGTGTCTTTGCTTTTGGCTGGGACTCTGATATGAGCAAATTTGGTCCTAAAGCGCATCTTGCAGCATCCGTTCTACATTGGGAGAAAATCTACACTCCGGTAATGACGCAAGTCAGCAATAAAACCTGGAAACCAAGTGCCATGTGGTATGGCGTAAAACAAAAAGCAGTAAATATCGAAAGCTTTGGTCCTTCAGTATCTGCAGCCTCTAAAGCAAAAGCGCTGAGTGTACGTGATGGCCTTTTAAAGGGCACAGTACATCCATTTACTGGTCCGCTTCATAAACAGGATGGCACATTGGTATTGGCAAAAGGCAAGCGCCTAGATGATGCAGCACTAAGCAAAATGAATTACTACGTGAAGGGCGTAGAGGGCTCATTACCTAAATAAAGCTTTGTCATTTTGCAATTCAAAAAACTTTAAATACTTTGATGTACTTTTCTGCATCCATTTGCATGCCTGACAACCATCGATGGATGCTGCATTACTACAGCATTGAATAGGGCACTGATGATGACCTCTCAACACGATAGATCTGCTCATATACAAAAGAGGAACATGGCTTCTTCAGGTGTACCGCGTTTACAGCTCATCAATATCTGTAAAAGTTACAATTCATTGAAAGCGAATGACCAGATACATTTAACCGTTCAACCCGGACAGATTCATGCCATTCTGGGTGAAAATGGTGCTGGCAAAAGCACCCTGATGAAAATTATTTATGGGGCAACCAAGGCCAACCAGGGACAAATGCTCTGGAACGGTAAAGAAGTTCATATTGATAATCCGTCGATGGCAAGAAAGCTCGGGATTGGCATGGTCTATCAGCATTTTTCTTTGTTTGAGACTTTGACCGTGGCGGAGAATATTTCGCTGGGACTGGATGAAAAAATTCATTTAAAAGTCCTGAGTCAAAAAATTATTGCAGTTTCAGAGCAATATGGTTTACCCATTGACCCACGCCGCGAAGTACATTCTTTATCGGTAGGTGAGCGGCAACGTGTCGAAATTATTCGCTGCCTTTTGCAAAATCCCGCTTTAATTATTTTAGATGAACCCACCTCGGTACTGACACCACAAGCGGTGCGGCAACTGTTTAAGACCTTGCGTTTATTGGCCTCCCAAGGCGTTTCAATTTTATATATCAGTCATAAATTACATGAGATTAAAGAACTCTGTGATGAAGCGACCATCTTGCGTAATGGCCGTGTGACCGGAAATGTTAATCCCAAAGACAACAGCACCAGTGATTTAGCGCGCTTAATGATTGGCCGTGATTTACCGACCTATGTACGCCCAGAATATACAGGTGAAAAACAGGTGCTATTTCAGGTCGAGAATCTCAATTACCAGTCCGATGATCCTTTTGGTGTATCGCTGAAAAATATCAATTTAAATATTTGTGCCGGTGAAATTGTAGGAATCGCCGGGATTTCTGGCAACGGGCAAGCAGAATTGCTGTCTTTATTGTCGGGAGAAAACAGCCTGAAACATGGCCGGATGGTTCTGGATCAAATCGATATTTCCCGATTCAGTCCCGGACAACGGCGTGACTTGGGTCTGGGCTTCGTACCTGAAGAACGTCTGGGTCGAGGAGCAGTCCCGAACATGACGCTGTCCCAGAATGCCTTACTGACTGCATTTCGGCAGAATCTGACGCAATGGGGATTAATCAAGTTTTCACAATGTAAGCTTTTTGCCCAGCACTGTATTGAAAAATTCGGGGTTAAAGCCAGTGGCCCAGAGGCAGAAGCACGTTCCTTGTCCGGTGGAAATTTACAAAAATTTATTGTGGGCCGGGAAATTTTGCAAAACCCGAAATTCCTGATAGTGGCTCAACCGACCTGGGGTGTTGATGTAGGTGCGTCCATGTTTATCCGGCAAACCCTGATTGACCTCTCTCGACAAGGTGTTGCTATTTTGGTGATTTCAGAAGAATTAGAAGAGCTGTTTGAAATCAGTGATCGTCTCTGTGTGTTGGCCAATGGTGAACTATCTCCAGCGATACCTATCCATGAAACCAATACTGAAAATGTGGGGGTCTTGATGTCAGGTATTCCAGTCCATGACACTGCGATCATAGTAGAGGAGCAGCAAGCTCATGCTTAATATAGCCAAAAAAAACAAATATACAGGTTGAGAGGAGAGCGACATGCATTTACTAGAACCGCGTGAACATCCATCTCAAATCATGAAGTGGCTTTCACCGCTCATTGCACTGCTGGCCATGCTGATTGTCGGCAGTATTCTGTTTTTAATGTTGGGGATTAATCCCGCGCAAGCCCTGTACATCTTCTTTATTGAACCGCTGACATCATCTTATGGCTGGAGTGAACTGGCAGTGAAAGCCGGACCTCTGATTCTGATTGCCTTGGGACTGGCAGTCGGATTTCGGGCGAAATTATTCAATATCGGTGCTGAAGGTCAGCTTACGATCGGGGCAATTTTTGGCGGTGGTATTGCGATTTTATTTCACGACCAAATTGGCTGGTGGATTCTCCCGCTAATGATCGTCATGGGCGCACTCGGTGGGGCACTCTGGGGCGCAATTCCTGCCTTACTGAAAACCCATTTTAATGCTGAAGAAACCCTGACCACCCTGATGATGAATTATGTCGCAGTATGTGTGTTGCTATACCTGGTCAATGGTCCCTGGCGTGATCCGGAAGGGATGAACTTCCCTCAATCGGTGGTTTTTAATGAGAGTGCTACGCTGCCATTCATTGTAGAAGGCACCCGCATTAATGCCTCTATCTTTATCACTCTTTTTGCAGTGGTCCTGTTCTGGGTTTTTATGCGCAAAAGTCTGACGGCCTATAAACTGGAAGTCAGCGGTCAGGCACCTTTAGCTGCCAAATACGCAGGTTTTTCTTCCTCCAAAGCTATCTGGATGAGTCTGGTGATTTCCGGAATGATGGCAGGTATTGCCGGACTCTGTGAAGTGGCTGGACCTATTGGACAGCTAAATCCGAACCTGTCCCCAGGCTATGGCTATGCAGCGATTATCGTGGCTTATCTAGGGCGTTTGAACCCCATCGGTATTGTGCTGTCAGGCTGTTTTATGGCGCTGATTTATCTGGGCGGTGAAATGGCACAAATGCAGCTCCAGCTTCCGGTCGCGATTACCGGTATCTTCCAGGGTCTGCTGTTATTTTTCCTGCTGGCTTCCGATGCATTAATTGAAAACCGTTACCGGTTTAGCAAAAAAATGGCGTCACCGGTCCCTCAGCCCACAGCAACTACCCTTTAACCCAATGTTGTCTACAGCAAAAGGAAGCATGATATGGCTTTAGAAATAACTGCAATTCTTGCAGGTACTGTTGCAGCAGCAACACCACTGATTTTCGCAGGTCTGGGGGAATTGGTCACACAGCGGACTGGTGTGATTAATCTTGGAGTAGAAGGGATGATGCTGGTCGGTGCAATTGCAGGTTTTGCCTTTGCTGCGCAATATGATGCCAGTGTGTTAAGTGCCTTATTGATGGGTGGTCTGGCAGGCATGCTGATGGCCCTGATTTTTGCCTTTTTTACCTTGTCTTTAAGTACCAATCAATCCGCGTGTGGTTTGGCTTTAACCATTTTTGGACTCGGTATCTCTGCATTTTTGGGTCAGAACTACGTCAGTATGGCTTTACCGGGTCTGGCTAATTTTAATATTCCACTATTAGCGGATATTCCAGTATTGGGTCCGATTTTGTTCCAGCAAAACTATGTGGTGTATTTGTCGATCTTGATCTTCTTTCTGGTGTGGTTTGTCTTGGCGAAAACCCGTTTAGGCTTATTGCTTAAAGCAGTTGGAGAATCACCGGAAAGTGCGCACGCCATGGGTTATCACGTGTTGGCGATTCGTTATGGCGCAGTACTCTTTGGCGGTTTGATGGCAGGGGTTGGCGGGGCATTTTTATCAACCGTTTATACACCAATGTGGATCGAAAATATGGTGGCTGGTCGCGGCTGGATTGCCATTGCACTAGTGGTGTTTGCGGTGTGGAAACCCACACGTTTAATGCTCGGCGCTTACCTGTTTGGTGGCGTAACCATTTTACAATTTCACGCCCAGGCGCTTGGAATCAAGGTTCCGAACGAGCTGCTTGCCGCATTGCCCTATATAGCCACCATTGTGGTACTGGTCATGATTTCGCGGAATAAAAAAGTACTCAAAATGAATTTGCCATCTTCTTTAGGTAAAACCTTCGTGCCATAACCGCAGCCATTCATCATAAATAGAATAGATTTGAGTATAAATCATGAAAATTTTAACAGCTTCCTATGTCCTCACCATGAATGTGCAAAATGAATGTATTAAAAATGGCGCGATACTGATTGATGGAGACCAAATAAAAGCAGTTGGTACATTGGCACAGTTAACCCAATGCTATCCAGAGGTGCTCATTGAGGATTATCCACAAACGATCCTGATGCCGGGCTTGATCAATACTCATTGTCATTCCGGTTTATTACGTGGCACGGCAGAAGGATTACCGGTTTGGGATTGGTTACAGCAGTATATTGACCCGATGCACCGGGTGTTGACACCAGAGGATGCGAAGATTGCCTCTTATTTGTGTTATGCCGAGGCACTTTTGTCGGGAACCACCACCATTGTCGATATGTGGCGCTATATGGACGGAAGTGCTGAAGCTGCGCAAGCGTTGGGAATTCGTGCTGTTCTTGTGCCTTATGTCGCAGAGCATCCGGATCACAATTATTTTGAAACCTTAAAAAGTAATGAGGCTTTAATCAACCGTTGGCATCAGCAGGCGAATGGACGTATTCAGGTTTGGGTGGGTTTAGAGCACCTGTTTTATGCTGAAGCTTCAGCATTAAGCCGTATTGAAAAACTTTGTCAGGATTATCAAACCGGTTTTCATACCCACAGCAATGAAAGCCAATTTGATGTACAGGAAAACCTGCGCCGTTCAGGCGTTCGTCCGATTGAAAGTCTGCAAAAACTGGGCTTGCTTGATCTGCCCAAAACCTTATTGGCGCATTGCGTCTGGGCAGATGAAAATGAGATTCAGATTTTAAGGCGACATGCGGTGGGTGTCGCCCATAACCCTGTATCCAACATGAAATTGGCCTCTGGTGCAGCGCCTGTCGTTGAAATGCTACGCCAAGGCGTTGCGGTGGGTCTGGGTACTGATGGAGAAAAAGAAAACAATAACCTGGATCTATTTGAAGAAATGAAAACGGCATCATTATTGGCCAAGTTTTCGAATTTAGATGCGGCCGCCCTGGATGCCTGGTCAGTCTGCCAAATGGCTACGATTACAGGAGCAAAAGCCTTGGGTATGCAAGATGAAATTGGTTCATTAGAAGTCGGTAAGCAGGCTGACCTGATTGCAATCAAACTGGATACACCACGGATGACGCCGTTGATTGATCATGGAAAATTATTTAATTTGCATACCAATTTAGTCCATGCAGTTCAAGGCCAAGATGTGGTCATGACGATGGTAGCGGGACAGACTGTGGTTAGAAATGGCTGTTTGATCAATGCTGATTTACAGGCTTTGATCGATCAGGTCAATCACGCGGCACCACGTTTATTTGGACGTCGTGATCAGTGGTTTGCCAAGCAGGAGCAAACGGTAAATGAATTACAGTGGGAAGAATTTTAAGATTTATATGGAGGTTGAGGTTATCTATCGCATATATATATCAAAAAATCGATTGACCTTAGAGCTAGCCCAAGCTTTATAATGCAATAAAATTACTTGCTCATCTTCATATGCGTGCATCAACATGGATCACAGTCTTAGTGGGATTATTCATGTTCCAAAGCCTTTGGAATGTGGCAGCCGCTTTTTGTGTCCATGAAGAAACCATTATGGTGACTCAAGCCTATCATTTTGGGCATCATACAAATTCTTTATGTGTGAGTGAAAACCAAAAACATAGTCATAAAATATCTGAAGAAAAAGACCATGCTTTAGACTTTGCTGAGGATCATCAAGATCATCTTCCATCAATGAATCACTTGATTCTCGGACAACGCCAAGTTCCGCTTAAGCAAAAACTGTTTTCCTTTGCTGTTGTACCAACGTACTTTTGGCGAAATGACTACAGATCACCGGACTTAATTTCACAAAGTCCGCCTCCCGAATTTTCCCCGCTAATGGTGGGTTAGCCTAAAACATTCCCACCACTTTTATCTTTAAATTAGTGGGAAACATCTATGTCTTTTCAAAACAAGACTTTTATCAGTCAATGGATAGCTGCTGGGCTATTGCTGCTTGCTATACCAAATGTTAATGCTTCGACGAATGCAGTCACAAATTTCCAAGACGCATTAACCAAGGTGCAGCAATATCAAGCACAATCCGAACTACAAACTCAGCGTCGGAAACTTGCGACATTAAATATTCAAAACAGCCGTCTATGGCAAAATCCAGTATTCTCCATTGAACAAAATGGATTTGATTCCAGTCAGGAACAAGAACTGAGTATCGGTATTAGCCAGCTACTCGATGTTTTTGGCCAACGTAAGATTAATCAAAAAATAGCAACACTTTCAGAACAGCAACTTCAGTTGAAAGAACAGCTTTGGAAGGCTCAGGGTGAACTGATCGTAAAGCATGTTTGGGCACAGTATATTTTGTCAGAAACTGAAAAGGCTATTTTTGCAAAGCAGATAAAAGCAAGCCAAGCCAATGTAGACAGTGCTAAAAAACGTTATCAGGCTGGCAGTATCGCTTTAGTGGATTATGAACGTGCTCAGATTGAGCATTTGGACATTCAAAGACAATCCCAGCAGGCTTTATTAACGCGGCAAACATCACAAAGACAACTGTCCAGTTTATGGGGTGAAACCCAGGTCAGCTTAAAGGTTCAACCAGAAAATTTAGTATGGCCAAGTGAAATTGGACATGCCGTTGAAAAAAATATCCAGCAAGGTTGGTTAGAAAAACTTTATATCTTGAATTTGCAACAATCTCATCAGCAGGTTGAGCTTTTAAGAGTTAAAAGCCGTCCTCAACCGACCTTGAATCTGGGGATGACACAGACCAAAGCACCTCTACAGGACAATGAAACCACCGTGGCACTGGGTGTTGAAATTCCCTTAAATATTTTTAATCGTCAACAATATGCCATTCCCATGGCCGAGCGCCAGCAACAACTCTTGAACCAAATACAGCAAAGAGAGTTGAAACAACAAATTCTCGATATTGCCAATCGGCTCAATGAGCTAAAAGGCTTGCGCCAACAATTTGATGCCATTGCTACTCAAATACAGCTCTCTGAAAAGGTTCAATCCAGAACGCTTCAGGGCTTTCAGGCAGGTAAATTTTCTATCACGGATATGCAACAAACATCATTACAGCTACAAAATTTACGTGTCTCTCAACTGCAGATTCTAAAGCAGGCATGGAAAATCGGACTCAGTATTGAAGCCTTAAGTCTGGGCACAAGCTATGAGGATATTAGTCAGTCTAATGCATACACACAACTGATGAAAAATGCCTTTGCGGAAATGCAAAATCTTATCAATGGTCAGGGAGAATAAAATGAATAAACATCCCTCTGGAAAAATCTCTCAACCAGTTTTGACCGGTGTATTGATAGGCCTTACCGTTTTGCTCAGCGTATGGATCTGGCTGAGTCATCAAAATAAAAAAAACGGTCATCATGAGCATGAGGGTGAAACTGAACAGCATGATGGCCACGCTGAAGAGGGTAAAGAGAAAAAGGAACACAGCGACGAGAGAGAAATAAAACTCTCAGCGCAACAAATAGTTGAACATGGTCTCAAAATTGAACAAATAACGCGGGGTCATGTGGAAAGCTACATTTCACTTCCCGGAAAGCTCGTTGTAAATACCGACCAGCAAGCACATATTTCACCGAACTTCAGTGGTCATGTCGAACAAGTCAATGTTGCTTTAGGTCAAGCTGTAGAGCGAGGTCAAACACTTGCTGTGCTCTCGGTACCTGAACTGATTGACCAGCAAGCTAACTTAAATATAGCGCAGTCTAATCTGCGTCTGGCCCAACAGGAATATCAGCGTGAGTACCAGCTTTGGACACAAGGCATTTCGGCAAAACAAGACCTGCAACGCGCTGAAAATGCCTATCGCCAGGCAAAAATTACCGTACAGTCTCAGCAAGCGCGTTTACAGGCTTTGGGGGCGACAGGTCAAAATGGACGTTTCGTCATACGCGCACCCATTTCAGGAATGATCAGCCAAAAAGACATTGTTGTCGGTGAGAACGTCCAACTGGCCGATCAGCTTTTTGTGATCGAAAACCTTAATGGCCTCTGGTTAGAGTTTAATATTCCAAATAACTCGTCCATCCCGCTTCAAGCAGGACAAGTTTTAAACTTTAAAGCCAATGGTTCTGATCAAAACTACCAGGCGAAAGTACAAACCTTCAATGCACAAGCAGATCAACAAACTGGACGTTTACAGGTTCGCGCCAAAGTCACCACCCATGCAGAAGTCCTACGTCCAAATGTTTTGGTGAATGTCTTGGTCAATGATACACCAGCAAAAACGGCATTAAGAATTCAGAAAAAAGCTCTACAGCAGATTGAAGGAAAGTCTGTGGTATTTGTCATTGAATCTGAGGAAAAGGGCCAGCTTCATTTGAAAGCACAGCCCATTGAGGTGGGGATGGGCAGTCATGATGGACAATGGCTAGAAGTGATTTCTGGATTGGGCGAAGGGCAAAAATATATTGCCGATGGTAGTTTCCTACTGAAATCTGAATTAGAAAAAGACGAGGCAGGTCATGAGCATTAATCAAGATTTACCTCGTCCTGAAGGCTTGTTTGAGCGCATTATTCAGTTTTCGATTCAAAATGCAATTTGGGTGATGCTCTTTGTCTGTACATGGATTGCAGTAGGTATTTATAGTTATCAGAAATTGCCGGTAGATGCTGTTCCCGACATTACCAATACCCAGGTACAGATCAATACCCAAGCCAATGGCTTCACTGCGCTTGAAGTTGAACAACGAATTACTTATCCGATTGAGAATGCGATGGCAGGTATTCTAGATTTGGAACTGACCCGCTCCATCTCGCGATATGGATTATCCCAGGTCACAGTCGTATTTAAAGATGGGACAGATATCTACTGGGCAAGACAACAGATCAATCAGCGTGTGCAAGAAGTACAGGCTGATCTACCCAAACAGGTCTCACCATCCATGTCACCGCTATCCACAGGATTAGGTGAAATCTATCAGTGGGTACTCAAAGTAGAACCCAATGCAAAAAAAGATGATGGATCAGGCTATACCGCGATGGATTTAAGGGAAATTCAGGATTGGATTGTTCGACCACAATTACAACGTGTCAAAGGCGTTGCTGAGGTTAACAGCATTGGTGGATTTAATAAAACCTATGTGATTTCACCCGATCTCAGCCATATGCAACAATTGAATATCAGCTTAGATCAATTACAGCAAGCACTGACACTCAACAATGAAAACCGTGGTGCAGGTTTTATTGAGGATAATGGACAACAACTGACAGTACGTATACCAGGTACGCTCGATACTGTTAATGATATTGAAAATACCATGATTGTAAGCCCGAACGGTAGTCCAATTCGAGTGGGTGATATTGCTCAAGTGCTGATCGGACATGACTTAAGAACAGGGGGGGCAACCTATAACGGCGAAGAAACTGTTCTCGGTATTGCGATGATGGCGATGGGTGAAAATAGTCGCACCGTATCGAAAGCGGTAGATGCCAAGATCCAGGCTATTCAAAATAGCCTACCTCAGGGCGTACAGATCGAAACGGTTTATGACCGCACAGGTTTGGTGGAAAAGGCCATCAAAACGGTACAAAAAAACCTGATTGAAGGTGCCATTTTGGTCATCGTCATTCTATTTTTATTCCTTGGCAATATCCGTGCAGCCTTGATTACGGCCTGTGTGATTCCTCTTTCCATGTTGTTCACACTCACAGGCATGGCACAAAAAAATATTAGCGCCAATCTCATGAGTTTAGGTGCTTTGGATTTTGGCATTATCGTGGATGGAGCCGTGGTGATTGTCGAAAACTGTATACGTCGTTTGGCCGATGCTCAACAACAGTTAAAACGAGAGCTTACTCAAGAAGAGCGCTTTAAAGAGGTGTTTCTAGCTGCACGACAAGCAAGACGCCCCCTCATTTTTGGGCAGTTAATCATTTTAGTAGTCTATTTCCCCATCTTTGCCTTGAGCGGTGTAGAAGCAAAAATGTTCCATCCAATGGCACTGACTGTGGTTTTAGCACTTGTTGCTGCAATCATTTTGTCGATTAGTTTTGTACCCGCTGCGGTTGCTTTGTGGGTGGAAGGCGACATTCAGGAGCAAGAAAGTCGCTGGATGCTATGGCTAAAATCAAATTACCAACAGGTTCTTGATCTTGCTTACCAATACAAGGCAGTTGTACTGACTTTTGCATTGTGTTTACTGGTTATTACAGCTTTGATCAGTACCAAACTTGGCAGTGAGTTTGCGCCACAACTGAGTGAAGGTGATTTTGCGGTACAACAGTTACGATCACCAAGTACAGGTTTAGAGGAGTCTCTACGCATTCAGGAAAACACAGAAAAATTATTGTTAAAAAACTTCCCTGAAATTAAAGCAGTATTTGCAAGAACTGGGACAGCTGAAGTCGCAACAGATGTGATGCCACCCAATATCTCTGATGGTTATATCATGTTGAAAGCACGTCATGAATGGCCAACTCCTAAAGAGAGTCTAGATAACTTACGTAGCCGTATGGTGGCATATTTAGAAACAATTCCTGGCAATAATAGTGAATTTTCACAGCCGATTGAATTACGTTTTAATGAGTTGATTTCAGGTGTCCGCAGTGATGTCGGGGTGAAAATTTTTGGTGATGATATGCAAGTCCTCAATAGTGAAGCTGCTAAAATCGCCAAAATTATCCAGAAAATTTCTGGCAGTAGCGCCGTAAAAGTGGAGCAAACCTCCGGGTTGCCTTTACTCAATATCGAGATTAATAAGGAATTAGCTGCACAATATGGCTTGAGCGTACGCTCAATTCAAGATCTCGTTGCAGCAAGTATCGGCGGTCAAAGTGTAGGCGAGATTCTAGAAGGTGACCGACGCTTTGACTTTGTGGTTCGTTTAAGTGATCAAGACCGTAATCTTGCAAGTGTTGCTCAGTTGCCATTACAGCTTCCGAATGGTGGACAGATTGTATTGGCGGATGTTGCGATGGTGAGTACGATTGAAGGTGTGAATCAGGTCAGTCGTGAAAATGGTAAGCGTCGTATTGTCGTGACGACCAATGTTGAAGGCCGTGATTTAGGATCATATGTCGCAGAACTACAAAAGCAAGTGAAAAATTATGAGCTGCCAAGTGGTTACTGGATTGAATATGGTGGGCAATTTGAAAATCTGGCTTCAGCCAGATCACGTATGCAAATAGTGATTCCACTTGCCTTACTGACAATCTTTATTCTACTTATGGCTGTTTTCCATAATGTTAAAGAAAGCCTTCTTGTTTTTACCGGTGTACCTTTTGCGTTGACAGGTGGAGTATTGTTCCTTTGGCTTCGTGATATTCCATTATCGATGTCAGCAGGTATTGGATTTATTGCATTGTCAGGTGTCGCCGTACTGAATGGACTTGTAATGTTGACGTTTATCAAAGAGTTAAGATCTCAATACAGTTTGGAGGAAGCCGTTTGGAGAGGGGCGATCTTACGTTTACGCCCCGTATTGATGACCGCTTGTGTGGCTTCACTTGGTTTTGTACCCATGGCTCTTGCCACAGGAACTGGTGCGGAAGTACAGAGACCCTTGGCAACTGTGGTGATTGGCGGGATTATTTCATCAACTTTGCTTACTTTAGTCCTGTTGCCGATACTGTATCTCTGGATAAATAAGCACCAACAAAACTCTAAACTATTGGTGCGCCAGTAATATCCATAATACGAATTAGATCTTATAAACGATAGGCATTATAGAAACCTGTTAAATAATTATTTCTATCAGTGCCATCTTTTTTTCAGAACTGCTTAAAAACAAGCCGACATATATTAGGGTCGGCTTGTTGCTACGGGGAGGGTGGCTGAACTATTTATTAAGCAATGTTTCATTGGGAACCAATTAGGTTAAATTTAAACAGGCTTCTATCGGGTGGGTGGCTTTGATCAATAATTACCAGATTTGATTAATGATTTATTCTTATACATATTTTCATCTGCTTCAATAATGGCAGTTGATAACCCATATGTCGGATTACGCATTGCCAGGCCAATTGCAGCACTAATACCAGCTTCTGCGAAAGCCTTTTGAATTCTTGATACAAGTCTTTTAGCATTTTCCAGATTGGTTTCTATGCTGAGTACAGCGAACTCATCACCACCTAAGCGAGCAACAATATCATTGCTACGGACTATATCCTTTAGAGTGAGTGCCATTCTCTGGATTAGATCATCACCCGCCGTATGTCCCAGGCTATCATTTGTAATCTTAAGATCATTAAGATCTATCATTAATACAGCGGTAGGATGCCCATAGCGTTTGCACCGCTCTTCTTCTAATTCAATTAAACGGTCCCAAGCACGGCGATTAAAAAGCCCAGTCATTGGATCAGACAATGCTTCCAATTCAAACCGTTCAGCTCTACGCACATGTTCAGCCGCTTTTAATTCAGCCTGAATCGTATAACTAAGCACTTTGGCTATGAGGTCGAATAGTGGAGTATCTTCAACAAGAATTTTAGATTGAGGTTCAGGATCAATCGCACAGAGGGTACCAAACAGTGAGCCATCTTCTTTTAAAAGAGGTTGACCAATATAGGCTTGAATAGTAACTAGCTGATTTATTGGTGCATTCGCATATATTTGAATATCAGGTGAATAGGGAACTATACGCGGCGCATTATTTAGTACCATTTGTGAGCAGAAAGAATCAGCCCAATTAAACACTTGCCCAGGCTTAATGTCATAACCATTGTCTTCACTCAACAGTACAATCCAGTCATTACCCTCCGTACGGGTAATCATCCATAACTTAAATCCAAATCGTTGAGATAAAAATTTTAAAATGGCTTGGCCAGCTTCTTCAAAATTCTTGAAATTTGCATTGTGCATAGAGAGAACCTATTTCCGTATAGTCTGATAATTTACTGTTATTCTAACCAACCCTGATATTCACCAATAATTTAATTTACTAAAAATAAAAAAGCTAAAATACTGTTTTGACAAGAGTTCTACATGTTGGCTAGCATTGAATATTCTTAAGATGTTTATAATAGCTTAAATTTAAATTTAGATCTTTTAGGAGGCTCTCTTTTGTGTATTCAGAGGACTCAAGCTTAAGCATATTAGATAAGAAATTGGTTTCAAATTCACGAGGATAATCTTCACATAAAATTATTTTCTTCTTTTCAACTGAGATAATATCTGATTCAAGCTGATTTATATAACCAGCGAGAGTATTTTCTGATTGTTCTATGGACGTAATAATTGAATTTACCTTATCTTCAGGCTGTGATCCTTGGCAAGCACAAACGGAAAAGGATAGCAGTAAAACAGGTAAAAGGTTCACTTTCATGGTCTATTCATCTCTATCATTTTAATTAAAGTATAACTATTATTTTTCCAAATAAAACCAAGTGTTTGCATCAGGTATTTTCAACTTATGCTCAACATAAAGACGCAAATTTCCGGAAATGTTCAATAGCTTTGTTATTAAAGGTCATTTTTTATTTGACCTTAAACCAACAGTGTTATTTGGATGCGATAAAATAAATAAAATCAACCAATTAGATTGTTTAAATTATGAATTTACAGGTTTGTCAGGAATTTTTACAATATTTTTCGAATACTGATCCATATTTTTTAATTGCTAAAGTTGAATATTAACACCATATATTTAATTTTGACCCCTACTAAGTCAACTTCTCAAGTCTCAAGCATAATTGAATAGGTTGATGATATTGATAAAATTGATTTCGCTTATATTAATTTCAATCTAATAAAAAATCAAAAAATTGCTCTCCAAGAGAGTTTTATAATTTAAAACCTTGTAACGCTTTAATTATAGGTCTTTCTTTTTTAATTATATAAAATATAGCTGTAGAAGTCGGAGAGCTTCCTAATGACAAAAATTGAGATCTTATTAATTATTTTAGCTGTCATGATTATATCCATGATGATTTACGCCGTAGGACAAACATTCAATTAGGTAAAGCCACTCGAAAGAGTGGTTTTTAATACCGAATATATAATGTATTTGTAATATACTGCTATTCTAATTAACTCAGAATAATCGTATAAAATATATTCTAATGAGATTAAGAATATAACCATGATGACTAAAATAGAAATATTTATATCCATATTGGCGGTGATAGGGATTGCTAGTACTATCTACATGGTTTGCCAACCGGTTAACTGAATTATTTGATCTTGCACGAGATTTTCTAGAGAAAGATTTTTGGTTGTTACGTAATATCAATTTCAGTAAAATTTTGGCCGATCTAACATAATCTTACAAAGTTATTTTCTCACTCCTTAGTATAAGTTGAAATATAATGTAAAGTTTCCCCCTTATACAAAGGGGAACATCATGAAAAATCTAGGTTTTTTTCTAGTTATTGCAATTTTATTTGGTTGCAATCAAAAAGAGTTTGATGATCCACCCTCAGATTCAAAAGTAGCGAATGAACAAAAACTCAGTGCTATAAGAGAAATAACAAAAAACTTCATTCCTAATCCTGATTCTGCAAAATTTCGCAATCAGATAGGGGACTGCGGAGAAGTGAGCTATGCTATATGGAAAAGCCTGACTCCTACAGTTCTTATAGTCGATTTGTTGTGATTGATGAAAATATAGTACTCATTGAACATCAGATAGACTCAAACCAGTTTGAACTGTCTTGGAACAGTAGCTGTATTCAAAGTTGGAAATAGAAGAATGAAGCCTTCGACTGAAGGGGCTATTCATCAGATAGATCTATTTCTGGTCTTTCTGATCTCCATAATCTTGAGCAACCTGTTGTGCCTCGGTTGCGGCAGTTGCCTCTATTGGAATGGATTCATCTGCATTAGTTAAGGTGCTAGTAAATCCGAATAAAGTTAGAATTAGAATCTTTGAATACGTTTCCAGCTGAATTTCCTCTATCTTTCTAAAACTTGTGTAGATACTCTGGCTAAATTGAGATGTATTAGCTATGTCTGTAAATGTAAGCTGAATTCTCATAATTAACTAGTCATTGCAATAGCAGAGTGTAAGATAAATATGAAGTTATGATATGGTGTATCGGATTTAACTTATGTTCACCTAAAGTCTAGTTCATAATAAAAAAATAGTTAATGATTAATAAAAACATGTATTTATAAACATTATTTTTATATCTTATTTTTTATGGTTCAGGAACTTGGTGAATTCTAGGTCGTTTTTAGAGTAAAAGATGGAAATTGCTAGACCTCTACCATGTCAACGTAGAGGTCTCAGTAAAAATAAAAATTTATGAAGTAGTTTTATCGTTTTGGCCAGGTAACCGTATCGGCATAATTTTTTAAAACAAATTCACGCGTATCTTCTGCGATAAAGGCCTCTTTAACGAGTTCTACTTCAGGTCTCTGAGCAGCTTTGCTATTGGATACAAGCACACTGTCATATTCCTGGTTATCTTGTTCAAGATAAATTGAATCACGTTTGGGTATCAGGTCAGCGTGAATAGTATATGCGCCTGCCATAATTGCTAAGTCTGAATCATTAAAGCTAACGGGCACTAATGCATGTTCAACTTCTAAGAATCTTAGTTTTTTGGGATTAGCAGTAATATCTTTTAAGCTGGTTTTCGCACCTGTATTAGACTTTAATTCAATCAATTTAGCTCGTGCTAATAAATTTAGTGCACGTCCTCCATTTGATGGATCTGATGGAATTATGACTTTAGCTTTATCTGGTAGCTCATTAATATTTTTATATTTAGGTGAATATGCCCCAAACATCCCATTAAAAGTAGAGGCTATCGCTACTAAATCCCAATTATTTAACTCTTTTGCTGACTGCATATAATACTTATGCTGGAAATAGTTCAAATCAGCCTCATCATCTGCCACTGATTTGTTCGGAATCAGACCATCATTGGCATATTTAATTTTCAATTCAATATTTTGTTCTTTAACTTTATTCTTTACATATTCAGCAACTTGTGGATATGGAGGATTATCTCGTGTAAGTAAAGTAACTACTTTAATTTCACTGTTCGCAGTAGTAGCTGTTTTATCTTGTTTAGCACAGCCTGACAACCCAAAACCAATTGATGCTGCAAGAGCAGCAGTCAATACATTTTTAAATTTCATAGATATTCCATTATATGCGCTGTTTGCGCAGTTGTATTAAATAGCGCCTTAAATTTTTAGGACGCTTAACGTACAGTGCTAGGTTAGAAATAGCCGATATTTGGTACAGTTTTTTTATTGACTAAAATGTCACCTAATACTTTAGCTTTCAGGCTGACTGAGTTATGCGTTGATAGCGTACGAATATTGCGCCAGTGACGATCATTTAATGTATCTCGTCCCATTGCGGAAGCACCGATAACTTCGAACATCAGATTGGCAGCTTTTAGGGCTAGCGGATCAATTGCGACTTTTACTTTTGCTGCATCTGCCGCTGCTAGCTGCAGTACAGAATCATAGCTAGGAAGGTCTAAATGCTGGATCACACGATCTAATGAACGTGCTGCCCGTAAAACGGCATTTTCAACAATAAAAGAAATAGAAGAAATTTCACCCGCTTTTTCCAGAAAAAGCGGTTCATCATGCGCTTGTTCAGCATTGCCATAGCTGAACGTGCGACCACGAGTGGCCAGGAGCACAGCAGTACGATCTTCTACAGCTTTGGTTTGGCCTGCAATAATGGCTTGAATGTACAGCTGTGCAAATGGCTTATTCACTAAACCATTTCGTTTAGGCCAACGGATTTCATCTTCGGAGATGGCAACCCTTTTAAATAACGTAGTACCACTGGCAGTGTTACGCTGGCCGATGCCAATCCAGTCATCAAGAATTTCTACTCCTTCACGATTTGTCGGCACAACTACATGGCATAAAGAATCTAGGTGACTTTGTGCCCATACCAATACGTAGTCAGCATGCAAGGTACCAGTAGTGAAGTATTTTTTTCCGTTTAAAAATAGTTTGTTATTTTCATTTAGGATATGGGTTATCAGCTTGCCGTTGCCAACATTATGTGAAGATGGTTCAGCCAGGGCATTACTAATAATTTTTCCACTAGCAATACGCTCAAACCATTTTTCACGGTATGAAGGATCGGGATGTCTCAACACATCTTCAGTAAACTGAAAATGTGAGTGGAAAATATGTGCTACATCAGAATCTGCGCGTCCTAGCTCTATAATCACAGCAAACAGTTCTTCAATGCTGAGTGCTTGACCACCATATTGTTTCGGCAGACGGAGTGCACCCAATTTTTGTGATTTCAGATATTGAACAATCTGAACTGGTGGCAGTTCACCATTAGCATCACGTACTTCTAAATCAGCTTTAACTGCATCAATCAATGCAAGAAATTCTGGACGCTCGTGGTAGGGAAGTGATGCATTTGAGACCTCCTTAACTTTAATATTCATAAAACTAGACTTCCTATATACTTATTGTTTTTCCCAAGTGACTGTTCCTGAATAGTTTTTCAGTACGTAATCACGAGTATCATCGGCCGTAAATGCATCTTTAATTATTTGCACTTCAGCTTTTTGCTGTGACTTGGAATTCGCTACTAAAACCGCATCGTAATTGTGATTATTTTCTTCCAAATATAGGGCATCTCGCTTTGGCACAAGGTTGGCATGGACTGTATAGGCACCGTCCATAATTGCTAAATCTGAATCTTTGTAACTCACTGGCACTAATGCATGCTCTACTTCAATAATCTGTAATTTTTTTGGATTAGCTGTAATATCTTTAACACTACTTTTTGCACCGGTATTTGGCTTCAGCTCAATTAAATCAACTGAAGCCAAAAGATTTAATGCTCGACCACCATTGGATGGATCTAAAGGAATAACAACTTTAGCTCCCTCCGGCAAATCCTTTAGACTTTTATATATCGGTGAATAAGCGCCAAAAATACTGTTAAATGTGGTACCTATAGCATTTAGATCCCAGTTATTTATTTCTTTTGCAGACTGCATATAAGTTATGTGTTGGAAATAATTTAGATCAGTTTCATTTTCAGATACTGATTTATTAGGAATCAAACCGTCAGTGGCATACTTAATTCTTAATTCAATATTCTGTTTTTTAACTTTATCTCTTACAAATTCAGCAATTTGTGGCAAGGGTGGATTGTCACGTGTGAGTAAAGTTACTACTTTGATAGCGTCAGCATCTGCTTTTGTATCTTCCTGTTTTACACAGCCTGCCAAGCCTAGACCAACAGATGCACTCAACATTGCATTCAATGCATATTTAAATTTCATATATAAATTAATCCCTTAAAAACGTTTATCTAAACGCTTCACAAAATAGTTGCCAGTAAATTGAATGATCTGAACAATAAAAATAATGATAAGCACAGTGAAAATCAGAATATCTGTTTCAAAACGATGGAAACCATATCTAATAGCAAAGTCGCCAATACCACCGCCTCCTACAATTCCAACAATCGTGGAATAGGAAAAATAACTTACTGTCACGATAGTGATTGAGTTAACAATTGCTGCACGTGCTTCTGAAAACAGCACTTTATGTACAATTTGAAATTTAGTTGCGCCCATTGCTTCCGCTGCTTCAATTACCCCACGGTTGACTTCTAGCAAAGCTGCCTCAACAAAACGGGCAAAATATGGAATACAACTAATTGTCATAGGAACAATGGCGGCTGTTGTACCAATTGAAGTTCCCACAATTAAGCGTGTTAAAGGCACAATAGAAATAGCGAGAATTAAGAAAGGGAAAGAACGGATGAAGTTCACCACCGCATTTAAAATCCCATTTACTAAATTATTGCTAGAAATTGAACCCTCACGAGTTAAATACAGCGCAGTGCCGACTATTCCACCAAAAATAATGCCAAGAAAAATCGTCACAGACAGCATATAAAAGGTTTCGCCCAGTGCTGTTTGAATTTCAGGCCAAATACCAATTACTTTTTCGTACATATTAAGAAGTCTCTTTTAAGCTGGTACTGACATCATTGAGCAATAGTTTTGAAATAATAGATTTGACCGGTTGCTGGATTGGCTGATTGAGGTCAAACTCTTCAATTACTTGGCCTTGTTCCATTACCGCAACACGGTTGCAGATTTTGTGTACTAGTTGCATTTCATGAGTCACGATCACTATCGTAATACCAAACTGTTTATTGATCTTTGACAGGTAATGCAGAATCGATTCTTTAGTTTGTGGATCGACAGCAGAAGTTGGCTCATCGCAGAGCAGAATTTTGGGCTGGGTCACAATGGCGCGGGCAATTGCAATACGCTGTTTCTGTCCACCGCTAAGTTGACTTGGATAAGCATCTTTTTTATCTAATAAATCAACAATTTCTAGGCACTCTAAAGCACGTTTATGACGTTCTGCTTTTGGCACACCTGAAAATTCTAACGGCAACTCAATATTTTCTAGAGCAGTGCGGTTGGTCAGCAAGTTAAAATGCTGAAAAATCATACCAATGGATTTACGCTGTTCGAGTAATTGCTTTTTTGATAATCGTAAAAGGGAAATACCTTCTATTTTAATATCACCAGTATTGGGGCGTTCTAGCAGATTAATCATGCGCAATAATGTTGATTTTCCTGCACCACTAAAACCGATAATGCCAAATACATCGCCTTGATGAATATTTAGACTAACATCGGAAACAGCCGTGAATTGACCATCCTTTTGTATAAATGTTTTCTTAAGATCCTGTAGTTGTATCATCATTTATTCTCTATGTTTAGCTCAGCATCACTGATGCAGTAGTCCTATGCAGCTCAACATAAATGAGAATTTAATATGTTTAAAATAAATATTTTTAATAAAATTATATAAAAATAATGAATACTAAATTTAAGATTGATCTATTATCCACCCTTTACAGAAGATTTATATCAATAATTCTAATAAAATTATAATGAAAAATTATGATTTTGTATGAAATTTATCAATTATATCAGTGTGTTAGTAATATTTATTAAAAAAATTTCTGTAATTTATTGATTGAGATAATAACGTTACTTTTATTCTTTTATAAACAAAACATAGCTTATTCTGAATTTTATCTTTTCATATGAATTATATTCACTTCGCTTTAAATTAGAGAGAATCTAGAATCCGCGAAAAATTAATATAGATCAATTTATAGCTAAGAATTTGTTTTTTAATATCTTTTTTTGTAATTTAATCTAAATATTCAAAGTTAATTTATAAGATAGTCACTTGCAACATCTACTTTAGATACTCAATTTAGGTGAATAGGGGTTTTGATTCGTTCTGTTAAAAACTAGAAACCCTTAATTCAGTATTTTTTGTTAGAAAATTTCTTTTGTATGAATGAAGAGAATACTGATCTTCCTAAATAATGCATATTAAATTCACATAGAATAAGCTCCTGAATTTTTAAATAAATTTGATAGCCAGTATGATATGAGCTATTCAAATATCAAATTAGATTTCAAGCAGACAGCTGTGCAGCGCGATTATGCCGAGGTTAAATTTTTAATGAAGATTGAAGACATCCATGCTTTTATTGCTTTTGTTAAATTGCAATCCACGAGTCTTACTGCTCAACAATTAGGTATCACACAACCTGCAGTTACACGTCGTATCCAGAGTCTAGAACAAGCCTGTTCAGTGCAACTTTTTGACCGAAATACTCGCCCTTTAAAGTTAACCGCAAAAGGACGAGAAATATATGAACAGTGCTGTATTATCGAGCAAGAGTTCAATAGATTGAAGCAGATTATTGCTTTGCAAAGTGCAGATTCAACACATCTTAGGATAGGAATTCCAAATAGCCTGTCAGAGTCTGGTATTTTTGGAATGATACAAGACCTCCAAAAAGATTTTCCCTCTGCAAAAATTGAAATTAGTACAGGGTGGGGTAAGGAATTATTATCTAAATTAGCTCACGATGAACTTGATGGCGTGATTTCTACTGCAAAAGAACATAATGCTTTTCCAAAAGATTATTCTCTGAAAATTATGGGTACCTTACATATTAGGCCTGTAGTATCAAAATCTTTAAGCAGATCAGGTGTTTCAACATGGGAAGACTTGCAGGATCTAGGTTGGATTTTAAATAATAAAGGATGTGGATTCAGAGAATTTTTAACTGAACAATTAGAAAAACAGCATAAACAGCTAAATTTAAAAATTGAAGTTACTGGAACTAGAATCCAGTTGGATTTAATACAACAGGGAGTTGGTGCTGGTTTCTTGGCACAGGAATTAATCTTTCAAACTCCTCATTTTCACCAATTATCAATTATAGATACTGAAGAACTAAATCTAGATGTCATTGTTTACAATGCACGTCGAGAAAACTTGAGCCATGCACAAACTGAATTATTTGATGTAATTATGGAACGTTTTAACCAAAAATTGCATTTAGCGTAATCTAAAAACCATTCTTATGCGTGAAATTAATATTAGTTTATGATAAATATTTATTTAACGCATACTAATTTTTAAATTACAGTTGTTTCAAGTTCAAAAAAATATTTTGGAAATTGAAATGACAATTCAAATTTTAGGCATGATTGGCCATCGTCTTGCTTCGGAAACGATCCCAGCAGAAGGCCCAGTATTTAATCCAGATTATGTTGCAAATTTTGCTAAAGCCCATGAGGATGCTGGATTTGATCGGGTATTGATTGGTCAATGGTCAGATCAGCCCGATGGCTTTATTGTAACGGCTCATGCAGGTGCAAATACTTCGAAATTAAAGTTTTTATTAGCACATCGTCCAGGTTTTATAGCGCCAACTTTAGCTGCACGTAAGTATGCAACTCTAGATCATTTACTTAAAGGTCGTTTAGCAATTCATGTTATTACCGGGGGAAGTGATCCAGAACAACAGCGTGATGGTGATTTCTTAACTAAAGCCGAACGATATGCCCGTACAAAAGAATTTTTAGACATCGCTAAGCTTTCCTGGTACAGCGATAACCCCTTCCAGTACAGTGGTAAATACTATCAAGTCAAAGATGGTTTCTCAGAAATCAAACCTTATCAATCTCATTTGCCAGTATATTTCGGAGGTTCTTCTCAAGAAGCATTAAATGTAGCTGCTAAACATGCAGATGTATTTGCACTTTGGGGTGAGCCTTTAGCTGGTGCTGAAGAGCTTATAAAAAATATTCGAGCAAATGAAGTAAATTTTGAGCGTAAAAATCCACTGGATTTTAATATCTCTTTCCGTCCAATTATTGCAGATACCGAAACACAGGCTTGGGAAAAGGCACAGGATATTTACAGTCTGACTCGAGAGCAAATTGAAAACCGCGGTCTGCGCAAAGATAAACAAAGTGCTCAAAGTGTAGGAGCCCAGCGTTTAGTGGAGTTGGCATCACAAGAAGTGCATGACACTAATTTATGGACTGGCATTTCTACCTTAGTACATGGCAACCATAACTCTACAGCTTTAGTAGGTACACCCGAGCAAGTAGCAGAATCTATTGCAGAATATTATAAGCTAGGTATTAACAGCGTATTGATTCGTGGTTTTGACCCATTAAATGATGTCATTGAATACGGCAAAGAACTACTACCGAGCATCCGTTATAAAACAGCCGAACTGGATAAATTAAACAAGATTGCCTAGGCCTTGCTGACAAAATATTAAAAAGTGTGATTGAAATGAAAAAAATATTAGTTGGCATTATTAGTGCTGTTTCAATAAGTTTAGCTGCTTGTAATAAACAGGTTAATCAAGCTGAAAATACAAAAGAAGTGACTAAACTTAAAAATTCAGCACAAATTGAACTCAAAATTGGTGATCAAAAAGGAAATATGCGTGCCCAGCTAGAGGCTTCAAAACTTCTAGATGGTATCGATTATAAAATTTCATGGTATGAATTCCCGGCAGCAGCTCCAGTTGCCGAAGCATTAAACGCTACCGCGATTGATATTGGTTATCTTGGAGATGCACCATTCATCTTTGCAAATGCAAATGGTGGTCATGCACGCGCAATTGCGGTTAACCGATATGATCCCTATGCAGTAGCTTTACTCGTACCTAAAGATAGTCCGATTAAATCCATTCAGGATATCAAAGGAAAAACTATTACAGCGAATAAGGGCTCGATTGGTCAGCTGGTTACATTACGTGCTGTAGAACGTGCTGGCTTGAAAGCTTCTGATGTAAATTTTAAATTTTTGCCACCAGCAGATGGCAAACTTGCTGTTGCAAATGGCAATGTTGATGTATGGGCAGTTTGGGATCCATACACTGCCTATGCTGAAGTCATTGATGGTTTTCGAATCATTGAAAATGGACGTGGATTATATTCAGGTTTTACATTCCTTGCCGGTACAGAGCAAGCTTTAAATGATCAGCAGAAGCGTGCAGCTATTCAGGACTTTATCTACCGGCTTGAAGAATCTCAGGAATGGGTAAATAAAAACTATCAGTCATTTGGTAAAGAACTTGCAAAAATCACCGGAATTCCAGAAGAACCAGCCACATTAGCATTCAAACGAAAAAATGCCACATGGACTAGTATTACTGATGATGTAATTGCCACTTCGCAAGACACAGCAGATTTCTATCATAAACACCAATTATTAAATCAGAAAATTGATGTAAGCGGTCTGTTTGATCGTGAGTTTAATACAAAGCAGGCAGGAAATTAATATGGCTAAATATCTGAATGTTTTAGCACCTGTAATTAATGCTATTGAGCAAGGATTGATAGAACAACTGGATGAGCAAAACTTAATTCAGCGCTTTACACCTGAGTTTAAAAAGCTCCTCCAGGATTCAACCTGGCTTGAACCAGAGTTTAAAAAACCGCATCCAGAATATTATCAACAATATCTATTGTATCTAGATCCTGAAGAGCGTTTTTCCATTGTCAGCTTTGTTTGGGGACCAGGTCAAAAAACACCAATTCATAACCACGAAGTATGGGGTGCAATTGGTGTGCTTGAAGGTGCAGAAGTCTCTACACCTTATACCTGTGATGAGGCAGGTTTACATCCAGTTGCTCAAGGCGATTATCTCGAAGTGGGAGATATCGACTGGTTTACACCAACTACGGGAGATATTCATGCTGTTAACAATGCCTTTGAGGATCAAGTCTCAATCAGTATCCATATTTATGGTGCAAATATAGGCAAAGTTGAGCGTTTTACCTATCAACTAGACGGTACAGCTAAACCATTTATTTCTGGTTATTCAAATTTTTAAAGAGTGATGTTAAAAGAATGAAAACTATCGTTTATCAAGAAATCCGTGAAAAATTACTGGCTGGCGAGGAAGTTGCTATTGTAGATTTAAGGGAAGAGCATATCTTCGCCCAAAATCACCCCTTATTTGCGACAAATATATCTTTATCACGTCTCGAAATTGAAATTTATAACCGTATTCCTCGTCTAAATACACTCACGGTTATTTATGATGATGGTGATGGTCGTATTGAGCGCGCCTATAAAAAACTTAGCGAGTATGGTTATAGTAACATTGCAGTTTTAGAAGGTGGCGTAGAAGCATGGCAACGTGATGGTGGTGAATTATTCATTGATGTTAACTCTGCCAGTAAAGCATTTGGTGAGTTTGTAGAGCATCATAAGGGCACACCATCTCTTAGTGCCGAGGAACTAAAAGCAAAAATTGATGCTCAAGAAAATATCGTCATTTTAGATGCTCGACGTTTTGATGAATATCAGACTATGAGTATCCCAACTGGGATGAGTGTTCCAGGCGCAGAATTGGTTCTGCGTGCACCTTCATTGGTTAAAGATGAAAACACCCAGATTATCGTAAATTGTGCTGGTCGTACTCGCAGTATTATTGGTACTCAATCACTAATTAATGCTAAGTTGCCTCATGAAATTTTTGCATTACGAAATGGAACGATTGGCTGGACACTAGCTGGACAACAACTAGAGCATGGTCAGCAACGTTCATTTGTAGCTCTTGATACCCAGATCGATGCGCAAGCAAAACAAAATGCTGCAGAATTGGCAAAGCAAGCAGGTGTAAAGCAAATCAGTTTAATTGACTTACAGAATCTACAGGCACAGGAAGATAAAACCACTTATATTTTTGATGTACGTACTGAACAGGAATATGCAGCAGGGCATTTACCTGGTAGTCGTTGGGTAGCAGGTGGTCAGTTGGTACAGGAAACTGACCATTATGCTGCAGTGCGTGGTGCTCGTATTGTTTTAGTTGACGATCAACTTATTCGGGCATACATGACCGGTTCTTGGTTAGCACAAATGAACTGGGATGTTTATGTGCTAGAAGATGATTTTACGAAACTTTTGGCTGAAACTGGAGTATGGAAACCTGCTACACCACAGATAGATGTTGACTTATTTATTTCTCCAGAAGAGCTGCAACAACTTTCAGCAACACAAAATATTGCTATTTGGGATTTCACTACTGCAGCCAATTACAAAAAAGGGCATATCCCAAATGCACAATGGGTTTTGAAAGCAGATGTACCTAAACTGATCCAGCAGTCAGAATTTACAAACAAAGATGCCATTGTTGTGACTTGTGGTTCTAGCTTGCTTGCTCAATATGCAGTTCCAGAAATTAAAGCTCAAATCAAATCAACTCAAAAAGTGTATATCTTAAAAGGTGGTAATGCTGCCTGGGGGCAGGCAGGTCTGCCATTATCACAAGAATTAGATTTACTTTCAGAAGAGATTGATCGTTATAAACGACCTTATGAAGGTACCGATAATTCAAGAGAAGCAATGCAAGCTTATCTTGATTGGGAGTTCGGTTTAGTCGATCAGCTTAAGAATGATGGCACACATGGGTTCTTTGTAATATAAGATATTAAGTTTATTCAAAATAATAACCATTCTAGGCCAAGAAATATATTTTCATATTTCTTGGCTTAATTAATATCCGGTTCATGTAATTCATAACTAAATATTAAAAAATTTGACGTTATCACTAGTAATCTTTAATCTATATCAATATTAATGAACTTATTATCAGTTGTTATCTATTTAACTTATGTTCACCTAAAGTCTAGTTCATAAATAAATTACAATATATTTTAATATTATTTAATAACTTACATGAGTTTTTTGGTTTATTTAAAAAACCTGATTCATGAACTTCTTTAAAAAACCATTTTTGTTGTATCTTAAATTTGAAAGGGTTGGACTAAGTTTAGTTTTTAAATATTTATGTAACAAAATCATATAAGATTATGATGATGCGTAAGTTATTGATAAGGGAAAAATGTCTTTTTCTGACCTAAAAATAAGGGAACAAAATGCTTGATCATAATGAATTAACCCTCAAAACAATTAACGATTTGTTGACAATGTCATTTTTTATTCCAGCTTATCAGAGAGGTTATCGTTGGTCTGCAAGACAGGTTATTGAGCTATTAGAAGATGTTTATGAATTTTGCGATAGAAAAATTAAGGTAGACGAAGATTTTTACTGTTTACAGCCTGTTGTTGTAAAACAAAGAGGTGAGCAATGGGAGCTCGTGGATGGTCAACAAAGATTAACAACAATTTTGTTGATTCTGGGTTATTTCAATAGCCGTTTTGCCGAGGATTTTAGAAAACAACTGTATACACTAGAATATGAAACTCGCCCAGAAAGTCGTGAGTATTTAGTTTCATTGGATGAAAATAAAAGAGATCAAAATATTGACTTTCATTTTATCTTTGAAGCCTATTCAAATATCAGAGCATGGTTTAAGGATAAAGTACATAGAATTAATGATATCGAATCGGTGTTCTTAAATAAGGTGAAGATCATTTGGTATCAACTAGCTGAAGCAGAAAATGTTACCGATGTTTTTACCCGTTTAAATATGGGGAAAATTCCTTTGGTGAATGCCGAGCTAGTTAAAGCACTATTTCTAAAATCCAGTAATTTCTCAAGCGCAGGTCAAACTGTAAGATATCTGCAACAGCTCAATATCGCTCAAGAGTGGGATGCCATTGAAAAGCGCTTACAGGATGATGCATTTTGGTATTTTGTAAGTAATCAACCAATCGCCTCTAACCGTATAGAGTTTGTATTGGCGTTGGCAGCGAGAAAGCTTAGCAGTGAAGGGATTCTTGAACACGATAAACTCAAAGTCTTTCTGCAGTTTAATAAACAACTGCAGAACAATGATAATGAAGTTGATGTGGTCAAAGAATGGCTAAAGATAAAACAATGCTTTATGACCCTAGAAGAATGGTTTAATGATAAAGCATTGTTCCATTTAGTCGGGTATTTGGTTTCACAAAAGGTAGCTGTTGAAACAATATTCGATTTAAGCGAAACCTGTAAAAGTAAATATGCTTTCCGCCAAAATCTTATAGAGCAGATATTTGTAAAAACTTTTGCTAATAAAAACTTAAATGATGTATCTAAGGCATTAATTGAAGCTGAACTATCTGAGCTGAATTATGAGACTGACGCCAAGAAGATAAGATCGATTTTGCTCCTGTTTAATATTGCCAGCTTGTTAGCAAACCCTATAACTAACTCACGTTTTCAGTTTAACAAATACAAGCAGGACAATTGGGATATTGAGCATATACGTTCTGTGGCTTCAGATATGCCGAGAGATAAAAATAAACAAATAAAGTGGCTGGAGAATGTTGTTGACTATATTTCTGACGTTAACACGATTCATATTGAAGAAAGATCGACAGGAAATAGTGAGACTTCGCATGCCATTAAAAAAGATGCAACTGAGTTAGTAAAAACGGACTTTAATGATCAACAGTTTGAGGCGATTTATTTGCGTATTTTGTCTTTCTATGACCCAGGAGGCGATAATATAGTCGATAATTCGATTGGTAATTTAACCTTGTTGGATAGCACAACAAACCGCAGCTATAAAAATGCAGTATTCCCAATTAAACGCTCAAAAATCATTGCACTGGATAAAGAAGCGACTTTTGTTCCGCTATGTACCAAAAATGTATTTTTGAAATATTACAGTAAGCAGGTCGATAAGATGCTGTATTGGGAATCGAAGGACAGTCAAGATCATCAGCAAGCGATGATACACAGTCTTTATGGCATTTTTTGTGGGGAAGGAGTGCATATATGAGTGGCAGAAGTTTAACTTTTTATAGCTTGTTTAACCAAGTTGATTCAGTAGAAATTCCAATTTTGCAACGCGACTATGCACAAGGTCGATCAGAAGAAGAAGAAGTGAGGACACTGTTTTTACGCTCATTATTCAATGCACTAAACCAGCAGGATGGTCCTGTGCGACAACCGCTAGATCTAGACTTTGTTTATGGTAATTACGAAAACAGCGAGAGTAAAGTTTTTTCTGTACTAGATGGGCAACAACGTTTAACCACTTTATTCTTGTTGCATTGGTACCTAGCTGCAGCCAATGGTCGCCTTGAAGATTTTAGAGCACAGTTTGTTTCTAAAGATGGGCAATCACGCTTCACATATAAAACAAGACCTAGTACTACAGAGTTTTTTAATGCCTTGGTGGCCAGTGATTTTGTGAAAGGTGATATTACTAACAGTAAGAAAATTTTTATCAGTAAGCAAATCATTGATTGTCAATGGTTTTATTTGTCTTGGAAACAAGATCCAACTGTTCAGGCATGCCTTTGTATGCTTGATGCTATTCAGGACATGTTTGCTGATCGAGAAAATGACTTCTTTGAGAAACTATTAGTGATAGATAAGCCATTTATCACTTTCCAATTTTTGGATTTACATTCGTTTGGTTTATCAGATGAGCTATATATTAAAATGAATGCTCGTGGAAAACCGCTTACTGTATTTGAAAATTTTAAGGCAAAACTTGAACAATTCATTGAAAGCTGTGCTGAACCATGGCCAGAATATCGTCTCTCCTTCAGAGAAGGAAAGGTAAATGGCTATGACTATTTTATTCATAAGATCGATACTGATTGGGCTGATTTATTTTGGCCTTATAGAAATGTATGCTCAGATGACAATACATTTGATGATGAATTTATGAACTTTTTTCGTCTGATTATCATGTATCAATGCTTGTTGAATAATAGAGCATCAACTGATTTCTTAACTCAGGCAACGGATGCACTTTTGGGTGATCAGGGGCGTTTAAAAGAACCAAGTCTGTCAAAATATGAAGAGCTGAACTGTTTTAATCAAAATTTGATCATCCGCTTTATACAAATCATCGATCTGATTTGTGATAAAGGATTGAAGAATAATAAAATTCGACTCTATATGGCAGAAACCTATTATTACGCGGAAGAAGAAACCTTTAAACGAATTATCAGCAATGGCGCAAGTTATGATGATAAATTACGTTTTTTTGCTTTTTATTCTTACTTGGTAAAGGGTGAGGATTTGGGTGAATTAAAGAATTGGATTCGTGTAATCTATAACTTGGTAGAAAATACGGTTACGGATTCTGCGAGTAAGTTTTACCAAGCACTGTTTGTCATTGATGAATTAAGTAAGATAGATTTACCAATTTTGGATGCCCTAAAGGCAGATTGTAAGGTACCCGCTTTTTTACAAGCTCAGGTACTGGAAGAAAAGATAAAAGCACATCTAATATTGAAGTCTGATGAATGGCATGAGGTCATTATCAAGGCGGAAAAACATCATTTCTTTAATGGACAAATTGGCTGCATTTTAAATTTTGCAGGTATCTTGGATTTTTATAGAAAGTACAAGCATTGTGATTGGGAAGATACTTTTAATAAACAGTACTTTGAAAGATTTAACCGATACTTTCATTCGCTTAGTTATGTCTTTAATGTAATCGGAAAAAGTTCTTCATCGATTGGATACGCATGGGAAAGGGCTGTATTAAGTAAAGGTGTTTATTGCACTTCAGCCACTTGGGATAGGTTAAATCTACTCAGTAGCAGAAGTACTAAAAGTAACATACCGCGAGACCATAGCTGGCGCCGAGTATTGCGTATAGGTGATGAAGCTATTGAGAAAAAGCAAACGTATGTTAAGGCAGTATTAGATGATCCGTTGTTTACTACCAATAATTTAGCTGTTTCTTTGCAAGCAATTTGCGACGAAGCATTACATAATACCGAATTGGATGCTTGGAGACATGAATTAATCAAACATAAGGAACTCTTTGACTGCTGTGAACAAGGGTTTATTTCACATAATGCTTCTGAGACCATATTGCTTGGTAAGTCTCAGCGTAATCATTATCACTGTGAGTTTTTCACTAAAGCTTTAGAACTTGAGCTTCAAGCAAGCAAAAACCTAATTTTTCCTTTTACATTGATAAACTATGAGGCTGTTAAGTCCCGTGAAGAAGATGCTGGAATCGTCATAAAAGTCTTTGATAAAAAGGACTATCTCATAGAGATTAAAAGACCTGCAGCCAATTTTACTCTCTATTTTAAAGATGTTAGTCAGGCAGAATACCCAGATAAGCTAAAATATATTCTTGAAAATCATGGTTTTAATTGGGGCGGAGATAGTTCTGTTTTTCATAATGGACAGATGAATATGCAGCAAGTCAAAAATAAGCTATTTAATTTATGCGATGCTTTAAAGGGTCTGCAGGATGAGTAACGTTGGTTAGTCAGTATCGTTAAATTTTTTCATATCCTGCTCATAATGGAGCAGGATATTCTCTCTTAGTATCTTGTTCTGATTCTAAGCTTATCTACTTTAGCTAAAGCTTCTTTTAAAAAATCTGCTCTCTTTACAAACATTTTAAAGCTTCAGTGGCTGCATCAACTAATACCTCGTTTTCATTTTCTGTTGTTCTTTTAGGCGAAGAAACAATACCTGAATAGCCACCGATTTTGTAGACACTCTTTAGTTAGATAAAATGGCTAATTAACGAGGTGTTTATGAGCAGTAGCAAACGATATCCT
>NZ_LSZJ01000016.1:0-163475 GCF_001647575.1 Acinetobacter sp. SFD
GCTGATGGTAGTGTGGGATTACCCATGTGAGAGTAAGTCATCGCCAGCTCATTATTCGAAACACCCCCGGTCTAAAGGCCGGGGGTGTTTTTTTATGGTGGGAAATTTATTGGAAGATAAGTAGAAACTCTTATTAAATGTGATTAATAAAAATAAAAATAACGTGAAAAGTATAATTAATTTAAGCTAGCTTTATTTTACTGGCGCTTTATTTAAAACCCTTCCTGCTAAAACTTTAGTCCAAATTTTTTAAAATTACTTAACTTGGTATGTTTTGCAGTAGACAAAGTAAAAATAATCATCCATTTTGTATACAAAAGTGAATGACCATTCATTTTTTCATAGAATAAAAAAGCTCACAATTGGAGGTGAGGAAAAATGACAGCAACAACGGTAAATGTGAATGCTGTAGTGGATGAGGCAAAGTTTAAACCTTTTCATTTAAAGATCGTACTCTGGTGCGTATTTGTCGTGATTTTTGACGGTTATGATTTGGCAATTAACGGTGTTGCTTTACCGCTACTGATGCAAGAATGGAATATGACGGCAGTTCAAGCCGGAATGCTGGCCAGTACTGCTCTGGCAGGCATGATGTTTGGTGCCATGTTTTTCGGTATGCTGGCAGATAAAATTGGACGAAAAAATGTCATTCTGATTTGTGTAACCTTGTTCAGCGGATTTACGTTCTGGGGTGGTTTTGCCTCTAATCCAACTGAATTCGGCATCCTGCGTTTCATTGCGGGTTTAGGTATTGGCGGTGTATTACCCAATCTGGTTGCGCTCACTTCTGAATATGCGCCACAAAAAATGCGTAGTACTCTAGTCACCACCATGTTTAGCGGTTATGCGGTGGGTGGTATTATGGCGGCCTTGCTCGGCGCCTGGTTAACCCCAAGTTTTGGCTGGGAAATCATGTTCTACATTGCCGGAATTCCATTATTAATTATTCCGGTTTTATGGTTCTTTTTACCAGAATCTTTAACTTTTCTGGTGAAAAAACAGCAAAATGACAAGGCCAGTAAAATTGTTCAGCAGATCAGTCCTGAGCAAAATGCTACTGCTCGTACCCAGTTTGTACTGAATGAAGTACACGCACCTGATGCTTCAATTGCTGCCCTGTTCAGACAGGGGAGGAGTATGAGTACTTTATTATTCTGGTGCTGCTTCTTTATGTGTCTGCTGATGGTTTATGCATTGGGTAGCTGGTTACCAAAACTGATGATGGCAGCGGGTTATTCTCTGGGTAACAGTCTGATGTTCCTGATGGCCATGAATATTGGCGCAGTGATTGGAACTATTGGTGGCGGTATTCTGGCTGACCGTTTCCATCTGAAACCGGTCATTATTGGTATGTTCCTGCTAGGTGCAGTTTCACTGGTCGGATTAGGCTTTAACTCTCCACAAGCCGTGATCTATCTACTGGTTGCCGCTGCCGGTGCTTCAGCGATCGGAAGTAGTATTCTGCTCTACAGCTTTGTAGCCCAGTACTATCCACTGTCAATCCGTTCTACAGGTATTGGCTGTGCTTCAGCAGTCGGTCGGGTAGGCGCCATTGTGGGGCCGATTATTATTGGATTCCTGTTGGGTATGGAGTTGCCACACAAGATGAACTTCCTGGCAGTTGCTATTCCAGCCATTATTGGGGCAATTTCAGTCGCTCTGATTGTACGCAAAGATCTGAACGCGGAAAGAAATGCGGAAACCTTACTCTCCAAACAGAAACTGAATTCGGTTAAAACCTAGTCACTTTTTGCCAATCACAATGACTTAAACTTCTATTGGATGACAAAAGCCCCTTCGATAAAAGGGGCTTTTGCATACAGTTCATAAAGAATTGAATAAATCAAAAAATAAATAATTCAAACACCTGTTATAAGTTCAGTTTAATTAAAATTACAATGATTCGAATATTCAGTAGTTTATCTTAATGAAAACGTGATATATCACGCAAAAAAATGATATTGAAATATGCATAGCAGAATATCAATTAGTCTTATTGTGCCTCAAATTCCACTTGCGTATATTGCTAAAACTTGAATATTCACTCGTATATTCAAAAGGATTTTACGGACAAGTACTCATGGGAGATGAGAACGATGACAACGGAAACAGTAGATATAAATTCTGTAGTCGATAATGCGAAATTCACGCCTTTCCACTTCAATGTAGTTGCTTGGTGTTTACTCATTATCCTATTTGATGGCTACGATTTAGCAATTAATGGTGTAGTTTTACCATTATTGATGCAAGACTGGGGCTTAAGTGCAGTGCAGGCAGGAATGCTTGCAAGTACTGCACTGGCTGGCATGATGTTTGGTGCGATGATCTTTGGTTCCCTAGCGGACAAGATTGGTCGTAAGAAAGTGATCATGATCTGTATTGTATTATTTAGTGGTTTAACTTTTGCCGGTGGCTTTGCTTCAAACCCAACCGAATTCGGTATTTTACGTTTTCTTGCCGGCTTAGGTATTGGTGGTGTCATGCCAAACCTGGTGGCATTGACGTCTGAATATGCCCCACAAAAAATGCGTAGTACGCTGGTGACCACCATGTTTAGCGGTTATGCAGTCGGTGGCGTAATGGCTGCGTTATTGGGTTCATGGTTCACGCCAAGTTTTGGTTGGCAAATCATGTTCTTTATCGCGGGTATTCCACTGTTTTTATTGCCAGTGATCTGGAAATTCCTGCCTGAATCACTTGCCTTCATTGTGAAACAGAACAAGCAGACGGAAGCGCGTCGCATCGTACGTCGCCTGGAACCAAACCTGAAAGTCACCGAGAACACGACTTTTACTTTGCCGCAGGAAAATGTGCCTGAAGCCGCTAACGTGGTGAGCTTGTTCCGTCGTGGTCGTGCGGTGAATACCTTACTGTTCTGGGTCGCGTTCTTCACCTGTCTGTTAACCATGTATGCGCTGAGCAGCTGGTTACCGAAGTTGATGATGGCAGCAGGTTACTCGATGGACAACAGTCTGATGTTCATGATGGTCATGAATGTGGGTGCGGTTGTGGGTATTGTCGGTGGCGGTATTCTTGCGGATCGTTTCCACCTGAAACCGGTACTGATGTTCCTCGGTATGATGGGTGCGATTGTGATGAGCTCAATGGGCTTTGCATCTAACCAATTCTTACTTTACATCCTGGTGTTCTTGGCCGGTGCAGCGTCAATTGGTTCACAAATGTTGCTATATAGCTATGTTGCGCAGTTCTACCCACTTGCGGTACGTTCGACAGGTATTGGCTGGTCTTCTGCGATTGGTCGTATGGGTGCGATTGTAGGGCCGATCCTGATTGGTGGCTTACTGGGGATGAACCTGCCTGCTTACTTTAACTTTATGGCAGTTGGTTTACCGGTATTGATTACTGCAATTGCGGTTGCATTGATCATGCATGACGATGAGTCTGAAAAGATTGGTTCAATTGAACCAGCAGTGTCTAAAGCTTAAAGCTAAGTATTAAATAAGAAGCCTCCGAAAGGGGGCTTTTTTATTATTATCATTAAATGATAAATTTTAAAAATATTAAAAAAGTGATAAATAAATGAACTTAAACGAAAGATTTAAAAAATTTGCTGATCTGGAATACGAATCTATTGATGATGCCTATGATATTCAATTTAAAGGACAAAAAGCTGATTATTTCACTTTTGATCGCTCATGGATTCTAGAAGTAAAGTTTTTAGAAACAGACAGGAGCCCCAATATTAATGATTATATAAATAAACAAGTAGATAGATCCTGATTTTCCTAAATTTTATGGAACTGTACATATTGAGGAGTTAATCCAAAAACATAAAAATCCAGATTTTATAAGAAATCAATTATTTAATTATGCTGCGCGTAATTTAAAGGCTATTTGTTCCAAGGCAGATAAACAGATAGCTGAAACAAAAAATGCTTTAAAAAATCCTTTGTGCATTGGAATCTTAGTTGTACTAAATGAAAGAAATGACTTCCATGACCAAAATTTTATATATCAAGAAATAAGTCGTTTACTACATAAAAAAAATCCTGAGGGAGATTTTGAAAGAAAAAATATCCACGCAGTGTGGTATATACACGAATATCAGAATAACAAAAGTAAATATGCAATTTCTGATTTTTTGATAAGACCTACAGATGAGTATGAGTCTATTAGGTCTTTAGCAAATCTCTTACATTTGGATTGGATTAGTTATAATGGATATGCTTTTATACCCTCAGACTTAAAATAAATCTTGAGGTAGATTCTATGCAATTCGACTCATTCTCCCCAATCCCTGAAGATGATGACGAATTACATCTTCCTGAACTGGTGTACTGGGCTTCTTTAGGCGACGTTGAACAGGTCGAACAGGCACTACAGGAAGGTCTGGACGTCAACTCCGCCGATGAAGAAGGCTATAGCGCCTTACAGGCGGCTGCTGAAAATGATCATCTGGAAGTGGTCAAACTCTTGGTTAGCAAAGGCGCAGATATTGCCCATCGTAGTCCAAATACTGCTTTAGAACTGGCCGAAATGGCAGGCAACAAAGAAGTTGTGGCTTATCTGAAAAGTCTGGCTGGTGGTGTCTGAATATAAAAAAGAACCTCAATGCTGAGGTTCTTTTTTATTGGTAGGAGCTTAAGCAGCTTCATCTTCAAGTTCTTTTAAAATGGCTTCATTAAAGGCCGGAATATCATCCGGATTACGTGAAGTAATCAGTACCCAGTCGCCGGTATTGCAACGATGAACTTCTTCATCGACCCATTTCGCGCCAGCATTTTCCAGATCCAGCTTGATACTCTTATATGAAGTCAGATTCTTATCTTTAATTCGATCTGCATCAATTAAGGCCCATGGCCCATGACAGATCGCGGCAATCGGTTTGTGATTGTCGGCAAAATGCTGAATGATTTTCTGCGCATCCTGATTGATTCTTAGAGTATCCGCGTTGACTGTACCGCCTGGAATCACCAACAAATCATAATCATTCAGATCGACATGGTCGAAACTGGTATCCGGCGTATATTGGGTAGCAGCTTTGGTATCACCTTTGACAGTGGCTACATCTTCATTTTTTTCTGCGGCATGAATCACTTCAAAACCTTTGGACTTTAAAAAATTTAAAGGCTCAGTCAGTTCATCATGTTCAACGCCTTGATTGGATGTAATAAAGAGGACCTTTTTTACCATGATTGCTGTTCCCAAAAAATGTGAGGATTTTTAGCTTAACAACAAGCAGATTTTTACAATGTTGGAGTTTTAACTCGGAACTGTTAAGCAATGATAAATAAAGCAATGTATATGAAAAGGAATATGCAGAAAAAAAGCCCCGACATCCTGTCGGGGCTTTTCCGTATCTCGTGATTTAGGTATAACTCCTGTCGTACCTCACGTCCTGGTGTTGCGATGTTATTCTTGTTTTTAGGTCTTCTTGGAGCATCCTGCTCTCTATGTTTATAAGATAATATACATCCCGACAGGCTACTAGCAGCAGATTACGCTTATCAATGTACGCTTTGGCTTACAACAGCGCAGAGAAATTGAGCTGTGTAGACTGAAGCAGTGGCATGTCATTAAAAGTGTACATCCAGACCGATATAAGGACCTTTAAATTCCAGCCGTAAATCTGGTCGTTGATCCTGTTCAAAATCCACCTGCATCATGCGATAACCGACTTTGGCACCGACATCGACCAACAGATTATCAATAAAGTCATATTGCAGTTCGGCCTGTACTTCGGTTTTTTTGCTATCGCTGCCATGCGTGTAAATGGCTTCGGCTTTGGCACTCATACCGGTAAATGGCAGTTTTACGCCAACTGTTGCATAGAGTAGCGGACTGTATTCATCCAGATCATACTGGTTTAGAGCACCTGCATTCAGGTTTCTCACCGTACCGTCCAGATTGTTAAGACCAGCACCAATATCGGCATGTACTACGGTATCGAGTAGTTCGTAATACAGAATATAGTCAATGTTATTCAGCTCGATATCTGCGGCATTGGCAGGCGAGCTTTGTTCGCTGTTACTGTCAAGATTGACATATCTGATTTTCGCATTGGGTAAAAGTGGTAGCGGATGCTCCACAGCAACAGATAGCTGTGCGGTACCTTGCCGATCCAGTTCATGCTTGAAATTGTTGTCTTGACTATAGCCATCAAAATTCCAGTAACTAAGATCAGCTTTTACCCCAATCACATCTGCATGACTGAATGTGCTGAGTCCAAAACCTAATAATAGTGAGGTGAGTATGTTTGCGCGCATGGCTCTATTTCCTTATAGCTTGCTTCAAATCAGGCCGGTCTGTTACTTAAAAACATTTTCTTTATATGTCTGAGCAAGTGCATGATATAGAGAATTTCAAAAATGTATATCCTTGGATGTTGAAGGACGAGAAGATGGTATCTGTAGAAGCAAAACAGCATAAAGATTATGCATTATATGTCGCCGGTCAGGCGGTTCAGACAGGGGAATGGCTGGAGGTTAAACATAAATATAGCCAGAAGCTGTATGCACGTGTCGCCCTGGCAGATGCCAGCACGCTGGAACAGGCAATTCAGTCTGCAACAGATGCTGAAGCCGAGATGGCCGCATTAGAGCCGTTCCAGAAACAGAAAATTCTGCTGCACTGTGTGCGACGTTTCCGCGAAATTCATGAAGAACTGACGGAAATCCTGATTGCAGAGGGCGGTAAACCACGTAAAGCTGCAGAAGCTGAAGTCGAACGCCTGATCAATACCTTTCAGATCGCAGCAGATGCCGTGACCCAGATGGATCAGGGACGCATCCTGCCTTTGGCCGTCACTGCGGCAGCTTCGGGTTATCAGGGAATGGTCAAACAGGTGCCAATTGGTGCGGTATCTCTGATTAGTCCGTTTAATTTTCCCTTGAACCTGACTGCGCATAAAATTGCACCTGCGATTGCCGCCGGGTGTCCTTTTGTACTGAAACCGGCAAGTTTGACTCCAATTTCTGCACTTAAAATAGCCGAGATTCTGGCAGAAACTGAGTTGCCTCATGGTGCATTTTCAGTTTTACCCTGTCCACGAGAACTGGCCGATGTGCTGGTCACGGATGACCGCTTTAAATTACTCAGCTTTACCGGCTCTGATGCAGTGGGCTGGGACATGAAAGCCCGTGCCGGCCGTAAAAAAGTCACACTGGAGCTGGGCGGCAATGCTGCAGTGATGATCGAACCAGATACAGAGATTAATGATGCACTGATTAGCCGTTTGATCGGTGGCGCCTATGGCCATGCCGGACAGGTATGTATCAGTGTACAGCGGATTCTGGTGCATCAGGATATCTATGATGACGTGAAACAGAAAATGGTGGCCAAGCTGAAAACGCTTAAAGCGGATGATCCAAATCTGAGCACGACCTTGGTGGGGCCAATGATCAAGAAAGCCGAGGCCAAACGGCTAGAAACATGGCTGGATAAAGCTGTGAAAAAAGATGCAAAAATTCTGGCAGGCGGCAAACTGGACGAGGTGCTATTCGCTCCGACCTTGCTGGAGAATGTGGATCAGAATCTGGAAATCTATCGGGATGAAGTCTTTGGTCCAGTGGCCATGATTGAACCTTATACCGATTTTGAATCCGGTATTGCCTGTATCAACCGCAGCCGTTTTGGCCTGCAGGCCGGGGTCTATACCCAGAATCTGAACAAGATGCTATATGCCTGGGATCATCTGCATGTCGGTGGTGTCATCATCAATGATATACCGTCTTTCCGGGTGGATAACATGCCCTATGGCGGGGTAAAAGATTCGGGTCTGGGCCGTGAAGGGATTCAGTCCGCCATTCGCGACATGCAGGAAGAGCGCATGCTGGTCATTAAAGCTTAAGTTCAGCATGTTCTTTGCCCAGATCGCAAGCCGGGTGGTTTTTCAATCGGGTGATGGGATCTGGGTCTATTGCATAATCTTAAATTTCAGGCCGGGGCAGGGAAAGACTCTGCTCCATATACTTCGACCAGAAAAAGGGATTCATCCGTAGAGATTTGTAGCGCTTAGACACAGGATATTAAACAGCGATTTATCCTGATGACAGGAAAAGCTTTAAGAACCATAAGTCTGTAGTAAAACTTAATAAAAAATATATTCCAAAAAGTTTGTCAATATATAACCTTAAAAATAAAGTCTTTTCCGTAGAATTATTGAGCAATTAATTCAAACAGATTATAAATAACGAATATTTTGAGCAGAATTTACAGAAAAAATTTACAAAAGTCAGTATTGTTAAATCATCTACAAGGTCAGTTTTTCGATCAGACTTTAAGCAAGCTGTAAGACCTGCTGACCTGTTTGTATATTAGAATTCGACACCCACAAGGTGCCCTCTAATTCAAACACCCAAAATTATTGAAATGCTTCTTTTTTTGCTTGCGCTATAACCATAACAAGCAGCATCTGAAGGAGTTAAAAGTTTAGGTGTTCTATGACAGAAACTCGTGAGAATTGGTCCGCACGCTCAGGATTCATTATTGCAGCGATTGGTTCCGCCGTTGGTTTGGGGAATATCTGGCGTTTCCCTTATGTGGCCTATGAAAATGGTGGCGGGGCATTCCTGATCCCTTATCTGATTGCGATTTTCGCAGCAGGTTTACCTTTACTATTTTTAGATTATGCAGTCGGACACAAGTTCCGCAAAGCGCCGCCTATGGCTTACAAGAAACTCATGAATGCCGAATCCCTGGGGTGGTGGCAGGTCATGGTGACGCTAGTGATCGGGATTTACTATGCCAGCGTATTGTCCTGGGCCGGCAGTTATATGTTCTATTCCTTTGGACAGCAATGGGGTACAGATACCCAGGCCTTTTTCTTCAACTCCTACCTGCAAAATGGTGAAGGCCTGACCTTAGGTTTTGTGCCTACACTGTTCTTTGGTCTGGTGGTGGTCTGGGCTGCGGTCATGTTGATTCTTTACGGCGGGGTACGCCGTGGAGTAGAGCTGGCCAATAAAATCTTTATGCCATTGCTGGTGGTTTTATTTTCCATTCTGGTGATTCAGGCAGTGCGCTTACCGGGTGCAGTTGATGGCTTAAATGCTTTCTTTACCCCGAACTGGGAAGCCATGACCAACTATAAAGTCTGGCTGGCCGCTTTTGGTCATATCTTCTTCTCACTGTCGGTGGGCTTCGGGATTATGTTGACCTATGCCTCTTATTTGAAACGCAAAACCAACCTGACCGGTTCGGGAATCGTGGTGGCACTGGCCAATTCGTCTTTTGAAATTCTGGCGGGTATTGGGGTATTTGCAGCGCTTGGTTTTATGGCGTTCAGTTCAGGTGCTAAAGTTGAAGATGTAGTGTCTGGCGGTATTGGTCTGGCCTTTATTGCATTCCCGAAAATTATTTCCAGTTTAGGGACAGGTGGTGACCTGTTTGGCTTCCTGTTCTTCGCGTCATTGACGGTTGCCGGTATTACCTCGATGGTGAGTATCCTGCAAGTTCCGATTGCTGCGTTTCAGGACAAACTGGGCTGGTCGAAGAACAAGTCAGTCACAATCATTGCGGGTGGTTCGGCGGTCATTTCTACCCTGATGTTCTCGACGCATAGTGCCGTTACCTTTGTCGATATCATTGATTATTTTGCCAATAATATTGGTATTGTCGGTGGTGGACTGGTATCGATTATTCTGTTGTCGTGGTTCCGCCGTCCATTGATGAAACAGCTGGAAGACCATGTTAACCAGTTTGCCAGCGTGAAGCTGGGACGCAGCTGGAATTTCATGCTGACCTTCGTCACCCCTTTGTCGTTATTACTGGCACTCGGCCTGACTCTGAAATCGATTATGACCGAAGGTTATGGTGATTATCCTGCCAGTACCTTGTGGCTGGTTGGCGGAGGCGTCATGGCATTCTTTATCCTGGGTGCCATTCTGTTAAGTCTAGTCAAAGACCGTCGTAGTTAGGAGAATAAATATGAATACATCTGCACTGATCATGATGATTTTCTCCATCGTTCTATTATGGGGAGGGCTGGTACTGGCGGTTATTCATTTGGCAAAAAATCCGGAAGAACCAGAAGACTAAAAATCTTGACATAAACCTACATTTACAAGCAACGGAAGTCATTATCATCTTTGATGATAATGACTTTTTTAATGGCTGATGCTTTGACATGATTTCCGTTTCAGATGGACAAGTCTATACAGCTTTTGCCGTGACTTTTTTGGCCGGTCTGGCTACCGTAGTGGGGGGTGGACTGGTACTGTTCTTAAAAAAACCCAATTTCCGCCTGCTTGCTTTTGGTCTGGCCTTTGCTGCCGGTGCCATGGTCTATGTTTCTTTAACCGAAATTCTGAATAAGTCGATTGCGTCCTTCACTGTGGATTTTGGTGAAAAAACCGGTTTCGCCTTTGGCACTTTTGCTTTTTTACTGGGCGTGGTGCTGGTGTTATTGCTGGACCGCTTTGTCCCGAATCCGCATGACACTATTGAAACCCAGTCTGCCAAGGGAGTCAGTTCACAACAGTTACTGCGTACTGGCATGCTGACCCTGTTTGCGATTAGTGCCCATAACTTGCCGGAAGGACTGGCAACATTTTTTGCCACCCTGGAAAGTCCTGCTCTGGGTGCACCTCTGGCGGTCGCGATTGCGATTCATAACATACCAGAAGGCGTGGCGATTGCCTTGCCGGTCTATATGGCCACCGGCCGTAAAGATTATGCCCTCTGGGCCAGTTTGGTTTCGGGAATGGCCGAGCCTCTGGGTGCAGCCTTGGGGTATTTTATTCTGGCGCCTTATATGAATGAAACGGTCTATGGCCTGATCTTTGGCGTGATTGGCGGTGTGATGGTTTATCTGGCGCTGGATGAATTATTGCCGACGGCAAAACGCTATTCTGAAGGGCATGAAACAGTCTATGGCTTGGTGAGCGGCATGGCTGCTCTGGCTACTAGTCTGGTAATTTTTAAATTTATTCAATAAGCCTCATATTCCTGAATCACGCGCCATAAAAAAGGCAGCTTAGGCTGCCTTTCATTTTAAACACATGACTTATGCAGTTTTTTCTATACGGCAATAGAAGAAGCCGTCGCCTTGATCTGCTTTCGGCAACAACTGACGACCATGAATCTGTTCGATACCCCAATCGGCTTCGATCTTGATTTCTTTGGCATCGGCATGGGTATTAAAAAACTCGACCATCTGCTGTTCGTTTTCGGCTTTCAGAATTGAACAGGTGATGTACAGCAAAGTACCACCGACTTTCAGTTGCTGCCACATATTTTCCAGAATCTGCTTTTGCAGCTGTACCGTTTGCGGAATATCTGTGGAATGACGCAGTAAACGGATGTCTGGATGACGACGGATCACACCAATTGCAGAACACGGTGCATCCAGTACGATACAGTCGACCGGCTCCGGAGCTGTCCAGGTGATCGCATCAGCCGCAATAATTTCAACGTCAGCATATTCAGTTAACAATAGACGTTCCAGATTTTCTGCCACACGGACTAAACGTTTGGCGTCCTGATCAATGGCATAGAGCTTTTTCGGGCTATATTTTTCCAGAATATGAGCAGTCTTACCACCTGGAGCAGCACAGGCATCGACCACGACTTTGTTTTCAAGGTCAGGAAGCAAGGTTGCGCAAAGCTGGGCATGTTCGTCCTGAACCGAGAAACCACCGGCTTCGTAGCCTGGCAGGTTCGGAATATGCACATTCTGTTCCAGAACGATACCAACTTCGGAAAGAGTACAGGCACGTGCCTCGTAGCCTTCTTCTTCCAGAATTTCCAGATATTCATCACGGCTGACCTGATTGACATTGACACGCAAGGTGAGCGGTGCAATCTGTTTCAAGTCATGTGACAGCTCGGTAAGCTGTTCCGGCCAGTCTTTCTTTAAACGCTTGTAGAGCCAGCTTGGCAGGCCATGCGCCTGATTTAAAGCCAGGTCAAATTCTTCTGTTTCACGTGAAACACGACGCAGTACCGCATTGACCAGACCGCTTAAAGGTTCAAAGCCAAGCTGTTTGGCAGCAGTTACGGTTTCTGAAATCGCAGCATGTGCCGGAATACGGGTACATAGAATCTGGTACAAACCCAAATATAAGCAGCTCTCTAGAGCCTGGTTATCGAGAGGTTTAGTTAACAGCGGCAGGGTGATGGCTTTCAGGCCATGCCACTGACGTAAACAGCCTAGAGTTAACTCGTGATAAAGACCACGATCACGCTCAGACACGATGTTGATATGTTGATTAAGTACAGAAGCAAGTGATTGACCATTTTGTACAGCCAATAGCGTTTTTACAACTTGCGCGCGCAAATTCAAGTTTTTAGCTGATGATTGAATTTGGCTCATGCGAATTTATATCCTACCGACAGTTTTTGAGTTTGGTTAATTTGAATAGCATTCAGGGCTTTGCCACCTGGCCATTGCAGATTGGTGATACAGATGGCATTTTGGTCGCCACACATTACATGCACGCCGTCTTTATCTAGGGCAATCACTTCACCAGGCAGGGCATTGCTTGCCTTTTGCATGGAAAGCGAGGAATTCCAGATGCGTAAATTGCTGCTGTCATCCAGCGGAGTAAATGCCACCGGCCAAGGATTAAAAGCACGAATATTACGATCAATGGCTGCTGCAGGCTGGGTCCAGTCAATTTGTGCTTCGGCTTTTGACAGTTTATGCGCGTAAACCGTCAGGCTTTCATCCTGGACTTCGCGAGTCTCAAGATAGTGCTGTAAGGTCTGTTCCGATTCAAGCACGGCCACAATCGCCTCTGCACCTTGCAGTGCCAGTTTGTCATGCAGGCTGGCAGAAGTATCTTCGGCAGTAATCGGACATCGTGTTTTATACATCATATCCCCGGTATCCAGACCGGCCGCCATTTTCATAATGGTCACACCCGTTTCGGTATCGCCGGTAGCAATCGCGCGCTGAATCGGGGCTGCACCGCGCCAGCGTGGCAACAGCGAACCGTGTATATTCAGGCAACCATATTTTGGCGTATCCAGAACCACTTGTGGCAGGATCAGGCCATAAGCCGCCACCACCATCACATCTGCATTTAAAGCTTTGAGTTCCGCTTGTGCCGCCAGACCTTCTTCAGTCGATGACTTGAAATGTAAAGGCTGATAGACCGGAATATGGTGTTCAAGCGCCAACTGCTTCACTGCAGAGGCCGTAAGTTTTTGTCCACGTCCAGCCTTGCGGTCAGGTTGGGTATAAACCGCCACAATTTCATGATTGGTTTTGAGCAGCGCAGCCAATGCAGTCGCTGCAAATTCTGGTGTGCCTGCAAATATGATCTTCACACATGAAATTCCAAATAAACTTAAAGCGTATTATAAGCCAAAAGCCAAATTTCAGCCTAATCCTTACCAAAACTTATCGGATAGGGCCTGTGAGTGCTTGAATTTCAGTGGAATTTTTATATAAAAAAAACTCATGCAAATTGTAAAAATTATTCATGAAAGTTTTGTATTGTCGCAAGGGTGATGGCGTTATAGTAGATTTCATCCAGAAATTTTTATCGTCAGATCGCCAAAACCTCTCTATAGACATTTTTGCCTGCATCTACATCCAAAAGGCCATCTAGTAAAACAAGGGCTTGTAGTATGATAGGTTTAAAATTCAACTGATTTAAGCTCCTTGTCAGTATGATTTAGCCAGAGTGGATCTGTCCGATTCATTGCAAGCTCAAACTTTGTTGGAAGTATAAAATGCCTGACTATCGTTCAAAAACATCGACACACGGAAGAAATATGGCTGGCGCACGCGGTTTATGGCGTGCCACCGGTATGAAGGATGAAGATTTCGGTAAACCGATTATTGCGGTAGTGAACTCCTTTACCCAGTTTGTACCGGGTCATGTACATCTCAAAGACCTGGGTCAGCTGGTGGCACGTCAAATTGAAGCGTCAGGCGGTGTAGCAAAAGAATTCAATACCATTGCGGTAGATGATGGAATCGCAATGGGGCATGACGGCATGCTGTATTCACTGCCTTCACGGGATCTGATTGCAGACTCGGTTGAGTACATGGTCAATGCACATTGTGCCGATGCCATGGTGTGTATTTCGAACTGTGACAAGATCACCCCGGGAATGTTGATGGCCGCGATGCGCCTGAACATTCCAGTGGTATTTGTCTCTGGCGGTCCGATGGAAGCGGGTAAAGTCAAAATCCGTGGTAATGATAAGGCGATTGACCTGATTGATGCGATGATTGTAGCTGCAGACGACAGCTATACCGATGAAGAAGTCGCAGAGTATGAACGTTCTGCATGCCCAACTTGCGGTTCATGTTCAGGCATGTTTACTGCCAATTCCATGAACTGCCTGACTGAAGCCTTGGGTCTGTCACTTCCAGGTAACGGTTCAACTCTGGCGACGCATGCCAACCGTAAAAAACTGTTCGAACGTGCGGGTCAACTGATTGTTGAAATTACCAAACGTCATTATGAACAGGACGATTACAGCTTACTGCCACGTTCAATTGCCACCAAAGCATCCTATGAAAATGCCATGACCCTGGATATTGCCATGGGTGGTTCAACCAATACCGTATTGCACCTGCTGGCTGCAGCGAATGAAGCTGGTGTGGACTTCACTATGGATGATATCGATCGTCTATCTCGTAAAGTGCCTGTACTGTGTAAAGTGGCACCGGCGAAGCAGGACGTGCATATGGAAGACGTACACCGTGCTGGCGGGATCATGTCAATTCTGGGTGAGCTGGACCGTGCAGGTCTGCTGGATACGTCTGTACCCACCGTTCATGAAGCAACGCTGAAAGATGCCTTGGATAAATGGGACATCATTCGTACTGATGATGAAGAAGTGTATCAATTCTTCAAATCAGCTCCAGGCGGTGTACCAACACAAACTGCATTCTCACAAGACCGTTATTATTCACGTCTAGATGGTGACCGTGAAAATGGGGTGATCCGTAATGCAGAACATGCTTTCTCTCAGGACGGTGGTCTGGCTGTACTCTACGGTAACATCGCGCTCGATGGCTGTATTGTAAAAACTGCGGGTGTAGATGATTCGATCCTGAAATTCAACGGTACTGCACGTGTTTTTGAAAGTCAGGATGCTGCGGTAGACGCGATTCTGGGTGGCAAGATTACTGCAGGTGATGTGGTGGTGATTCGCTATGAAGGTCCACGCGGTGGGCCGGGCATGCAGGAAATGCTATATCCAACCAGCTACCTGAAATCGAAAGGTTTAGGTAAGGAATGCGCACTGTTAACTGATGGCCGTTTCTCTGGCGGCTCGTCAGGTCTGTCGATTGGACATGTATCGCCAGAAGCAGCTGAAGGGGGTGCGATTGGTCTGGTTGAAGATGGTGACCGTATTGAAATCGATATTCCAAACCGTACTATTCACCTGGCTGTTGAAGACGCTGTCATGGCAGAGCGCCGTGTAGCGCAGGACGCTAAGGGCTGGCACCCGGTAGAGGAGCGCCCACGCAAAATTTCGAAAGCCCTGAAAGCATATGCCATGCATACCACCAGTGCGGCAAAAGGTGCGGTACGTGAAATCTAAGCTGTAAATTTTTATAGCGCAAGAAAGCACTCCAGACGGGGTGCTTTTTTTATACAAGAAACTATGTTTAGACTTGCCAAATTTTGCCCAGTGGAGTGCGACAGGAAGTCGCACGTTTGCCCGTATGGTAGCGGAACAGCGACATCCATGTCGCTTGGTCATGTGATTCAAATTTTTAAGGATTCATCAAAATGTTTTTCTGTAGGCGAATTTCTTTTACATACTGAATGCTTTCTATACAATGACCTTAAAATAAATTGTCCAAGACCGACGCTTAAAATTGGTCATCGCCCAGGAAGAAAATAATGAGTAAAGATAATATCCGCGAGCATTCAGCCCCCGTTTATGAAGGCATTGAAAATGCACCGGCGCGATCCATGATGCGTGCTACCGGTTTTAAAGATGCTGATTTTGATCGGCCATTCATTGGGATTGCCTCAACCTGGGCCAATGTCACACCATGTAATATGCATATTGATGGTTTGGCCAGAACTGTCGAGCAGGGCGTGAGTGCTGCGGGCGGCAAGGGTATTATCTTCAATACCATTACCATTTCTGACGGGATTTCCAACGGTACGGAAGGGATGAAATATTCATTGGTATCGCGTGAAATTATTGCCGATTCGATTGAAACTGTGGTTGGCTGTCAGGCCTATGATGGGGTTATTGCGATTGGCGGCTGTGATAAAAACATGCCGGGCTGCATTATGGGACTGGCTCGTCTAAACCGCCCCGGTCTGTTTATTTATGGCGGTACCATCAAACCCGGTGAAGGTCATACTGACATGATTTCGGTATTTGAAGCGGTAGGTCAGTATGCCAAAGGTGAAATTAACGCGATTCAGGTCAAGCATATTGAAGAAGTATCCTTGCCGGGTCCGGGCTCCTGTGGCGGCATGTATACGGCCAACTCGATGGCCTCTGCAATTGAAGCACTTGGCATGAGCCTGCCGGGTTCCTCCGCGCAGGAAGCAGTTTCGGAAGACAAGCAAATCGACTGTGCCCGTGCCGGTGAAGCAGTCATGAATCTGTTGCGCCTGGATATCAAGCCACGTGACATCATGACCAAGGCTGCTTTCGAAAATTCAATCAAGGTCTTGATTGCACTGGGTGGTTCGACCAACGGGGTACTACATCTTTTGGCCATGGCGCATACCGCAGGGGTGGAACTGAGCCTGGATGATTTCGTGCGGATTGGCAAAGATATTCCGGTGGTGGCCGATGTACGTCCATCAGGTAAATATTTAATGTCAGAACTGATCGCTATAGGCGGGATTCAACCACTGATGAAGCGCATGCTGGATGCCGGCATGCTGGATGGGTCCTGTTTAACGGTCACAGGTAAGACGCTGGCAGAAAACTTGGCCGATGTAAAAGATTATCCGCAAGGTCAGCAGATCATTTTACCTTTTGACAAGCCGGTAAAAAAAGACTCACATCTGGTGATTCTCAAAGGTAACCTGTCACCAAAAGGCGCCGTGGCGAAAATTACCGGGAAGGAAGGCTTGCACTTCAAAGGACCGGCACGCGTCTTTGAAGGTGAGCAGGGTGCGATGCGTGGCATTCTGGATGGCGAAGTCCAGCCGGGTGAAGTAGTGGTGATTCGTGGCGTCGGCCCTAAAGGCGGGCCAGGTATGCCAGAAATGCTGAAACCGACTTCTGCGATTATTGGTAAAGGTCTGGGCGATTCAGTGGCATTAATTACCGACGGACGTTTCTCTGGCGGCAGTCACGGTTTTGTGATTGGTCATGTGACGCCAGAAGCCTATGAAGGTGGCCCGATTGGGCTGGTGCAAAATGGCGATGAAATTTCGATTAATGCCGAAACCCGGGAAATGACCTGGCATGTGGATGAACAGGAGATTGCAGCACGTCAAGCGATCTGGACCAAACCTCAGCCAAACTATACTCATGGTGCGCTGGCCAAATTTGCCAAACTGACCTCAGGTGCAGAAACGGGAGCAGTCACTGACCTGAATATTGATCTCTAATCTATTGTTAAACATTGAACATTTGCTTATGACTTGATATAAGTTTTTACACCATGCAGAGCTTTGGTTCTGCAATTTTAAAAATAGATTATTCTGTGTAGCTGCTACTGTATGGCGCTGTGCACAGTCACTCTTGTCGAGGCCGATCTCATGTCCCTGTTACGCCGTTGGTTTGATCCAATCCGATCGAGTTGGTTTTACCAAAAACCGACCCGTCAAACGGTGTTATCTATTGAAGATGGGCTGAGTATCCATTTAAGACTGGACGATGTCTACAGTTATCTGGCGGTACAGCAGTTGCCCCAGCTCGAAGAAATTTTAAGTCCGGCATTAAAACCGCTAAAAGTGATCATTTCTAGTGAGCATGCCGAACCGCCGAACCAGATGTCTTTTGATGAATGGCAGCACTACACGATTAATGATGCCAAGATCTTGTCGAAACAGCATCGCTTCAGTTTTCACGACACACCGGAATTACCGAGTGCTGAGGCCTTAAAACAGGCCGAACTGATTTTGCGCTATACACCGCTGCGGGGACAGGATTTTCTGTACTTGCTGGAAGATGTATTCCATATGCTCTGGCAGAAGCAGACCGGAAAGTTGCGCACCCTGTATGTCATGGCCAGTCGCCATCATCAGCCACAGGATTTTCCCGAACGTATTTTTGACCAGACGCCCATACTGGCCAGCTATTTTAATTTAGGCGGACGCCAGTATCAGGCAGTCGATGACCTGTTGCGTCTCACCCGGCGTCTGGAGCAGCAAAAACTGCTGACCGGTAATCCGATTTTTATGATCGATCACATTGAATGGCGTGAGCATCTGATCAGTGATGCCGAAGAACTGAACGAGATCCAGTCGATGGATCCGGAACTGGACTTGTATATCGCGCTGGAAGATCCGATTTCCTGGCTATTGCTTGCCTACATCAAGGAAGAGCTGGCGGATTTTTATAATATCCAGCTGAATGTCTATCCCTTGTCCTATCGTGGCCGGGACAAGTTTGACTGGAGTCTGGCTACTCGTTTATCCAAACGGACTGATGTTAAATTCACCCCGTTCTGCCGGCCGACCGAGCAGGCAATCGTACCTATGGCCCAGTTATTTTATAGCTGTCCTGAAGAACAGCGGATCGAGGCTATGTATGAGATTTTGCATGCCGTGTGGACCCAAGGGGCAGACCTGTCTTATGCGCCACATTTCAGGCGTTTGCAACAGCAGTTAAATATTGTGGAGCTGACCCAGGACGACATTCTGGCCAAGTTGCAGGATAACGACATGCTGTGTGAAATGAAGTCGCAACCAAACTTTCCAGTGCTGGAATTACGCATAGATGATCAAAGTTATACATTTAATAGCTTATATCGGGTCTGGATGATTGAAAGTATTTTCAGTAATGTGTTAGAAGAAAAGTATAAGAGTAATAATCAAACTGAAAGTGAACTGAAAAAACATGGAAAAGATCAAAGCTGAATCATTACAACATGCACGTCACCAGATCGATGCCATTGATACAGCTTTAGTTGAGCTGATCGCTGCGCGTCAATTTTATGTTGATCAAACTACCCGTTTCAAGAAAACCGAGACTGATTTGCAGTCACCCGAACGTATGGAGCAGATTGTAGAAAATGTGAGAGCTCTGGCGCAAAAGCAGGGCGTTGATCAGGAATTTATAGAACATCTGTACCGTGAAATGTTCCATTACTTTATTCAACGTGAACTGAAAGAGTTTCGTCCTTAAGTGATGTTCAGATTCATTTTCTGCTGATGAATATGATGGTTTCTGGCATATCAAACTCGTGCCTCAAGATTTGCTTGAGGCTGTCTCCTTAAAAACCTGATTTTTCTCTATCAGCAATAGCTATAACATGGTTCTAAATAAATTTAGGGCTATCGGATGATTGCTTTTGTTATTGCTGTTTTTGCTCTGGCTGGCCTGATTAAAGGCACGATTGGTTTAGGTCTGCCTGCAGTATCTATGGGTTTGCTGACCATATTTATGAGTCCTTTTCAGGCCGCGACCTTACTGATCGTACCTTCACTGCTAACCAATTTCTGGCAGTTATTTGCCGAAGGTCATGTCCTGCAATTAATCCGCCGTTTCTGGCTACTGCTGACCGGTATTATCATAGGTTCAGTGTGGAGTATTTTTCCGACTTTAGGTCATGCTGAATTTCATAGTGAAGCCCTCTTGGGAGGAATGCTGGCCCTGTATGGTCTCTACGGTCTATACGCCAGAACAATGCCAGATTTGAGCCGGCATGAAACATGGCTCTCTCCGATGATGGGTTATCTGGGCGGTGCCTTGACCGTGGCGACCGGTGTCATCGTAATTCCGGTCGTGCCTTATTTACAGACTTTACATTTAAAACGTGACGATCTGGTCCAGGCTTTAGGCTTGGTATTTACCACCTCGACTGTATGTCTGGCCATCTTTTTGCATCAAAATCCTGTTGAAGATATCCCGACCGATTATACGATGTCAGCGATTGCACTCCTTCCTGCGCTGATCGGGATGTGGTTCGGCAAGAAAATCCGCTATCGTATTTCTGAACAGAAATTCCGGACGGTATTTTTTATTGGCCTGATGGTCCTGGGCAGTTATATGATGCTGCATCAATTCGGCTGGATTTAATCCAGAATTTTTTGTAGATCTGCAGAAACTAAAAACTGGCTGAAGTGCCGATAAGTCGTATTGAGTTCATCAAAATTTTTTGCGGCCAATAACAGTTTGCGGTTAGCCCAATCCCCATCCAGCTTGATTTGCCTAAATGCATATAATTTTGCCAGACGTTGCGCGGCGCGTTTTGGCATGATGGCAATGCCAACACTATTGGCCACGACTTGGGCAACCGCTGCAAAATTCGGTAAACGCAGGCGGTATTGAATCTCACAGTTCAGCAAACTGGCCTGGGTTTCAATCGACTGCTGTAATGAGTGATATTGCATCAAACCGACAAAGGGGTAATTTAAACAGTCTGCTAATTTTAATGTCTGAATATGACTTAAATCATGCTGTTCCGGACAGATCAGGACCAAAGGATCATCTGCAAATTCCAGTGTGTGTAATTCAAATGCAGGGAAAAAGCTCGAGATTAGTCCGAGTTTGGCAGTACCGTTGTTTAAAGCTGTAATGATGTCATTGCTTTCTGCTTCTTTTAAATCAATCTGGATATGGGAATTTTTAACCAGATATTGTGGCAGCAGTAAAGGCAGGTATTCGCTCTGTGCTGAGGAATTACACCATAAACTGATATTGGTGTTCAGTTCCTCACCAAAGATGGCCATGGCCTGAGACAGTTGGTGTCCCTGTTGCAAGAGCACTTGAGCATGGTCAGCAAAGACCTGTCCTGCATAAGTCAGTTTCACCCCGCCTGAATGACGGGTAAACAGACTGACCTGATAGTGTTGTTCCAGCTTTTTAATCCGCTCACTGACCGCTTGCAGGGAAATGGCAGAGCGTTCAGCACCTTTGGTCAGACTACCTGTTTCGACAATATTGAAAAAAAGATCTAAATCAAAAAAATCCAGACGCATCAGCAGGATGCTCACACAAAAGATCAGCCCTATCTTAAACAATTCTTGTGCTATAAAAAAGCAGCCATGTGGCTGCTTGAAAAATTAAGTCTGAGAATTATTTTTTATCGGCCAGACCAAAGAACCAGTTCAATAGAAGGGCAGCAAAAGTTGCGGTACCAATCCCACCCAGATTGAAGCTGCCAAAGGTCAGGGCAAAATCACCTGTACCCAGAATAATGGTCACCGCGGCTACCATCAGGTTTTTGTTCTGCGAGAAATCAACCTTGTTTTCAATCCAGATTTTGGCACCGGCAATGGTAATCAAACCAAACACCACGATCGAAGCACCCGTCAGGATCGCTGTTGGAATCGTGTGAATAATCGCACCAAACTTTGGCGATAAACCCAGAAACACGGCAAAGACACCCGCGACGGCAAAGATGATGGTCGAGTAGACCCGGGTGACGGCCATTACACCGATGTTTTCACCATAGGTGGTCATACCCGGCGCACCCACACTACCGGCCAGCGTCGTGGCAACGCCATCTGCAACAAAGGCTTTACCAATATACGGATCCAGATTTTCACCGGTCATTGCACTTACAGCTTTAATATGTCCCAGATTTTCAGCCACCAGAATCAGTGCAATCGGTGCAATGATCAGCATGGCGTTTAATTCAAAGGTCGGTGCGTGGAAAGTCGGTAAACCGAACCAGGCAGCTTGTTGAACGGGAAGGAAATTGATGGGCGTGCCATAGCCCATGACATTGCTGAGTACAAAGTAGATCAGATAGGCCAGGAGCAGGCCAATCAACAGGAGCAGACGCTGTAACAAGCCACGGGTAAATACGGCAATTGAACCCATGCACAGAACGGTGACCAGGGACATCCACATATTAAAGGTATTGCCCATCACGCTTTTCACCGTGACGGGGGCAAGATTCAGGCCAATGATCATCACCACGGCACCGGTCACCACCGGGGGCATCAGCTTTTCAATCCAGCGGGTGCCCGTCGCCATGACCAGAAAGCCCATCAGCGCATAGAAGATACCACAGGCAATGATACCGCCGGCTGCAGCACCAATATTCGGATTGAGTCCGCCACCACCTGCATAACCGGTTGCTGCGATCACTACCCCAATAAAAGCAAAGCTTGAACCTAGATAACTTGGAACCCGGCCACCTGTTATCAGAAAGAACAGAATGGTACAGATCCCTGACATTAAAATTGCCAGATTTGGGTCAAAGCCCATCAAAAATGGTGCCAGTACCGTTGCACCAAACATGGCAAAAGCATGTTGTACCCCTAGGATCAGGGTCTGGGCAGGCGGTAAATACTCTGCGGTACCTACTGGTCGTGCATCGATACTACCCTCGTAAGGGCGCCATTTGGGAAACCAATTGGACATAAAATGAGCACTCGAAAGATAAATTGTGCACATCATACTCTTGTTTTTTTCAAGATTTAATTACCAGAACAAAAATTTTGTTCAAATTAATTCTATGACTTTATTTAATATTTTACCGTGCGGTAAAAGTTTTTAAAATTAAAACTAAAGTTAAATCAGTAGATTAATTCCCGAACAATTCATATTCAACTTCTATAACTAATTTTAATTTGATATATAAATAAAGCTTTTTGTAGCTATTGACTGGTCAATAAAAAAGCACATCGTATAGATGTGCTTTAAATTGAAGTCAGAAAATCAACCGGTATTGCGTAAACCAGCCGCAATTCCGGCAATACTGACCATCAGCGCATGATCCACCGGGGTGTTTTCGGCCTGTTGCTGTTCAAGATATAAACGGCGACGTTTCATCAGTTCGGCTTGCAGCAAGTGCAAGGGTAACAGATACGGTTTACGCACTTTCATGGACTGATCCAGTACGCCGTTGCTGCTCAGAAGTTTCGATTCACCTTTCAAGCTTAACAGGGTTTGTACGGCATCCTGCAAACGCTGGCGTAACGCTGTTCCCAGAATTTTCAGATCTTCATCCTGGGTCAGATGCGATTCATAATACAGCGCTACATGGGCATCGGCTTTAGACAGTACCATTTCCAGCATATCAATCAGGGTCTGGAAATATGGCCACTCGGCCAGCATTTCATCGAGTACAGTACGCTGTCCCTGATCCAGGACCTCATTCAGTGCGGCACCGGTCCCGAGCCAGGCAGGTAACATCAGGCGAATCTGGGTCCAGGCAAATACCCAAGGGATGGCACGCAAGGATTCAATTCCGCCGCTGACTTTACGTTTGGCGGGGCGTGAACCCAGGGGCAGCATCTGTAGTTCAAGCTCAGGGGTAACGGTACGCAGATATTTTACAAAATGCGGATTTTCCCGTACCGTCTGGCGATAGACCTGAACAGACAGTTCGGTCATTTGATGCATCAGGTCGCGCCATTCCTGTTTTGGCTCAGGTGGCGGGAGCAGGGTCGCTTCCAGGGTTGCAGCGGTATAAATTTCCAGATTTTGCAGCGCGATTTCTTCCAGCCCGAATTTAAAGCGGATCATTTCACCCTGTTCAGTCACCCGGATCGCACCGGAAATAGAACCTGGTGGCTGAGAGAACAAGGCTTGTTGGGTGGGCGCACCACCACGGCTGATCGAACCGCCACGACCATGAAACAGGGTCAATTGCACGCCATGTTGCTGGGCAACTGCGGTCAGTTCTTCCTGTGCACGATACTGTGCCCAGTTGGCCGACATAAAGCCGGCATCTTTGGCAGAATCCGAATAGCCAATCATGACCTCATGTTTGCCCTGAATATGCTGTTTGTACCAGTGCATATTGAACAGGGTCGACATGGTTGCGGCTGCACCATCCAGATCTTTTAAGGTTTCAAACAGAGGAACTACTCGTAACGCCTGCTCGATACCGGCTTCTTTTTGTAAAAGCAGTACCGCCAAGACATCACTTGGATATTCCGCCATGGAAATAATATAGGCACCCAGAGACTCGCTCGGCTGTTCGGCCAGTGTGCGCATGGTGGCAAAGACTTCCTGTACATCCGGATGTTCAATCAGGCTGCCGGCCGGTTCATTCAGATGTTTCGGCAGTAACGGACGCTTGCTTTGCAATTCCTGCAGTAAAAAGTTTTGACGGGCCTGTTCGGTCCAGGTTTCAAAATTCCCCAATCCCAAATATTCGGTAATGGCTGAAATCGCCTGACGGTGACGCCCGGATTCCTGGCGGATATCCAGTTTTAGCAGTTCGATCCCAAAACTGTTGACCCGGTAAATAAAGTCCAGCAGGCTGCCATTGGCAATTTCGGCCAGATTGCAGTTCATCAGTGAACGGTAGCAGGTCAGGAGCGGTTGTAAAAGTTCGTCTTTACTTTTAATCACCAGACTGTCATCAGCATCATTGCCTTTTAATTTTTCTGCCAGCCAGTGCCGCGTCGCTTTCAGGCGGGTACGGGTGTCACGTAAATATTCACGATAGGGTTCTGGATGGGGCTGGCCCAAGGCTTCGGAAATTTCCGGACTGCATTGCTGAATGGACAGTTCCCAGCGCAGGTTTTCAATATCGCGTACATAAAGGTCGGCTGCTTTCCAGCGTGACAGCCACAGTACTTCCTGAGTGACGGTGTGAGTGACATTTGGATTGCCGTCGCGGTCACCACCCATCCAGGAGGCAAAACGTACTGGTGCGACATCTAAGGGCAGGTTCTGGCCACATTGCGCTTGCACCATGCCATTTAGTTCGCGGATAAATTTCGGGACTGCATTCCACAGGGTCTGTTCAATGGTGGTAAAACCCCATTTGGCTTCATCGATCGGAGTCGGGCGATGCTGACGGATTTCATCGGTTTGCCAGGCAGAGCTGATCAGCTGTTTCAGATCGGCCAGAACTGCCTGACGTTCACGTGGCGTCAGTTTCTGCTGGTCGAATTTGGACAGGGCATTATTGATGCCATCATATTTTTGAATCAGGGTACGGCGGCTGACTTCTGTGGGATGCGCGGTCAGGACCAGTTCAATTTTCAGTTCACAGATTTGCTGATACAGCGTATCAGCAGAAATTTCCTGCTGTTTAAATTTTTCAAATAAAGGCACCAGAGGATTGGGCGATTCTGCAGTGTCATCAAACTCGCTCTGACGGCGACGACGTACCACATGATATTGTTCGGCAATATTGGCAAAGTTTAAAAAGTGGGTAAAGGCACGGGTCAGCGGCAGGATTTCGGCATCTTCCAGACTCAAAAACAGTTGTTCCAGTTGTTTTTCTGCTTCGACCTGTCCATCGCGAGCGCCTTTGGACAGGGCACGGATCTGCTCGATCTGATTAAACAAATCCTGCCCGGCATGTAATTTTAAGGTTTCCCCAAGCAAATTACCCAGTAAGCGTACGTCTTCGCGTAGTGGTGCATCAATCTGTTGAATCATTTTTTATTCCCTCACATGCATGCTTTGACTATACCGCGACTGCATGACAATCCAAGTCCCCTAGAGACAAAAGTTGCAGAGCATTGGCTGCTTTTTTAGCAAATTTTAGGCCATATACGGTGATCGGCGATCAGTCCGAAGGAAAGGAGTTAATCCGGCAGGGCATATTTCAGCATAAACAGTTCAATGGCCTCGCTAATAATCTGTTGCTGTTGTGCGCTTGAAGGGGGAGGGCTGAGACCCAGCAGGATTTTCTGATGACGGGTTCCGGTCAGAAGGGACACGATCAGCTCGGTCTGTTTTTCTGGAAGATCGACCTGAATAAAGCGGTATTGCTGGGCCAGGGTAAAAAAATCATTCCAGACTGCATCCAGTTTGCTATGCGAGGCCTGATAAAACTGTTCTGCCAGAGGACTTTGCTGCGAGGCCAGTTCCATCAGCAACAGGTCCAATTTGATCGCTTCTGGTAAATGAATAATATTTAAAGCGCGCTGACAGGCCTGATAAAACACCTGCGCAAAGTCGCTGCTCGGCTGCAACAGCTGAGGATGTTCATGCAGAATGGCTTCACAGGTATCCTCAATCGCACAGCTAAACAGGGTAGCCTTGTCCTGAAAATGGTTATACACCGTCAGCTTGGTCACACCTGCCTCACGTGCAATCTGGTTCATGCTGGAGGCATGATAGCCATGCGCTAAAAACAGCGCTTTGGCCACACTCAGGATGCGCTGACGCTTTTCCAGATCCTTGGGTCGTCCTACAGGTATTTGCACAATTTCTTCCAAAAAAAGTCAACACGGTCATTGCTTTGGAGCTTGAGTTGTAATTAGTGTACCGGGTGGTATATTAATTAAAAAACAAGCAATTCAATATATCAGCATAGTTTGCCCTAAAAAAGACGATCAGATAAGAGCGAATAAGATGAGCAGGATTTACAGCGTATTGGCTGGCATGGTGGTGCTTTGCAGCGTGACCTTAACTGGCTGCAGCAAAGATACTGCTGCAGCAGAACAGGAAGTTCCCTTTGTCATGGTGGCCACACCCACCACTTCACAGCATGAATTAAAAAGTTATGCTGGTGATGTGCAGGCGCGCCAGCAAACGGCGCTGGCATTTCGGGTGGCTGGACAGGTGACCCAGCGCTTCGCCGATGTGGGTGACCAGGTCAAAGTCGGGCAAGTCTTGGCAACTCTGGATGTCAAAGATGCCCAGCTGCAGCTGAATGCAGCACGTGCCCAGCTGGAAAGCGCGCAGTCTGCCACTAAGATTGCTCAGGATGAATTACAACGTTTCAAGCAGTTATTGCCATCCAATGCCGTGAGCCGCTCACAATATGACGCGATCGAAAATCAGTACAAGACCGCCCTGTCAAATCTGAAGCAGGCACAATCCAATTATGATACCGCTAAAAACCAGACTGCTTATAACCAGCTGATTGCCACCAGAAACGGCGTGATCACTGCACGCAATATTGAAACAGGACAGGTGGTCGCTGCCGGGCAGGCGGCGTATGAGCTGGCGATTGCCGGTGAGCGTGAAGTGGTAATTGGCGTACCGGAACAGGCTATTTCGGAGATCAAGGTTGGACAGGCAGCTACAGTGACATTATGGTCCAAACCTGAAGAAAAATTTGCCGCTTTTGTCCGCGAGATTTCACCGGCAGCGGACCAGTCGCGTACCTTCCGGGTTAAAGTTTCCTTACGTGAAGGCAATGGCCAGATCCAGCTGGGACAAAGTGCCCGGGTATTTTTTCAGCACAGCCACGATAATATGCTCAGTGTGCCGCTATCCAGTGTCTCGGCAACGGATCAGCAGGCTTATGTGATGGTGGTCCAGCCGGATCATACCTTACGTAAAGTTCCGGTTCAGCTTGGTGCCTATGGCCGGGACAGTGTTCCTGTACTCAGTGGCCTCAAGCCGGAAGACTATGTGGTGATTGGCGGCGTACATCTGCTACGTAACCAGCAAAAAATCAATCCGATTGATCGTGAAAACCGTCGTGTGACCATTCAGGCAGGGAGTTAAGCATGAACTTTAACCTGTCGGAATGGGCCTTAAAAAATAAAGGTCTGGTGCTGTATTTTATGATCCTGCTGGGTCTGATCGGCATCGTCTCTTATTCCAAACTGTCGCAAAGTGAAGATCCGCCTTTTACCTTTAAAGTCATGGTGATCCAGACCTATTGGCCGGGTGCCAGTGCCAAAGAAGTATCCCTACAGGTCACTGACCGGATTGAAAAGGAACTGATGACCACGGGACAGTATGATCGCATCATGGCCTATTCGCGTCCGGGTGAATCCATGGTGACTTTTGTTGCCAAGGATTCCCTCGCTTCGAAAGATGTCGCGGATGTCTGGTATAACGTGCGCAAGAAGGTGGGCGATATCCGGCATGAATTGCCACAAGGGATACAAGGTCCATTCTTTAATGATGAATTCGGCGATACCTTTGGCAATATTTATGTGCTCAAGGGTAAAGATTTTGACTATGCGACCCTCAAGGAATACGCCGACCGCTTACAGCTGCAACTGCAACGGGTCAAAGATGTTGCCAAAGTTGAGCTGATTGGCCTGCAAGACCAGAAAATCTGGATTGAAATTTCCAATACCAAGGCCATCCAGCTGGGCGTTCCAGTGATGGCGATTCAGCAAGCCCTGCAGCAGCAAAATGCCACCACCCAGTCTGGTTTTTTTGAAACTGGTTCAGACCGGATACAGGTGCGGGTCAGTGGTGCATTAAACAGTGTTGAAGAATTAAGACAGATGCCGCTGCTGGTCAATGGCAAAACCATTCAGCTGGGGGATGTCGCGGAAGTCTATCGAGGCTTTAGTGATCCGGCACAACCGCGGATGCGCTTTATGGGCGAAAACGGCATTGGTATTGCTGTATCGATGCGTAAGGGCGGGGATATTCTGGCACTGGGTAAACATCTGGAACAGGAGTTTGCCCACCTGCAAAAAACCTTGCCACTCGGCATGGAACTGCAAAAAGTCTCCGATCAGCCGGTGGCAGTTAAACGCAGTATTAACGAATTTATGAAAGTGCTGGCAGAAGCGGTGATTATCGTATTGCTGGTCAGTTTTTTCTCGCTCGGTTTCCGGACCGGTCTGGTGGTGGCTTTCTCGATTCCGCTGGTGCTGGCCATGACCTTTGCCGGTATGCAGCTGTTTGATGTCGGACTGCATAAAATTTCCTTAGGGGCTCTGATTCTGGCCCTCGGTCTTTTGGTCGATGATGCCATTATCGCGATTGAAATGATGGCGATTAAAATGGAGCAGGGTTATAGCCGTTTACAAGCGGCCGGGCATGCCTGGCGCACCACGGCTTTTCCGATGCTGACCGGGACCCTGATTACCGCTGCCGGTTTTCTGCCGATCGCCACTGCAGCCTCGAGTACCGGGGAATATACCCGTTCGATTTTCCAGGTAGTGACCATCGCATTGCTGGTATCCTGGCTGGCCGCGGTACTGTTTGTGCCATATTTAGGCGATAAACTTCTACCGGATTTCAACAAAGATTTAATTCAAAAAGCACCGTGGTATCAGCGGCTCTGGGCACGTCTGCGCAAACAGCCGGAACCGGCGCCGATTGTGCATCATGCCGGTGAACATTATGACCCTTATGAAACCCGGTTTTATCAGGGTTTTCGCCGTTGGGTCGATGCCTGTGTGACCTATCGTAAAACTGTCATTGCTGCCACCGTCGGAATTTTTATCCTGTCTATTTTAATGTTTAAGCTGGTGCCGCAGCAGTTTTTCCCGCCTTCGAACCGGGCGGAAATTCTGATAGATCTGAAACTTGAAGAAGGTGCATCACTGAAGGCCACTGAAGCTGCAGTAAAAAAAGTCGAAGCCTTTTTATCGAAACAAGAGGGCATTGATAACTATGTGGCTTATGTCGGGATGGGATCGCCGCGTTTCTATTTACCGCTCGATCAGCAGTTGCCGCAAAGCAGCTTTGCCCAGTTTGTGGTATTGGCTTCATCGCTGGAAGACCGTAATGAAATCCGCAAATCCTTAAGTGACCAGATTCGCAGGTTATTGCCGGAAGTGCGTACCCGGGTGTCCTTGCTGGAAAATGGTCCACCTGTGGGCTATCCACTGCAGTTCCGGGTATCGGGGGAAGACTTGGGGCTGGTGCGTGAATGGGCGCAGAAAGTCGCTGCCACCGTGAGTGAGAATCCGAATACCACCAATGTGCATCTGGACTGGGGAGAGCCGAGCAAAGTCATCAAATTGCAGATTGATCAGGATCGTGCCCGTCAGCTTGGGGTGAGCAGCAGTGAACTGGCCAATGTACTCAACAGCTCGATTTTGGGGGCCGGCATTGACCAGTACCGTGAAAAACGTGAACTGATTGAAATCCGTTTGCGTGGTGCTCAGGCTGAACGGGTGGAGGTAGCATCTTTAGCCAGTCTGGCTGTTCCGACCGCAACCGGTAGATCGGTACCTTTGGCGCAGCTTGCCAAAATTGAATACAGCTTTGAAGAAGGCCTGATCTGGCATCGTAATCGCTTGCCGACCATTACCGTACGTGCCGATATTCGTAGCAAGTTGCAACCCGCTACTGTGGTCAATGAACTCAAAGAGCCACTGGAAAAAATCCGGGCAGAGCTGCCGAATGGCTATCTGCTGCAAGTGGGCGGTACAGTTGAAGAATCGGCTCGTGGACAGAACTCGGTTAATGCCGGCATGCCTTTATTCCTCGCAGTCGTCATGACTTTATTGATGATTCAGCTCAAGAGCTTCTCACGGGCTTTTATTGTGTTCCTGACTGCACCTTTGGGCATTATCGGAGTAGTGTTATTCCTGTTAATTTTCAATAAACCTTTCGGTTTTGTGGCGATGCTTGGGACGATTGCCTTATCCGGAATGATCATGCGCAACTCGCTCATTCTGATTGACCAGATTGAGCAGGATATTCAGGCCGGAGAGTCGCAGTGGGATGCCATCATCAATGCCACGGTACGCCGTTGTCGTCCGATCGTATTGACCGCACTGGCTGCGGTGCTGGCCATGATTCCCTTGTCCCGCAGTATTTTCTTCGGGCCGATGGCAGTGGCGATTATGGGAGGTTTGATTGTAGCCACACTATTAACCCTGTTTTTCCTGCCTGCCTTATATGCACAGTGGTTTAAAGTGAGAAAAAGTTTAAATTCTGTTTAAATTTGTCATAATTTCAGGTGCGAAATTATGAAATTTTCAATATAGTAGCACCTGAGATTTTTATAATTTAAAAAAATAAGTATTTGCTGCATTGGCCGAACTGCCAATATGGTAACGAGGTTGATCCAAACATGACTCAAGTTCCATTAACCAAGATGCGACGCTCCGTAGCGATGGCTTATGTCTTCATGTTTTTGGCCTTATTTACGCTGGTTAGTGGATTATTCGCCTACTGGTTTGCCCGTAAAGTCACCCAGGTCGATTATGCAGAAGTCTGGTTACAGGCACAGGCACTATGGATCATGCGTAATATCGTGATTTATACCATTTTGGCGATCTTTGCTTCGCTGTGGTTTATCCCACTGTTTTTCTTTGCCTGGGATAGCCAGCTCTGGGTCAAAGCCTGTGTAGTGACCGGGGTGATTTTCAGCTTTATTGCCTTTATTTTTCTGATCAATGCCTGGTTTAAAGGTATCTACAAGTTTTCGCAAAACAAAGCAGTCTTCTAAAAACATATAATTTTTTTAAAATTTCCCCTTGTAAAACTAGGTTTAACCCCCAATTTTAAACCTCAATTGAATATTAAACGAAATTCCGTGAGGAGCATCGCCAGACATGGCTAAACGTGATTATTATGAGGTTTTGGGTGTCGCTAAAACCGCTAGTGATGATGAAATCAAAAAAGCCTACCGTAAGTTGGCGATGAAATATCACCCAGACCGTAACCCGGAAAATCCTGAAGCAGAAGAGAAATTCAAAGAAGCTTCAGAAGCTTATGAAGTCCTGTCTGATAGTGAAAAACGTAGCATGTACGACCGTATGGGCCATCAGGCCTTTGAAGGTGGTATGGGCGGTGGTGGCTTCGGCGGCGGTTTTAGCGCAGAAGACATTTTCAGTCAGTTTGGTGATATTTTCGGTGGTGCTTTTGGGGGTGGTGGTCGTAGCCAGCAACGTGCCCGCCGTGGTTCAGACTTACGCTATGTGATGGAATTGACCCTGGAAGAAGCAGTTAAGGGTGTCAAGAAAACCATTACCTTTACTGCACCGGCACCGTGTGATGCCTGTGATGGTAAGGGATCAAAAAATCCAAACGATGTAGAAACCTGTCCGACCTGTCATGGTGCAGGTCAGGTGCGTATGCAGCAAGGTTTCTTCTCGGTACAGCAGACCTGTAGCACCTGTCGTGGTCAAGGTAAAATCATCAAGAACCCATGTAATAAATGTCATGGTTCTGGTGTAGTAGACCGACAGCAAACTCTGGAAGTGACTATTCCTGCCGGGGTAGATAATGGCGACCGTGTACGCTTGACTGGTAAAGGTGAAGCGATCCGTGACGGCCAGCCTGGTGACTTGTACGTAGAAGTGGTGGTGCGTGAGCACGAAATCTTCCAGCGTGATGGGGCCGATCTGTATATGGATGTTCCAGTCTCGATCGTGGATGCTGCCTTAGGCAAGGAAATTCAGATTCCGACCCTCGACGGTCGTGTCAGCCTGAAAATTCCTGAAGGAACGCAAACTGGTAAACTGTTCCGTTTACGCGGTAAGGGTGTTAAGCCGGTACGTAGCAGTATGCAAGGCGATTTGCTGTGCAGGATTGTGGTTGAAACGCCAGTCAACTTAAGTTCACGTCAGCGCGAACTGTTAAAAGAACTCCAGGAAACCATGGATGGTGACGACAGCAAGTCATCACCGAAGAAAAAATCATTCTTTGACCGTTTATTCGATTAATGGAATGAAACTAGAAAAAGGACGCTTTGGCGTCCTTTTTTATGGCTTATAGCAAATTTTATTCTGCTGTAGGTTTCTCAATCAGAAGGGCCTGCATATTCTCAAGTCTTATCAATCCCGGCAAACCCCATTTTTAGATATAGTTTCCTAAATATGAATAGGTTTTAAATCTTTTCTCTGCCCTGATTTTTTCAAAAAGATCCCGGTCGCCCTTAGTAAATTTAATGATTTTAGGCAAGAAAATGATTTCATTTTCTCTACTAAACAACAAGTTGATATATCGATCTGGATTAGACCAGCCATGTCTATCTTTAAAATAGAAAGCTGAATAATCTGCACAGAATGCCTGAATACTCATATATTGTTTATAATCTATAAAGACTTTCTGCTGGCATAAATAAGCTAGAAAATAGAGGAATGATCCTTCTGAATAGGTATTTTTAATTTTTTCAAAGTTAATATCTTGTTTTAATTTTTCTAAAAGTGCCTCGGGTGAAGAATATAAGGCTTCTAGCAAAACTTCTAACCACTTTCCAATGATAAAACTACCTTTTGGAGAACCTAAGAACCAGGATTCGACACACGGCAGATCATGAATAAAATGACATTTTCTATAAAAGCCAATAAGTTCATAATGAGTTTGATTATATTGATTTAAGCCAGTAATGTTATTGATCGAGGTGTTGGTCAGAGTGGAGGCATCAATCCAAAAACCGCCATAATTGTATAGTAGAATAAGCCTTAATAAATCACTCCGAAAAGTAGGATTCATATCATCCTTAAATAAATCATATTCTGTATAGTCTCTTATATTGTCTTTATTAATTAAGGTAATCTCATAGCCCGGGTTTAAATTTTCAAGTTTTTTAACTATTTTGTTAATGAGCGGGGGAGGATTTGAATCCCAATATAACCATATATTTTTTTCAATAGATTTGGGTTGAGTGAGTTTATTGTATTCAAACAAATCTGAATAATGAAATTTTTCTGTTGTATCAACATAATCATTAAATTTTAAATAGAATTCTTCCCATCCTAAAGGTTTATCTGAGCCATTCACAATATTGAGATCTGATCTGCAGGATAAATATTTATTTTCTATTTTTATATTAAGGTGATATCCATGATGATGAACGATCAGATTTACTTCTTGTAAATTATCAGTTAAAGAAAATTTATTTTCTAGAAAGAATATATATTTCTTGGAATCATTTAGCTGAATAAAAATGTTTTTTCCATCAAACAGTACTTCATATATACCAATCGGGATACCATCCCTATAGCATTTTAATGAACTGGTCTCTAGGTCATAGCCCAATATACCACCATGGAAACCTACTAAATTTATATTATTCAAAATTAAACCCTGGATATCATTTATTTATATAAAATTATATTCAGCTTGCAAATATAATTAATGAGTCTTGTTGGATAGATAAATAAGTAATTTTATTGGAAATAGAAAAACTATATTATAAATTATTCCTCTTATAAAACCCCAAACGCAGTTAAAAAATATGAGGAAAAAGCTTCATTATTACGTTCTAAGTAATCAATTTTTCTAAAATCAACTTACTATTTTATATACAATATATTAATTTTTATAAATATAATCAATATGATGGAGAACCATAATTTTTTATATTTTTCTCCTATTCGCTTGTTTTCAGTCCTTTGTCAGGGAGCTTCATGGTCAGCCACAATTGAAACAGGAACTGTAGCAAGTATCTATAAGAACGGCTTTGTGACATGCTCACTGTCAGGGAGTTTCGTAAAAAAGTATTTTTATTGAATTTATGCAATGCATCTTAGTGTTATTCCAGAGTTTTGTTATAGTAAGAACAATTTTGGATCAACATCAGGACTATGTTATGTCAGCTACACCACGCATTGGGATTTTGGGTGCAGGCGGTCGTATGGGGCGTATCCTTATTCAGGCTGTGCATGAAGCAGGTTATCAATTGGCGGCTGCAGTAGAACGCCCTGAAAGTACCTTATTGGGTGCTGATGCGGGCGAACTTGCCGGAATTGGCGCAACAGGTGTGAAGGTCGTGGGTAGCCTTACAGATGTAGTCAAAGACTGTGATGTCGTGATCGATTTCACTGCACCCGCAGCCACCGTCAATCATCTTAAAATCTGCCGTGAAGCGGGTGTCGCCATCGTGATTGGTACGACGGGTATGAATGACGAGCAAAAAGCCTATCTGGAACAATCTGCGACGGAAACCCCTGTAGTCTATGCAGCGAATTATTCAGTGGGCGTAAACGTCTCGATCAAACTGCTTGAACTGGCATCTAAGGTGTTTGGTGATACGGTTGATATCGAAGTGATTGAAGCACATCACCGTCATAAAGTCGATGCGCCATCGGGTACAGCTTTGATGTGGGGTGAGGCGATTGCGGGTGCTTTAGGCCGTAACCTGAAAGAAGATGCGGTATATTGCCGTGAAGGTCATACTGGTCCGCGTGAGCGTAAGAGCATTGGCTTCCAGACCATTCGTGGTGGCGATATTGTCGGTGAACATACCGCAATGTTTATTGCCGACGGGGAGCGTGTGGAAATTACCCATAAAGCCACCAATCGCATGAACTTTGCTTCTGGTGCGGTACGTGCTGCTGCCTGGGTAGTGGGCCGTGAAGCGCGTAAATATGATATGAAGGACGTGCTTGGTTTTAACGATATTCAGGTTTAAAATCGAGTTAAAATCATTTATAAAAAAATCTAAAACTAAAATAAGACGAATAAAAAATGCAAAAAATGATTTTCCTGCTCTGTGCAGTGGCGCTTGGTGCCATTGCGCAGGCCAAGCCTGTCGGGACGCCTAAACTCAGTATTCATAAAAATAATATCAAGGTCTGGACCTACCAGAATGAACAAAACCCGGTCTTTCTCTATAAAGCTGAAACCACCTATACCGCACCCATTGAAAATGCCGTGTCCCTGATTCTAAATGTCGAGCATGCCGTACAGTGGGTTCCCTATATGGGCAGCATCAAGATCCTGTCCCGTGATGATAAAAAAGGCGACTTTACCCTGTATATGGTGCTGGATTTTCCATTTCCCTTAAAAGACCGTGACCTGATTGTACAGGGCAAGATGATCAAGGAAGCCAATGGCCAGATCACCATCAAGAATAAAGCCATCCAAAGTGGTTATCCTTTAAACCCGGATTATGTGCGTTTAACCGATTATCAGGGGGACTGGACTTTTCAGAAACTGGCCAATAACCAGGTCAAGGTTTCAACCTATGGTTATGCCAATCCGGAAGGTTCCATTCCTTTGACTTTTGTGAATATGTTTGTGCAACAGCAGCCTTATCAAATGCTGCAAAAGATGAAGACTGAACTGGCCAAACCTGCCAGTATTGCGGTCTTGCCTGAAGCCCTGCAATAAAAAAGACCCAATTTCTGGGTCTTTTTAACAGCTGAAAATAAGCAGGATTTAAGCTGTAAAATCTGCTTTAAGCACAATCCGGTAACGGGCTTTGCCTGAATGCAGATGTTCAATCGCCTGGTTCAGCTGTGACATCGGGAATACTTCAATTTGCGGAGCAATATTTTTACGTGCAGCAAATTTCAGCAGCTGGCGCAGTGCAGCTGGCGAACCTGTCGGTGAGCCGCTTACTGACTTGGCCCCACCAATCAGCATGCCAGCCGGAATCTGCATCGGTTCCAGAGGTACACCGAGCATATGTACAGTACCATTGGGTGCCAGAGTTGCCAGATAAGCCTGCCAATCCAGAGTCACATTGACCGTACTCAGCAATAAATCAAACTTGCCACGCTGGGCTTTTAAGGCAGCCGAATCACGGCTATTGACCACATGGTCAGCGCCCATGCCTTTCAGCTCATCACTTTTATCCAGATTTGAGGTGAAAGCGGTAATCTCACAGCCCCAGGCTTTTAGCAGCTTGATGGCCATATGCCCTAAACCGCCAATACCAATTACGCCAACATGGTGAATGGCCTGAATCTGATGTTTCAGGATCGGATCAAATACGGTAATCCCGCCACAGAGTAGGGGGCCAGCACTTTCAGGATCAAGATCTTCGGGTAGGGGAATGACCCATTGCCATCCGGCACGCACTTTGTCGGCAAAACCACCGGCATGTCCGACAATGGTAGCCACCTGACCGCCAGTACACAGCACCTGCTGGCCTGAAATACAAGGATCGCAATATTGGCAACTTTCTGCCGTCCAGCCGATACCCACCCGTTGACCAACTTTCAGGCCTTTGGCTTCTGCACCCAGATGGGTAATGGTACCGATAATCTCATGTCCTGCTACAACCGGATACACTGAAGAACCCCAGTCATTATTGATCACTGAAATATCGGAATGACAGAGACCACAGTATTCTACTTTGATTTCGACCTGATGCGGTTGCAGTTCTCCGGCATCAAACTGATAAGGTTCAAGTTCCGCACCTGCAGACATGGCTGCATAAGCTTGAATAATATTATTCGACATGATTTCGACTCTTATTTAAATGGGAGGATATTGTTTTAAAGTCACAATGATTTTCATGGTCATCGACCATACCAACGGCCTGCATAAAGGCATAGCAAATGGTGGGTCCGACAAATTTAAAACCGGCCTGTTTAAGGGCTTTAGACATCTGCTGACTCTCAATGGTTTGAGCGGGTGCTTGCCGATAATCCACAACATCATTATTCAGTCGCGGTTGCTGTGCAAAAGACCCGAGCCAATCCACCAGATTAATCCCTTGCTGTCGCAGCTTTAGCCATGCTTGGGCATTTTCCCGAATGGCATTGAGTTTGCCGCGATGCCGTATCAGGCTAGCATCTTCGAGTTTTATTTGGAGTTGTTGATCTGTAAGTGAGGCGATAGATTCGATCGAATATTTAAAAAAATGTTCACGATAAGCTTCACGTTTTTTAAGAACGGTAATCCAAGCCAGACCGGCCTGCTGTCCTTCCAGACACAGCATTTCAAACAGGCGATTTTCATCCAGCAGGGCCTGTCCCCATTCCTGGTCATGGTAGGTGATATACAGCGGATCATCGGAGCACCAGCCACAGCGTTGCACAGTCATGTGATGCTCCTTGTTTTGATGCTTTTATAATTTAAACACAGTCCATTGATCCTGCTGATTGTCCCAGTACCACAGTTCAGCCTGATCCAGATCGCTAAATTGAATCCACATATCTTTACCAGCCTTGTCAGCATAGCCGGTACTGATCAGAAGCGCATCCTCGGTAATTTCCATCACCCAGCCCTGATAAGTTTGACCATTCAATACAATTTTTTGTTGATTGCCTGATTCAGCAAATTCCACCAGACGATTGATCAACGCTTCTGACATGTAAATATCCTAAAATTAACGTAAATAGGGATAAGGGTTGACCACACCGCGGCCCTTGCCCTGTAAATAGATTCCATAATGCAGATGAGGAGCAGTATGCCGGGCATTACCGCTATTGCCGACATAACCGATCAGCTGGCCTTTTTTGACATGGTCGCCTACTTTTAAGCCACGTTTATGGCCATCCAGATGCGCATAATAATGCCAGGAGCCGCCTGGACCCAGAATCCAGACTACTTTACCACCCAAATTGTTATTACGTAAATCCGCAATCAGGCCCTCAGTCGCGCTAAAAACTTTGGTTCCACGTGGAGCCAGGATATCAATGCCTTCGTGCAGACGTCCGCGACTGCGCGAAGCGCCCCAGGTATCTGTTAATTCACGTGCCTGTACGCGTGCCACCGGGATTGCCAATGAATTAGGCATCTGCAGGCTGTTGAGCTTCTTCACCAGGATAGGGTTCAGTTGTACAGCGGGGGATTTTTTCGGTGTACTGTTACAGGCTGCCAGCAGCACAGTGATGAAAACAATCCATGTCAAAGCAAGGTATTGGCGCACTTTATTCATCCTTAAATATTGGCAATGCTCATGTCGAGCTGATCGATATTTTGCTTTGTCCAGACTATGTCACAGATTGACGCTAGTGATCAATTTTTTCATGGCAGTCGGAATACCGGCATCGGTTGCTGTTTGTGGACTCATCCAGCAGCCTTGCAGTTCAATCGCCAGATGCTCCTGCTGATCCTGATCTACAGCAAAAACAATCGCTTCAAGGTGCCAGGTAAAATGGGTAAAACTGTGGCTAATCTGGGTCTTTTTGACGATATTTTTCAGGCCCAGCTGCTGGCATCGCTGTTCCAATTCATGTGCATTTTCAATAATCGGCAGACACCAGAGACCGCCCCAAAGACCACTATTGGGACGTTGCTGCCAGAGCCAGTCTGTACCGGACTGGATCAGCAAGACCTGAGCAGAGCGTACTGGAACCGGTTTTTTGGCCTTCTTGAAAGGCAATTCATTTTCCAGTCCTTGCTGATGTGCCTTGCAATGCTGCTGCATGGGACAATACAGACACAAAGGCTTTTTTGGCGTACATACGGTTGCTCCCAGATCCATAATCGCCTGAGTATAGTCATGATTGCGTTCAACAGGACAGAGCTGTTCCGCCAGTTGCCATAGGGCACGTTCATGCACCGGTCTGGACAGATCATCTTCAATGGCAAAGAAACGTGACAATACCCGTTTAACATTACCATCCATAATTACGCCATATTGACGTAAACCGAGTGACATCAGGGCGCCCGCGGTAGAACGGCCAATGCCGGGCAAAGCCATCCATTCTTCCAGAGTTTGAGGGAACTGCTGCTGTGCCGTCACGATGCCGGCCGCTTTATGCAGATTGCGGGCGCGGGCATAATAGCCGAGACCTGCCCAGTAAGGTGCAACCTCATCCCATGAGGCTTGACCTAAGTCCTGAACAGTCGGAAAACGCTGGATAAATCGTTCGAAATATTGCAGTACAGTTTTGACCTGGGTTTGCTGCAACATGATTTCAGAGACCCAGACTTTATACGGATCATCTGTCACCTGCCAGGGCAAGTCATGACGACCATGCACATCAAACCATTCCAACAGGGCATCTGAAAATACGAACATGAACACCTAGCAACCGAATAAACAGCAGCTAGTATAGCGGAATCAGCAGGGTGGGAATGTGAAAAGTAGGATAAAAATGGCTGCTCATTTATTTGGGCAGAAGAGTGATTTCAAAAAAATAAACGCTCCGTAGAGCATTTATTTTTGATATAGAACCTGGTTAATCATTAATTCCCCAGCGCTCATCCAGCTTCAAGGTTTTGCCTGCATAACGCGGAATAATATGAATATGCAGATGTTCTACCTTTTCCTGAAATACTTCACCATCAATAAAACCGACATGAAACCCGGCAGGCTGGTAGCGTAATTGTAGTTCATTACGTGCCTGTTCCAGTAAAGACATCAAACTTTTACGTTCTTTGTCGGTCACTTCAAAAAATGAGGCCACATGCCGTAATGGAATCACGACACAGTGACCTTCGGACAATGAATTCGGTTCAGGCAACACCACACCATAATCATTTTTGGCAATGACATCATATTCGTCAAAATTGCAGTAGGGGCAGTTGGTTTCAGCCATCATATACATTCTCCTCTGGTAGGATTTATCTTTCTTTTCTTCATGAAGTATCTGAAATATTCAGCCTGTAAACAAGCCGAATAGTTGTTTCTATTTATGCCAAACGGCGATCCAGTAAGGCGTACATTGCTGCCAGGCCTTTTTGTTCCGCTTCTGGATTGTAGCCAAGATCCACGCCATTGGCTTTGGCCCGTTCATCGGCAAGCGGGTTGCTAAAGCCATGTTTGGCATTTTCAAAAACAGTCACTTCATGTTTGACCTTGGCAGCCTGCATTTCCTCGCGGAAACTGGCAACATCATCCAGCGTTACCATACTGTCCAGTTCTCCATGCAGCACCAGGATTTCTGCCTGTACCTGACCTTCCTGAGCCGGTGCTTTTGGCGTCAGATTGGCATGAAAAGTGACGACTGCTTTTAATGGGGCATTGGAACGGGCCAGATCCAGTACGACTTTGCCTCCGTAGCAGAAACCAATCGCTGCGAGTTTTTCGGGATTAACTTCATCCTGCGCTGCCAGAGCATTCAAAGCCGCTGTGGCACGGTTAACGATGGTGTCAGGATCTGCAAAAGTCTGCATCATCCACTGATATGCCTGATCAGAATTGGTCGTGACTTTTTTGTCCCCATACATGTCCATGGCCAAGGCCGCATAGCCATGTTCTGCAAGTTCACGGGCACGCTGTTCGGTATATTCGTTACGACCCCACCATTCTGGTGCAACCAGTATACCGGCAACAGGAGTATCAGTTTCTGGTGCGGCAAAATAACCGATTAATGGGCTGCCATCCTGTGCAGTGTAATGAATTTCGCGGGTCTTGATTGCTGCCATGCTGACGTCCTCTATTGTTGTTGAATCGCTTGATTAAAACATAACATAGCAAAACTGGTCGGGATGTGACATGAAAACTTGCAATTTAGGGAGGTTGAAAGGCATAAAAAAAGAGAGGTAAATCTAGAACCTCTCTGCTTTTTTATCAGAAAAAATAGGATTTATTATTTAATAATTTCCAGTAATTCCACATCAAAAATCAAGGTACTGTTCGGCTCAATTACATCCCCTGAACCAATTTGTCCGTAGGCCAGTTCAGCCGGAATGAAGAAACGATATTTGGCACCTTCTTTCATCAGCTGCAAGCCTTCGGTCCAGCCAGTAATGACCTGGGTGGTACGGAATACCACGGGCTGATTACGGGCAATCGAACTGTCAAAAACTGTACCATCAATCAAACGGCCTTCATAATGTACGCGGACATTACTGTTTGCATTCGGCGATTTGCCTTTGCCTTCCTGAAGAATCTGATATTGCAGGCCTGATTTGGTGGTTTTAATCCCAGGTTTTTTGGCATTCTCTGCCAGAAACGCCTGACCAATTCTGGCATTTTCATCAGCCTGTTTTTTCAGGGTAATCAGCTCTTTGGCTTCAGCCTGACGCTTGAACTGGGTCAATACCCGCGCCATCTCTTCTTCACTTAAAGTCGCCTGTTTTCCGGCAGCAGCAGCTTTTAAACCGGCACTGAAGGCATCCAGATCAATACCTTGTAAAGAGTCTGCATTACTTTTTCCCATCAGATAACCAAAGCTGTAACCCACCTGTTCTGCTTCAGAACTTTTAGTGGTGATGTCTTTGGCAAAAAGACTGCCAGAACTTAGCAGTAAAACCAGCAAGCTTATTTGTATTTTCATTATCATTTCTCAAAATAAAGGAGAGCACAGTGCTCTCCTTATTCGTGGATTATTTGACTTCGATCAGTTCCACATCAAAAATCAAAGTGCTGTTAGGAGGAATAGTTCCTGGTACGCCCTGTTCGCCATAAGCCAGTTTTGCCGGAATATATAGCGTGGCTTTGCCGCCTTCTTTCATCAGTTGCAACCCTTCGGTCCAGCCTGGAATCACCTGGTTGAGTGGGAACTCAATCGGCTCACCACGTTCGACCGAGCTGTCAAATACGGTACCATCAACCAGTTTTCCGGTGTAATGGACTTTCACGATTGACGATGCCGCAGGCTGTTTGCCGGTGCCTTCTTTAGTGACTAGATATTGCAAACCAGATGCTGTGGTTTTTACCCCTGCTTTTTTGGCATTCTCAGTTAGGAAAGTATCGCTGGATGCTTGAGCCTGCTTGGCACTGTCGACTTGCTTTTGCTGCATTTCTTTCTGGAACTGCTCATAAGCGGCCTGTAATTCTTCTTCAGTATAAGCAGGTGCAGTACGGGCATGACCTTCACGAACACCTGTCACAAAGCTGTCAATATCCAGCTCAGGTGGAGTTTGGTGAGCAACTTCATAACCAAGTGCATAGCTGATTTTAGAAACAGCTGAGGCATTTTTAGATGCTTTTGTTGTTTGAGCAGCTGGGTTTTGAGTTGCATAGTAAACAGGTACTAGCGCGGCACCGCCTAAAAGAACAGCGACAGCAATCGGTAAGGCCTTACTCATGTATTATTCCAATCTAATGTTATCGTGGAGGTTCATTCCATCTTAGCAGAAAATTTTGAGAAATCTTGCAGAATGGGTGGTTTTTTAGCAAGCGAATACCGCAATTCTGTTGAAGCTGGAAGACATAAAAAAAACCAGCAATTGCTGGTTTTTTTTATGAATGGGGTCAGCTATTTTGTACTCTAGACTTATAACTGTAAATGTAATCGTAACTATAGCTTCCTGCGGCCGAAGGCTGAATATCATTCAGGATAAAGCCATTTACGATACAACCGGCTTGTTTAAAACGGTTCAATGTCAGCTCAAGCTCCTTCATTTGAGTTTTTGCATAGCGTGCCACGACCAAATTGAGTCCGACATATCGGGCTACGATAGTCGCATCCGTGACCGCCAATACAGGTGGTGTGTCAATAATGATATGGTCATAGTGTGGAATCACAGATTGCAGTAGCTCCTGAAAGCATACCGAATTAAGAAGCTCAGATGGATGGGTTGAGCTTTTACCGCAGGTGATGACATTTAAGTTCGGAAGATTGGTGTTTTGTATAGTCTGTTCTAATGTAATTTGCTCATTCAGGTATTCAGTTAATCCATTTTGATGATCCAGATCAAAATATTTGTGGATATGACCACGACGCAAGTCTGCATCAATCACCAGTACGCGTTTGTTTTTTTCTGCCATGATGACCGCCAGGTTGCTACAAACAAATGATTTTCCAACTTTGGGTGCGGGACCTGAAATCATAATGATGTTGTTCTTGGCCTGGCCAAGGGCAAAATGGCTCGCAGTGCGGATGCTGCGCAAACTTTCGATCGCAATATCATCGCTATGTTTAAGGGCCAATACAAAAGGAATATTTTTCTTTTTCAGGAGTTTTAGCCCAGGTTTCTGACTCGGGGAGTGTGCGATATTCGCATAGACCGGAAGCCCCAGTTGATATTCTATCTGACTGCTCTCTTTCACCCCGGAACGCAGCATATTGCGGAATAATGCCACCAGGATTCCCAGGAAAATACCGAACCAGAAGGCGAGGAACAGAATCAGGGGTGTTTTCTGTTGCATCTGGTCAATCGGTTCAAGTGCGGTATCAATGATATGGACATTGCCAATTTCACCCGCTTTGGCAATACGCAGTTGCTGATAGGAATTTACCAGGTTGGTATACAGTTGCTGTTTGACTTCTACATCACGTGACAGTTGCAAGAACTGGCGTTGGATCTCTGGAACATTTTTAAGTGCGGTATTCAGCTCGCCAATCTTGCCATTGATGACCCGAAGTTGAGCGGTAATTTCCCGCATGGCCGGATGTAGTGCTGCATATTTGGCACCTATTTCAGCCTGTCTCTGTTCGAGTAAGACTTTTTGTGTTTCGAGGGTGACGCTCTGGTTTAAGTACAATTCAGATTCTTTAGCAATATCAACAGTATTATGCTGTTGGCGGAATTTATTAAAGGCAAATTCTGCATTATCCAGCTGTTTTCTTAAATCCGGTAATTGTTCATCCAGAAATGCCAGTGTCTGGGCTGTTTCTGTGGAACGGCGTGTAATATTATGCTGGCTATAAAGGGCTAAAATCGTGTTCAGTACTTTGGTGATGTGCTGTTTATCTTGCCCCTGATAACGAAGCTGCAGAACACCACTCAGTTCGCCTTTTTCTGTAACGGAGTAATTGGCGAGAATGGAATCAATCGCTGTAGGCAGCGAGAGTTTTTGAACTCGATAGCTGTTATCTAGCTTATCCTGAGTGAAGATGGCAACTTTCCAGTCTCCCTGTGCAGCTTTGCCTTGAACGGCCTGGTTAAGTGGCCCTTGAAAGACAATTTCTTCTGTAGCTGGATTGATCAGGCTAAAGCTCTGTGGTTGAAATTTTAGCAGGAGACTTTTATCCAGATACGCTGCAGGAACTTCAAACTGACGGATATCAAAGCTTTTAAAACCTTCTTTAAAGCGTACTGTTTCAGGCTGATATTCGGTTTGCGAGTTTCTTCCCTGAATAAGACGGTTGATAAAAGATTCTTCAGTACTGGCGATATGCAGATCCAGATTTAAGCGATCAATCACGGATTCAAGAATAGTGCGTGATTTTAACACCTCAATCTCAGCATTCGACGAAGACATCTGACTAATAATACTTGACAGGCTGCCTAATAAAGCAGCTGATGCCCCTCTACTTTCCTCGACCTGGACAATTGCATCTACCTTATAGCTAGGGGCTGCGGTACGTATGTACAGCAGCACGACAATCAGGCTGAGCAAGCCACATAAAAGGATGAGTTTCCATTGCGCGAGCAGGGAAAAGAACACCCCTTTTAGGTCAATCATATTTTCGGTATTGTTATTTTTGTTCATAATTTTACTATCTAAAAGTTTAAAAGTGATTTTTCCAGTCAGTGAGTTATTTTTTAATAAAATTATATAAAATAATCAAAGACTTGCTGCCTTTGCGAAAAAGGACTCTAAAATTCTGGTTATATGGTCCTTTCTTGAAATATCTAACCCGCATAAGGCCAGATATTTTAATAATGATCAGAAGAAGACAGTTCTTATTGTGTCTGTTTCATATACAGTATTAAGCACCTGGTACTATAACTAAACTACCTATCGTATAGCCGAGTCAGCGACATATGAAAATGGAAGAATCTGGCTCACAACGCGTTCCCAACGAGTCAGACCTGTGGCATCTACATAGACAATATCGTTACTACGCATCTTGAACTGTTTGGCCAGGCCAAAATCTCCAAGGTTGTTTAAACTTAAGTGATATATGTCGGTCATCTTGTTATCGGAATTGCCACGTAAGACATAAATCCGGCTAGCACTCGCTGAATAGGGGTTGATGCCTTCACTTTCACCCAGCACATCCGCAAGCGTCATTCCCTGATCACGTATTGGCAACGGTTTATTGGCACCTGCTTCCCCCATCACATAGATTTTCTGGTTTTCACGAGGGCTGATATAAAGAGTGTCATTTGGTTGAATCAAGAGTTTATGTAAAGAATATCCAGCCTTTTCCAGTGCAATAGTATTCAGGTCATAGGTCACCCCCTGACGTACCAGTTGAATTGAAGTCGAGTCACCCTGCTCATTGATACCGCCAGCCAGACCTAATGCTGTATAAACACTGATCGGTTGGTCAGATAGGTAAAACTGTCCTGCCGATTTCACATTGCCAACCACAGAATAGCGTTGTCCTTGATATGAAATCACGCGTACCACTACATCCGGGCGGTTTAAATAAGGTGTTAATAGGCGTCGTACTTCCTGATTCACTTGCGGAAGAGTTTTTCCTGCTGCTTTATAGCGTCCAATGAATGGAAAGTGAATATAACCATTCCGGTCAATTTGATAGCCGTTGTTATTATCGCTGGCCGTAGGGGCGGCACTGATTTCAGGATAAGCCCATAATTGAAAAGATAAGATATCACCCGGATTCAAGCGGTAATCCTGCACCTCGGTCTGAAATAAAGCAGCATAATGACTGAGATTATTTGTTTGGGCCGACTGTACGACAGGCAGGGTTTGCTGATTTAATTGCACCAGATTGACAGGCGTTCCTAGCTCAGTTTGATAGATGCCTTCTTTCGGTAAATTATAGGTTTGAAAGCCGGATATTGCTGCACATCCAACTAAAGATAGGCTTAAGGTAAAAATACCTAAAAGGTGTCTATGGTTCACTTGAAACCCCTTTATTTTTATATGTTCAGAATTGGTATTTATTAATAATTATTAATTTTTTTAATTCGATTTATGTGATTAACGTCTAAAAAATATAATATATCACATACCTTGTCTATAGCTATTTTTGACCCAATTAAATAACGCCAGGCTAAGATTTTGCAAAAAGATGGACGAAAATGGACGTGAAAGCTTGATTGAACAAGCGGTAGAGATATAGAAAATTTTTTAAGATTATAAAGAAGATTAATTGTTTCTAATTGTTATTTTTTAATAGATGAGTTGAATCCAATGAAAGAAGCAATAACGATAGAAATTAATCGAGGAAAGTATTTTTATATAATTTTTATCTGATCTAAAGGTTTCTTAGATTGTTGATTTTTATTTAATTTAAGCATTAGTTTAATAATTTATAAAATAATTATGCCTTATGAAATTAAAATAAAACATTGTTAATTAAAGTATTGGAATAAAAAAAATGATGAATATTAGAACAATATTGGCTGGAAAGTGTGTGCAGGATTAAGATCAATATAGGGTAAAAATATTTTTAAAAACGAAAATAGATTCATAAAATGTAACTACATTTAAGTATCGGCTTTTTTTGTAAGTGGTTTGTGTAATAGAATTAATATATCTTATGAACAAATCAATAAAAATAGAGAAGCTTAAAAGGCATCAATATATTAAAAATAATTAGTGAAAAGTAGAATAAAAATATTAAAGGGTATTTAAAATGGTGATGAAAATATTAGTGACTGGTGGAGCCGGTTTTATTGGATCTGCTGTCATCCGGCATCTGGTCAAGGAGACTGAACATCAAGTCTTAAATGTTGATAAGTTAACTTATGCGGGTAATCTAGAATCTTTAATTTCTATATCGGATCACCCACGTTACCATTTCTCTCAAACTGATATTTGTGATCATGCAGCTTTAACACGATTATTTGCAAGCTTTGAACCCGATGTGGTCATGCATCTAGCGGCAGAGTCTCATGTGGACCGATCCATCGATGGCCCGGCCGAATTTATTAAAACAAATATTGTCGGTACCTATACCTTATTAGAAGCTGCACGAAAGTATTGGCAAAAGCTGCCTGAAATTAAAAAATCCAGATTCAAATTCCACCATATTTCAACAGATGAGGTCTATGGAGATTTGGAAGGCACAACCGATCTGTTTGCAGAAACCACACCTTATTTGCCAAGTTCACCTTATTCGGCCAGTAAGGCCAGCTCGGATCATCTGGTGCGAGCCTGGCATAGAACTTATGGTTTGCCAGTCGTGGTCACAAACTGTTCCAATAACTATGGACCTTATCATTTTCCTGAAAAACTGATTCCTTTGATGATCCTCAATGCTTTGGAGGGGAAACCCTTACCAGTGTATGGCAACGGTCAGCAGGTTCGGGACTGGCTTTTCGTAGAAGACCATGCCCGCGCTTTATATCAGGTTGCGACTCAAGGCATTGTAGGTGAGACCTATAATATTGGCGGATGGAATGAAAAACAAAATATAGACGTAGTCAAAACCATCTGTCAGATTTTAGATGAATTAAAACCCCAACTGAATGGGGAACGTTATGAAAGCCTCATCACTTTTGTTAATGATCGGCCTGGACATGATCTGCGCTATGCCATTGATGCATCAAAAATTGAACGGGAACTGGGGTGGAAGCCACAGGAATCATTCGAGACCGGTATCCGTAAAACTGTGAAGTGGTATCTGGATAATCTGACATGGTGTCATCGCGTTCAGGATGGTTCTTATCAGCGTGAACGTTTAGGGGAGGCAGTCTAATGGCTAGCACAACCAAGGGGATTATTTTAGCCGGTGGTTCGGGCACACGTTTGCATCCTATTACCAAAGGCATCTCGAAACAGCTACTTCCGATTTATGACAAACCGATGGTTTATTATCCATTATCTGTCCTGATGTTAGCCGGTATCAGTGACGTTCTGGTTATTAGTACGCCAGAGGATATTGAGGGGTTTAAGCGTTTATTAGGAGATGGTTCACAGTTTGGCATGGAGCTGAGTTATGCAATTCAGCCTCGCCCTGATGGTTTGGCACAAGCCTTTATCCTGGGCGAAAAATTTATTGGCCAAAGCAATGTATGTCTGGTGCTGGGCGATAATATTTTCTACGGGCAAGGTTTTACCCCTATGCTACGTCAAGCTGCAGCACGGCAAAAAGGAGCAACGGTATTTGGTTATCAGGTGAAAGATCCTGAGCGCTTTGGCGTGGTGGAATTTGATGAACAGCACCGTGTGATTTCAATTGAAGAAAAACCGAAACATCCTAAATCTAACTTCGCCGTAACTGGCCTGTATTTTTATGACAATGATGTGATTCAAATTGCCAAACAGGTACAACCCTCCGAACGGGGTGAGCTGGAAATTACCTCGATTAATCAGGCATATCTGGAACGAGGTGATTTAAATGTTGAATTGTTGGGGCGTGGGTTTGCCTGGTTGGATACAGGAACACAGGGCAGTCTGCTTGAGGCAGCTCAATTTGTAGAAACTATTGAAAAACGTCAGGGTTATAAAGTGGCCTGCCTGGAAGAAATTGCATTGAATAATGGCTGGCTGAGCAGAGAGGAAGTTTTAGCGATTGGTCAAACAATGAATAAAAATGGCTATGGACAATATCTGATTTCTTTAGTGGGGTAATAACGATGAATCTTATCGAATGGATAGAATTACCTAATCTGGGAGATCATCGTGGCAGCTTGGTGGTCGCCGAAGCTAATCGGAATGTTCCTTTCAGTATACAGAGGCTCTATTATATTTTCGGTGCTCAGCCTGATGTTCCTCGTGGATTTCATGCACATAAAGGCCTTCAACAAATTGCTTTTTGCATTCAAGGCAGTTGCAAAATGCTGATGGATAATGGCAAAGAAAAGCTAGAGGTCTTAATAGGTCAGTCTAATAAAGGATTATTTATCCCGCCAATGGTTTGGCATGAGATGCATGATTTTTCCAAAGATTGCATATTGCTGGTATTGGCAAGCGATTATTATGATGAAAGCGATTATATCCGCAATTATGACCAGTTTTTAAAAGAACTGCATAAGACCTGTACGCAATAGTGAATTAAAATAATAGCATAACAAAAAACAAGGTTTTAAATAATAATAAATATTAAGGAGATGTATGAGATGATTAAGCCGCTTACATCGTTGCGTATGTTTTTTGCACTATTTGTTTTTCTGAGTCATTTGGCTTTTCTCAAAAATGACACATATTATGCAGATGTTTTTAATAATATTTTTAATGAAGGATTTTTAGGTGTCAGTTTCTTCTTTATATTAAGCGGATTTATTTTAGCCTATAACTATAAAGAAAAATTTCTAACAGGAAGTATTTCAAAAAAAGAATTTTATATTTCTCGCTTAGCACGGGTATATCCGGTACATATTGCAACCACGGTGATTGTGCTTCTATTAACCTTTATCCAGTATGGACAAGGGTGGGAATACCTGTTTCAGCATATTTTTCTGATGCAAAGTTTTTTTCTGGAAGAAAATATTCATTTTTCATTAAATTCTCCTTCCTGGAGTATTTCTGATGAAATGTTCTTTTACTTACTTTTTCCCTTTGCACTTTTAATGTCTGAAAAATTAAGAGGCTATATTTTTATTTTGTATTTTATAGGTATTTTACTATTAAATTTTCAGCTGGATAAAAATCAGAATCACTATTGGCTATATATCTCACCATTTGTGCGTTTTTCTGATTTTTTACTGGGCATGGTCCTGTTTGATATTTTTGAAAAAATAAAATTAAGTTACTCTAAAATAAACCGATCTGTTTTCGTTATTGAAATTGCAGCAATTTTTCTTTTTGTTCTATTCTTTGTATTTCATGATGATATCAATATAAGTTACAGGTATTCTATTTACTACTGGCTACCGATGGCAGCTATTATCCTTGTTTTTGCATTATCTCATGTTGCAAAGGAAAAGAGCATTATTACTAGATTTTTATCAAGTAAATATATGGTACTAGCGGGTGAAATTAGTTTTTCTTTTTATCTGCTTCATGTTTTAGAAATTCAAGTTTTAAATTATATAAAAAAGCTACTGTCATTCGATATAGATTTAATGCTGTTTTCAGGAATTATTTTTATAATCACCTTGATCGCTAGTTTTTTAATGTATAAATATATCGAAAAACCTCTCAATAGGAAAATGAAACAATTTTTATTAGAACCAGGTTTTAAATCTAAGAGTTATGAACTAAATAAATAAACTTTAATTTTAATAGAATTGAAATTAAAAAATAAATAAAAAAATGATGTGAGATTGATAAGAATGATTCCTTTTCTTGATCTAAAAGCAATAAACGCGCAATACCGTGAAAAACTTATCACTGCTTGTACGCAGGTCATTGATTCAGGCTGGTATATATGTGGCAAAGAATTAGAAGAATTTGAACGAAATTTTGCAAACTATTGTGGTACACAGTATGCCGTCGGAGTGGCGAATGGACTGGATGCACTTATTCTGACCCTACGTGCATGGAAGGAACTGGGAAAACTTCATGAGGCAGATGAAGTCATTGTGCCTTCAAATACCTATATCGCAAGTATTCTCGCGATTTCACAAAATAATTTAAAACCGGTGCTGGTCGAACCGGATATTCATACTTTTAATATTGATACTAAAAAAATTGAAGCAGCCATTACAGACCGAACCAAGGCAATTTTACCAGTTCATTTATATGGACAGCTTGCTGCAATGCCAGAAATTATGAGTATTGCCAAGAAATACCATTTACTGGTTTTAGAGGATTCAGCCCAAGCTCATGGTGCTGAAATAGGGGGTAAAAAAGCAGGAAATTGGGGAGATGCCTCAGGCTTTAGTTTTTATCCGGGTAAAAACCTGGGTGCATTAGGAGACGGGGGAGCGATTACCACCAACGATGCCGAGTTAGCCGATATGCTAAAGGCTATACGTAATTATGGCTCACATGAAAAATATAAAAATCTGGTACCTGGAGTAAATAGTCGCCTTGATGAAATCCAGGCTGCAATTCTAAATATAAAACTGAAATTTTTGGATCGGGAGAACCAGCATCGCCGTCAGATTGCAGATCTCTATTTAAAAGGAATTCAAAATCCGGCCATTGAGCTTCCACTCATAAATATAGACACGGAAACTTATACCCAGCATGTTTGGCATTTGTTTGTCATTCGAACCCGACATCGGGAAGAATTACAAAAATATCTGGCAGACCATGGGGTACAGACACTGATTCATTATCCGATTCCACCGCATAAACAACAAGCTTATAAAGAGTGGAATGACTTAAGTTTACCAATTTCAGAACAAATTCATGCCGAGGTCTTGAGCTTGCCGATCGGGCCTACTTTATCTGTAGATGAAGCAAAGCAGGTTGTTCAGTTATGTAATGGTTTTCAAATATAGATGAATTTACTTACGACCAGCGTACTCAATGGTGTGGCGGTGTTAATTAAGACCCTAACCCTGTTTGTACTGAATAAAATTCTGGCTGTATATCTGGGACCGACTGGATATGCTGCTTTAGGACAATTTCAAAATTTTATTCAAATGGTGACCACTTTTGCGGGTAGCGCAATTAATACTGCCGTCATTAAATATACGGCCGAGTATCATGAAGATCAAAACAGACAACGTGCAATCTGGAAAACTGCAGGCAGTCTTGTTTTTCTATTCAGCCTGATTTTTGCAATATTAATTTTAATTTTCCAAAGCCAGCTATCACTGTATATATTTCATACCCTTGAATATCAAAATGTTTTCGTATGGTTCGCAGTATTTTTAATATTTTTTAATTTTAATACATTGTTTTTAGCAATACTAAATGGAAAAAAAGAAATATTAAAACTGGTCATTGCCAATATTGCAGGCAGTTTATTCGCGCTTATTATTACCAGTATTTTGGCTATAAAATTACATCTATATGGTGCCTTGATTGCATTATCTATTTATCAGTCTATTACATTTATAGTGACTTTATTTCTGTGTTATCGAGCGAAGTGGTTTAAATTTTCATCTCTGTTTGGAAAAATAGACCTCGAAATTACTAAAAAATTTAGTTCTTTTGTCTGGATGGCATTGGTGAGTGCAATCTGCGTGCCTTTATCGCAAATGCTGATTCGCGCCTATTTAAGCCAGGAGTTTGGCCTGGCATATGCAGGATACTGGGAAGCGATGATCCGTCTAAGTACCGTATACCTGATGCTGGTTACAACAATATTGGGAGTCTATTACTTACCACGTTTATCAGAACTCAAGATGCTTGATGAAATTAAGAAAGAAATCTATTTAGGCTACAAGTTCCTGTTTCCACTGGCTGTGGTAGGCGGAATCATCGTTTTTGTGCTACGTGATTGGATTATCAACGTATTGTTCAGTCCCTCTTTCGCACCCATGCAAAGCCTGTTCTTTTGGCAAATGATGGGTGATGCATTAAAAATAGGGAGCTGGATACTTGCTTATTTAATGTTAAGCAAAGCCATGACCAAACTGTATATTTCTACAGAAATTATATTTACTGTGTCCCTTCTGGTTTTGACCTATGTATGTACCCAGGTTTTTGGATTTGAAGGGGTTTCAATTGCTTACCTGGTAAATTACGGGATATATTGGATAGTTATCAGTTTATTTATATTTAAACCATTAGAATAAAAAGAGATATAATATGAAAATTGAATACCCTTTAATTTCTATCATTATACCAAGTTATAATCATGAGAGATTTGTGTGTGACAGTATCCGGAGTGTCATTGAGCAGTCGTATCAGAATATTGAGTTAATTGTCATTGATGATGGATCTACAGATTCTTCCGTAGAAAAAATCCAAGAACTGATTCCGCTCTGTGAAAAACGATTTACCCGATTTGAGTTTAGACATCGACCCAATCAGGGCTTGAGTGCAACCTTGAATGAAGCATTAGAATGGACACAGGGAGAATATTTTTCTTCTCTGGCTTCAGATGATATAATCTTAAAAGATAAAATAAAAATACAATCCGAATTTTTAAACCAGAACAAAAATTGTATCGCAGTATTTGGAGGAGTGGCGGTTATTGATAATGAGTCCAATCTTGTCAAAAATAGGGTAAAAAAAAGACAAAGTTATAATTTTGAAAAAATTTTATTATTAGAACATGATTTGCCAGCTACGACCCAACTGATCCGATCTAAAGCTTTGAAAAAAATTGGCGGTTATGATGCTAAGGTAAAAATCGAAGATTGGTATATGTGGCTGCTTTTAGCACAGGAAGGGGAGTTATGTTATCTTCCTGTTATTTTTGCTAAATACAGGCTACATGATAATAATATGCATAAACAGACGTCACTTATGCATGATTCGAGAATGATGATTTTAAATGAGTACCAAAATCATATTCTATTTAATAAAGCAAAAAAAAGAGCTTTATGGATAAATGCATTCGAGTTAGGGTTATTTTCCAAAAAACAATCATTAGAAAAAATGCTCAGTATTTTGAGAGAATATCCATCTGAAATTTTAACATATGATTTTTTCAGGTTTTTTTACTGGTTATTGATTAAAAAAGATTTTTAATATAAATAAGTTTGATAAATATTATTAATTTTGTTAGAAAACATAATTTTAAAATATCTTAAATAAGAAAATAATTAAATTAATAATATAAATATTAATCGGTTCTTTTGCTTTTCTGCTAAGTAAAGGACAATAAAAAAGGAATAGATAATGATTATTTTAAATGAAACTAATTCAAAAAATAACATTATTTTTTTAAGTGATACTAATATAAGAGATAAATCAATTATATATCTTATACTATTTTCATTTTTTTTATCTCAGTTTTATTTTTGGTCAAGTGGAGTTCCCCAATTCAGCCATATTTTTATTATGGGTGCTATTTTATTACTATTTAGCAAAAGCTCTAAAATAAATATTGAATATTCAAATATAATTTTATTATTTGTTGCTTATGCAATTTGTGTAAATTTTGCTTGGTATTTAATTGTTCTCGATTCAAGTTATATGATGTCGACTGTTTACTGGATATTTAATTTATTGTTTTTTCTATTAATGATGAATTTAAATCAAGTTCAGATTAATTTTTTCTATGAAAAATTATTATTCCTGATCCCTTTTTCCTATATTGTTGAAATTATTATCTGGGCAAGCAACTTAGGTCGTTATGATTTTGAACCTCGATACAATGGTCTTTTTAATGATCCTAACCAGATGGCATTTTGGGTGCTGAGTAGCTGTGCAATTTACCTATATATTTCAGGAAACGGCTTTAAAAAAATAACTGTCTATTTTTTAGCCTTATTCTTGATTTTATTGACCATGTCACGATCTGCTTCAATTGGTTTTTTAATGTTAACTCTGGGACTTATATTTAGTCAAAAAGGGGACCTGAATAAAAGAATATTTGTATTCATTGGAACATTAGTACTTTTTGGAAGCTTAAGCTACTTTTTATATAACTTGGGGGTCTTTGATAGTATTGCACTACGCTTTATGGAAGGGTTAGATCAACGAGACAGTCAGGTAGAAGGACGTGGTCTTTTTAGTTTTTTAGATTATCCTCAATATTTGATTTTTGGTGCTGGGCAAGGCGCCCACTGGTTATATAACCCTACAGGAAATGAAATTCACTCAACTTGGTTAGGTATCTTATTTTATTATGGGATTATAGGAATATCCTTATTTTTAATATTTTTATATCAAATATTCAAGAAACTATCGCTTTCCAACAAGATGATATTATTAGGGCCAATGTTATATGGGTTCACCACTTATAGCGCAAGAACAATTATTTTTTGGTTTTTATTGGCGGCTTTTTTATTATTTTCAAATAATAATAAGGATGAATAAATATGTATATTTCTATCGGAATTCCATTTTTTAATGCTGAAAAATTCTTGGAAGATGCGATTAAATCTGTCCTTGCCCAAACTTTTCAAGACTGGGAACTCATACTGGTAGATGATGGTTCGACAGACCGATCTTTAGAAATAGCCCGATCATTTCTCGATCCTCGAATCCGTATCATTTCTGATGGTTATAATAGAAGATTACCCTATCGCTTAAATCAGATTATTAGTGAAGCAAAATATGACATTATTGCGCGTATGGATGCTGATGATTTAATGGCTGTAGACCGGCTTGAAAAACAGATTAAAGTCCTAAATGAAAATCCAGAGATTGATTTGGTTGTTACCAGCTTATATTCCATTGGAAATAAAAATGAAATTCTAGGAAAAAGAATTTTTTCTACCCACCAGATGCAGCCAAAAGAAATTTTGCAAGGCTTGACAAATTTATTACATCCTTCACTTCTTGCACGTAAGGCTTGGTGTCAAAGAAATCCTTATCAGGAAAATAACTGCCTAGCTGAAGATTATGAATTATGGCTCTCAGCAGCTATAAAAAATGATTTTAATTATGTGGTGATGCAAGAACCCTTGTATTTTTATCGAGAAGTAGAAAATGTAAAAAAAGAGAAAATGATCCGTGGTTATAATACCCAGATTGAAGTAATCAAAAAATATTATAATAATATAATCGCTGATCGCGAGAAAAATAGGATTCTTTTAAAATTTGAGATAAAAAAAATTATTGTAAAAACATTAGATTTTTTGAAGTTAATGAAGATTTTACATAGTCGTAGGATAACCGCTGTTTCTGATGAGGATAAAAACTTTTATATATCACAATTAGAACTCATAGAGCGTATAAAATAATGGTCTCTAAAAAAATTATTATCATTGGAACAACAGCTTCTAATCTTTATGGCTTCCGCAAAGATTTCATTTTGTCCTGTTTAGCACAGAATTATCATGTTTATGCTTTTGTGTCTGAATACACCAGTGAATGGTTGGAAAAAATAAAAAGTTTAGGAGTTACGCTGGTTACCTATAAACTTAGTCGTGGTGGATTAAACCCATTGGCTGATCTGGGTTCAACCTATCAGCTGATTAAAAAAATAAAAGAAATTCAACCTGATATTGTATTTTCATATTCAACTAAACCGGTTATTTATGCAACTTTGGCTGCTTACAGAACCAAGGTTCCTTATATCTATGGCATGATTGAAGGATTGGGTTCGCCTTTTACCATTCATAAACATGGGCTCAGTCTGAAAGCCCAATTCATACGCTTTGTACAAATTTCTCTATATCGGCTGGCATTTCCATATCTAGACAAAATTATTTTTCTTAATCGCGAAGACCCCAAAGATCTAGTCCATCGTTATAACCTTCCCCATAAAAGAAATGCAATTCAAGTCCTGGGACCAATTGGTCTTAATTTGCATGATTATGCTTATACGAAATGGGATGATCAAAAAAAATTATCTTTTATCTTTATTGCCAGGCTCATTGCTGAGAAGGGTATATTTGAATATTTAGAAGCTGCTAAAATAGTGAAGCAAAAATATCCCGATATAACATTTAAAATTATAGGGGGGCTGGATCCTGAAAACCCCACGGGTCTGAAACAGGCACAATTAGATCAATTGATAGAAACAGGAATTATAGAATACGCTGGCTTTGTACAGGATGTAGATCAACAAATACGTGAGAGTGCAGTTTTTGTATTACCTTCCTATTATCGAGAAGGCGTACCTCGCAGTACTCAAGAAGCAATGGCAATAGGAAGGCCGGTAATTACTACTGATGTACCAGGCTGCAATCAGACTGTAGTAAATGAAGTTACGGGTTTTCTGATTCCAAAATGGGATGTAAGGGCATTAGTAAACAAAATGATTTATTTTATAGAGCATCCGGAACAGGTAAATAAAATGGGATATCAAGGATTTTTGTATGCCAAAAAGAATTTTAATGCTGTTCATATTAATCATCGGTTGTTACAAATATTAGAAATGATTTAGCTCTTAAAAATATTTTTTAATTATAAAAATTAAATTTTAGCTATACCTAATTTTAAAAATAATAAAGATTTATATGATATAGGAGATTATAGTGATCGAAGATATAAGCTTTCAAATAAAAAAATATGAAGATTTTGATAAGCGCGGGTGGAATGAATTTTTATTAACATGTAAAAATTATCATTTTATATTTAATCGGGATTTTATGGAATATCATTCTGATCGTTTTGAAGATTTCTCTTTAATATTTAAAAATGATAAAGGTAAAATCATGGCATTGTTGCCTGGCAATATTAAAGATAATATTTTTTATAGTCATCAAGGTCTAACCTTTGGGGGGTTTTTAATTAATAGAGGCTTACATGCCATTGATATGATTGAGTTATTCAATCAATTAAAGATTTTTTTAAAAGATAGAAATATTAAAAAAATTATATATAAATGTATCCCGGTAATTTATCATAATTATCCGGCACAAGAAGATTTATATGCTCTATTTATAAATCATGCACATCTTTATCGTAGAGATATTAGTACTTCTATTTATTTAGAGGAAGAATACTCATATTCAGCAAGCAAAAGAAGATCAATTGAGAAACTTAAAAAAAATGGGGTTAGTTGTGAAGAAGTAGATCAGCCCAGTATAGTTTGGGGGGTTCTGCGTGAGGTGTTACTTCAGCATCATAATCAGCAACCTGTACATAATGAAATTGAAATAGATTTATTAAAAAGTAGATTCCCTAATAATATAAAAGCTTATAAGTGCTGTATTGACGGTCATATTGTGGCAGCAGCAGTCACTTTTGAAACTGATAGAGTGGTACATACCCAGTATTTGGCCAGTAATGATAAAGGTCGGGAAGAAAAGGTTCTAGACTATCTGATTGATTTCTTGATAAATAATAGTAAAAAATTTGCTAAAATATTTGATTTTGGTACTTCTAACGAGAATGAAGGAAAATTTTTGAATAAGGGTTTAATCTATCAAAAAGAACGATTTGGTGCACGTGCAATTGTGCATGATTATTATAGTATAGATTTATAAAACTCGGCGCTTGGCTAAGCCAGCCTATGTCCTATTTATTTGTACCACCACTTGCTTCGACGAACCAAGAGTGAATGACAAATAGTGCAGAGATTAGATTGCAAATTTAATCTGTGTAATCATGGGCTACTATCTTAATGTAATTTCTTTCATTGTATACAACCTGGTCACAGGCCATCTGTCCTTGCCTGAATGGTACAAGGATATCCAGTATTTTAACGACAATAAAGCGATACATATAATGTATCAATATTACTGTAACGACAGTATTTTATTTGAGAGTAAGTTATACACAGGCTAAATGCTGTGCCGGCGGGATAAAAAATTAAGTTTAATATGTCCGTCCATGCTGAAAATGACCTATTTATCAATGACGCCAGCTTTAAAAAGATATAATTCATTTATTTATAATAATTTCAAAAGCTTGTATCTATTTTATGTTTTTTGAATGAGCTTCCAGAAGTTTAGGATTTGATCCGCTTATAAGGAAATCTGTGTATTTTGTCACAAAATGGCAAATTAGATCACATTTTGTCACATTTTTTTTAGTGTGAGCTGTGTTGTATTTTGTAATTGATATTTTTGTTAATTAACAATAATTTTCTTTCTCTGTTATAAATATCTGGAAGATTGCACTAGCTGGGTATAATTTCATAAGTGGCTAATTTAATTGCAAATTCTATAAAAATTTAATTTAATTATCAAATAAAATTTCACTAATACTACTTAGATTTAAAGTAATAATAAAAAAAATATTAATATCAGGTTATTTTGATTTCATTTGATTGCTTGTTAGCTGGTTAAAACATAATTTATTTTTAAAATTAAATATCCTTGCTATGATTCTGAAAAATAGACATATCGAGGTGTTTATTAATGATAATAGAAAAAGAAAAAAAGAATATTAAAAGAAATGAAGAAAGTACTATTTTAATATATAAGCCTTTATTTAATGAAAAAAATAATATTTTTTTAAAAGAACATTCGATGAATGAGGGGCATTATAAAAATAAAATAATACAGTTTTCTTTAAAGAAAGATCAACCTAATAAAGTGGATAAAAAGCCATTCAGGAATTTTATGCATAAAAATAATTTAATTTTAAAAAATTCTTTAATGCCTCAGGTATATGCTTATTCTGTTGCTGATATGCTTAAATATAAGCAGGATATCTTGAAAAGATTGATTGATATAGTGATTGCCTGCCTGGCTTTGCTCATATTATTTCCTGTTTTTATTATAATAGCTTATAAGGTACGGAAAAATTTAGGGTCGCCTGTTTTCTTTTATCAGGAAAGACCGGGTAAAAATGGTCAATTATTTAAAATAATTAAATTTCGGTCTATGCGGGATGCTGTAGATAAAGAGGGTAATCTTTTACCAGATAAATTCCGTATTACTCCATTTGGACAAAGGTTACGTTCTAGCAGTTTAGATGAAATGCCGCAGCTCATTAATGTTCTAAAAGGAGATATGAGTATTGTCGGACCCCGGCCTCAAATGAAAGAGTTTCTTGAACATTATACTGATGAACAAATGAGACGTCATGAAGTAAAGCCAGGTATGACAGGACTTGCTCAGGTAAGTGGACGTAATAATTTGTCTTGGGAAGAAAAATTTGCATTTGACGTAAAATATGTTGAACAGTGTAACGTGTGGCTTGATTTTAAAATCATGTTTAAAACAGCTAAAGTGATGTTGAGTCAGGAGGGAATTAATGCTCCTGATCAGGAAGTTGGTGCTGCAAGATTTTCAGGGAAAAATATACCTGAAACTCCTTTATATACCAAAGAGGTAAAATAATATGATTAAGAAATTGCTTCAGTTATTGCGGGTTTAGGAAGCTATTTTCTAGTCAGAAATGATTACGTACTAGAGAGAATGAATTTCACTATTTGTTTTTAATCCTGTATTTTTTTAAAAAGAGCTTGTTTTATCCAGCTTGGAAACTTTTAATTTGTGTCCGTTGGACAAAAAATAAAAATCTTTAAAAAAGGTCATGACTGATATTTTATTTTTAGAATGTCTGCATATTGAGTCAGTAATTTAGATTTACAGTGCAGAGTTAGATAATCTATTCAGCTTGGTTTGCTTAAACTATCTTGTTCAGTAGCGTTCTGATTACTGAATACAGGCTTGGTTATAATAATATTTGTTATTCAGATAAATATGAAAAGCTTCAAACAGATTTAAATTGAATGATTCTGAATCTGTTTGAAGCAGGATATCTAGGTCAAAGACCTAGTCTTCATTTTTTGAAGCCTTATAGGAATAAGCATAATTATAACCATAGCCATAACCTGCACTGGAGCGCTGGATATCATTCAAGATCACGCCATTTACCTTAACTCCAGCTTGTTCAAAGCGATTGACTGTTAATTCCAGCTCTTTCATCTGAGTCTGTGCATAACGTGCAATCAACAAATTCACACCCGCATGTTGTGAGATGATAATCCCGTCAGTCACTGCAAGAATAGGTGAAGTATCAATCAGGATATGATCATATTGACTGGATAACTGAGTCAGCATTTCCCCAAATAATGGGGTACTGAGTAACTCCGAGGGATTCACCGGGCTTTTACCCCGAGTCAATAGATCTAATCCTGGAATATCTGTGGCTTTGATCACTTCATTTAAAGTAGCCTGTTTATTTAAATACTCGGCTAAACCAGGCTGATGATTTTGATTAAAGTATTTATGGATATAACCGCGACGTAAGTCTGCATCAATTAAAAGCACACGTTTCTGGCTTTGTGCCAAAATTGCAGCCAGGTTGGTCGAGATAAAAGATTTACCCACTTCTGGTGCAGGCCCAGAAATCATCACAATATTGTTCCGTGCATTGCTTAAAGCAAAGTGAATGGCAGTACGCATACTACGCAAACTCTCAATCGCAATATCATCACTGTTTTTAACTGCCAGTATAGGAATATATTTTTTCTTCTTGGCCAGCTTGATATAGCCATTTTGTGCAGGTGAGCGAGGTACCGTCGCATATACCGGCAAATCTAGTTCATTTTCAATTTGACTGGAATCTTTAATGCCCGAACGTAGCATATTGCGTAGCAGTGCCAGCAAGGTTCCCAGGAACCCGCCCAAGAAGATGGATAAAATCAGGATTTGCAGTTTTTTCGGTTTGATTGGTTCTAATGGTTCAACAGCAGTATCGACTACACGTACATTACCAATTTCACCAGCTTTGGCAATTCGTAGCTGCTGATAAGAGTTTAACAGGGCAGTATAGAGCTGCTGTTTCACTTCAACTTCACGGAAAAGTTGCAAGTATCGGCGTTGCAGGTCGGGTAACTGCTTTAAAGTCCCTTCCAGCTCGTTAATTCTTTTGTTGATGGCAGCCAGTTGTGCATTCATCTGCTGCATCACCGGATGTTCATTGGTGTATTTGGCAGAAGCCTCAGCGACTTGCTGTTCGAGCTGAGCTTTCTGGGTTTCCAGGCTAATACTTTGGGTCAGATACAGTTCCGACTCTTTGGTGACATCGACCGTGTTGAATTGCTGACGGAAAGTATTGAATTCTCGCTCAGCTACATCCAGTTGCTGGCGCAATTCAGGTAACTGTTCATCCAGAAACTTAAGCGTTTGGGCCGTTTCTGCAGAACGACGTTCAATATTTTGCTGGCTATAGGCAGCCAGAATGGCATTGAGCACCTCAGTAATATGCTGTTTATCCGTACCCTGATAATTCAGGCCTAATACACCGGTCATTTTGCCTTTTTCTGCAACCGAGTAATTGGCGAGAATTGATTTTACTGCAGCGGGAAGGGATTGCTTTTGAACAAGATAAGGTGCCTTTAACTGGTCCTGGCTATAAATGGCAACTTTCCATTCACCATGTTCGGAATGTAATTGACTGCGCTGATTTAATGGCGCAGAGAATACCACCTGTTCTGTGGCCGGATCAGTTAAAGTGTATTTACCTTGCTGAAAGTCTAGACGTAAATTTTTGTCATGAAAATAAGCCGGTACTTCAAACTGACGGATATCAAAGGATTTACCATTGTCCTTAAACAAAACAGATGTTTTGCTGTATTCGGTCTGATAGTCATGCGGTGATAGTAAACGGTCGGTAAAGCTGTTTTCAGTGCCAGCGATGCGTAGATCGAGGTTTAAGGCTTTAATGGCCGAACCCAGCACCAGACGCGATTTCAGGAGTTCTATTTCTGCCTGAGCCGGCTGCTTTTGCTCTATCATGTTGGATAGATCACCCAATAAGGCAGCAGAAGCCCCTTTATTCTCTTCGACCTGTACCAGCGCATCGACTGAATAGGTGTCCGGGGTGACTCTTAAATACAGCAATGCGCAGATCACGCTTAAGATGACACACAGCGCAATCAGCTTCCACTGGGCAATGAGTGAAAAAAATAATTCTTTTAAGTCTATCGTATCTTCAGTATTGCTATTTTGGCTCATAATCTTGATTTCAAATTTAAATATATTTTTTCCAGTCAGCAATACAGCTCTGTATTAACTGGCAGGTATCATCAAATACAGCTTGGTCATGCTGATAGGGGTCAGCGATATTCCTGGCTTGCCAGTGCCCCAAACGGAAGGTTTTACCTTTGGCAAAAGGCCAGGTCTGTTCCAGATGTTTTTGTTGATTTTGACTCATCACCAGAACCAGATCAGCCTGTTTAATCATCTCGGCATTCAGCTTTCGAGCGACATGCGGGCTCATATCAATGCCCAAACTTTGCATGCACAGACTGGCTTTTTCATCTGCTGCATGTCCTACCATGCCCGCAATACCGGCAGATTCAATCTGTAAATGCGGATACTGTTGTTTTAAAAAGTATTCGGCCATCGGACTGCGGCAAATATTGCCAATACAAACCACTAAAATATGTTTAATCTGCATTATTGTCCCAAACGATCCAGGTTATAGAGTGCATTCGAGAACGGGATCATCTGGTTCACGACACGTTGCCAGCGTGCCAGACCTGAAGCATCAACATAGACAATGTCATTGCTGCGCATCTTGAACTGGTTGGCCAGGCCAAAGTCGGCAATACTACTCAAGTCCATTTGATAAACTTCGGTATGCACAGCATTCGGCTGACTGCGCACGATATAAATTTTGCTGCGGCTGGCGGAGAGTGGATTTAGGCCCAAACTTTCACCTAATACATCACTTAAACTCATCCCCTGATCGCGCAGTGGCAAGGACTGGTTTTTACCAGATTCACCCATGACATAGATTTTTTGATTTTCGCGATTGTTCACATATAAAGTGTCATTTGGCTGGATCAGCAAGTTATGCAGTGAAAAACCTGCTTTTTCCAGTTCTACCGTATTCAGGGTATAGGTCTGTCCCTGACGAACCAAGGTAATGGAAGCATTATTGCCCTGTTGTGCATTGACACCACCGGCCATGCCCAATGCCGTATAGACACTTACCGGCTGATCACTTAAATAAAACTGACCGCCTTTGATGACATTGCCCTGAACGGAGTAGCGCTGACCCTGATAGGACAGAACCCGTACAATGACATCCGGCGTTTTTAAATAACGGGCCAGTTGACTACGCAACTCGCGGTTGACTTGGGTCAGAGATTTGCCTGCAGCCTTGTAGCGGCCAATAATTGGAAACTGGATATAGCCCTGTGAGTCAATCTGATAACCGTTAGCCTGAGCAGACTGGTCACTACTAATGGTCGTGCTAGGCGGGGTCATTTCCGGATAGGCCCATAAATAGATGGACAGGATATCACCCGGACTCAGACTGTAGCTACGATGCGGGGTGCTAAACAAATGGGCGTAGTCTTGTTGAATGTTTTGTACAGCAGGCTGAACGGCCAGCATAGAGTCCTGGGTGAGTTTAATCACATTGACTGAAGTGCCGAGTTCGGTTTGATAAACACCTTCTGCTGGTAGGTCATAAGTTTGCAGACCAGAGGTCACTGCGCAGCCGGTCAAAGTGAGACCGCAAGTCAGTAAAAAAGCCAGTTGAATTTGTCGCACATGAAATCCCGTTTTTAATATTTAATTCGTTAAATCTGCGATATTCTACCTGAGAACTTTGATTTTATTATAACAAAATGTATCTGATTTTAATTGAACAGTGAACAAAGAGAATAAGGCCTGCCTGCCCATCCAAATCTTTTTCTAGAGCATTCCTGCATAAGCTTAGTTAAATATTTTCTTATTTTTTTTGTTTTTTGGTGTTAAATCACAACAGAATTTTCATGTTTTTCTGCTAGTATGCCTGCCGAAAGAAGGATGCCTATCATCATTAATGTGATATTTCAGCATTTTAAGTTATCAATCTAAAGATTGAGATGAGGATATATAAGAGTTTTTTTGACTATTTAGAAATCATTTTACAGTGAAATTTTGTACTCAAACATACTCTTAATTAGTTATAGCATTTTCATGCACAAAGGCGAGTAATAGTGAAAAAGAAAGTATTGCTGGTATTTGGTACAAGACCAGAAGCAATCAAGATGGCACCATTGGCTTTACAATTAAAACAGCAAGAGGATTGTTTTGAAACCAAAGTCTGTGTAACAGGTCAACATAGACAAATGCTCGATCAGGTACTTGAACTTTTTAATCTTAGCCCAGATTTTGATTTGAATCTGATGAAACCTGGCCAAACCTTATCTGATATTACTTCAGGCGTATTAAAAGGTTTAGAGCAAGTTTTTACAGAGTGGATGCCAGATGTGGTACTGGTACATGGCGATACTGCAACGACTTTTGCCGCTTCTTTAGCTGCCTATTATCACAAAATTTCTGTAGGTCATGTAGAAGCAGGATTGCGTACAGGTGATATTTATTCACCTTGGCCGGAAGAAGCAAATCGTAAGTTAACTGGCGCATTAACCACTTATCATTTTGCACCAACACAATCTTCCTATAATAATTTAATTAAAGAAAATATTAACCCTGAAAATATTACCATTACAGGTAACACGGTTATTGACGCGTTATTAACTGTAAAAGAAAAAGTTGAAAATGATCAAGAGATTATTTCTCAATTTGAACAGAAATTTGATTTCTTGGATCCTACTAAAAAACTGATTTTAGTTACAGGACATCGTCGTGAGAACTTTGGTCAAGGCTTTTTAAATATCTGTTCAGCTTTGGCTAACATTGCCAAGCAGCATCCTGAAGTTCAGATCGTATACCCTGTCCATTTAAACCCGAATGTACAAAAACCAGTAAATGATTTGCTCTCTGATATTTCTAATATTCATTTGATTGCACCTCAGGACTATTTGCCTTTTGTGTACTTAATGAACCGCAGTTATTTAATTTTAACCGACTCTGGCGGGATTCAGGAAGAAGCCCCTTCTTTAGGCAAGCCTGTATTGGTGATGCGAGATACCACAGAGCGTCCAGAAGCAGTAGATGCAGGTACGGTAAAACTTGTCGGAACTGATGCGGCACTCATTCAGCAGTCGGTCATCGAACTGTTAGAAAATCCAGATTTATATCAAACCATGGCAGCGGCACACAACCCTTATGGTGATGGCACAGCTTGCCAACAGATTATTCATGCTTTAAACAAATAAATTGAGTAAAAAATGCAAAATTTTAAACATATTTGTGTCATTGGTTTAGGTTATATCGGTTTACCAACAGCAGCAACGTTCGCTGCACATGGTGTAAAGGTTACCGGGGTAGATGTAAATCCGCATGCTGTAGATATGATTAATCAGGGTAAGGTACATATTGTAGAACCTGATCTTGATGCATTGGTGCGTGATGTAGTAGCTCGGCAAAAACTTTCTGCACAGCTTACTCCGGTAGCAGCAGATGCATATATTGTTGCAGTACCAACACCATTTAAAGAAAACTATGAGCCTGATTTAAAATATATTGAAGCAGCTGCCAAGGCAATTGCACCACATTTAAGTCAAGGTAATCTGGTGATTTTGGAATCTACCTCGCCTGTGGGCGCAACAGAGCAAATGGCGGCATGGTTAAGTGAGGCCCGCCCAGATTTAACTTTTCCGCAGCAAGCTGGTGAGCAAGCCGATATTTTAATTGCACACTGCCCTGAACGTGTATTACCCGGTAAAGTATTGCAAGAGCTGATTAGTAATGATCGTATTGTAGGGGGGATGACGCCTCGTTGTTCACAAGCATCAATCGATTTATATAAAGTATTTGTAAAAGGTGACTGTATTGAAACCAATGCACGTACTGCCGAAATGTGCAAACTGACCGAAAACTCGTTCCGTGATGTAAATATTGCGTTTGCTAATGAACTTTCTATTATTTGTGACAAATTAGATATTAATGTTTGGGAGTTGATTAAACTGGCAAATCGTCATCCACGTGTCAATATTTTACAGCCGGGTCCTGGTGTGGGTGGGCATTGTATTGCGGTTGATCCGTGGTTTATCGTTTCGAAAACGCCAGAGCAGGCGCGTTTAATCCGTACTGCGCGTGAAGTCAATGATGCAAAACCAGAATGGGTGATTGATCAGGTTAAAATCAAGATTGCAGAGTTTTTACAGGCGAACTCTGAAAAAACGATTAAAGATGTCACCGTAGCTTGTTATGGTTTGGCATTTAAACCGGATATTGACGACCTTCGTGAAAGCCCAGCTTTGGAAATTACTAAAAAGCTAGCTGAACAAGGTTTGAATATTTTAGCGATTGAGCCGAATGTCAGTGAGTTGCCAAAATTGTTTCCAACAAATGTTAAATTAATTGGTGTTGAAGACAAAGACTCTGCAGATATTCATTTAATATTGGTTGATCATAAGCAATTTAAAGCAAATTATAGAATTGATTCGAAATATATAGTAGATACAAAGGGGATCTTCTAATGAAGATCCTTGTTTTATCACAAGATTATCCTTCTATAGATAAGCCTTATGCTATGTCGTATGTTCATAGTAGAAATATTGAATATTTGAAATTGAATCATGATGTACAAGTGATTAATTTTAGTGTATCCAAAGAATATTCTTTTGAGGGAATTAAAGTTTATCCATTATCTTTTGCTCTTTTAGATCAAGCAGATATTATTTTATCTCATGCACCTAATATTCGTAATCATTTTAAAGTTATTCGCAAATTAAAGAAAAAGAAAATTATCTTTTTTTTCCATGGGCATGAAGTATTAAGAAAATATGGTGATTATCCAGCACCTTATACTTGGAATGAAGATTCGATATTAAAAAAAATATTAGTAAAGTTTTATGATAGTATTAAATTAAAGCTAGTAAGAAAGTATTTATTACAGTTGCAATCAAATAATGAATTAGGTTTAATTTATGTTAGTGAATGGATGAGGAAACAATTTTTAAATAACATAAAATTAAAACCAGAAACAATTGGTAAGGTAGCTGTAATTAGTAATGCTAATAATTATATTTTTATCGATCAAGAATACAACTATGATAAGCAAAACAAAAAGGCTGATTTCATAACTATTAGGCCTTTAGATGATTCTAAATATGCAATTGATTTAGTTGTTAATTTTGCAAAAAACAACCCGGATAAGACATTTCATGTTTATGGAAAAGGAAATTATTTTAATTATAATATTAAGCCTAAAAATATTGAGGTTATAAACTCATTTATTGCACAAAAAGATATTCCTAATCTTTTAAATAAATATAGTTGTGCTTTGATGCCTACTCGTTATGATGCTCAAGGTGTAATGGTTTGCGAGATGGCAACATTTGGAATACCAGTGATTACTTCAGATTTTGAAGTATGTATTGAAATGCTAAATGGTTTCAAAAATGTTGCATATTTAAGTGACAGTGATTTTTCAAAGATAAAGTTTGAGGATATTGAAATCACTAATTGTAAATCTAAAAATCTTAAGTTTAGTGCTGAAAGTTTGGTTGCAGAGGAGCTAGCCTTCTTTGATAAGCTCTAGTTTTATTTGTATTATAGTGATTATATGTTTTGCCTCTATACAGTTTATAGAGGTTAGTTCTTTTCTGGCTAGATACTCTGGAATATTTATTGGTAAAAAAACACTTGCATATGCTTTGCAGAATGCTGTCTTTATGTTAACGCGTTTTTTTACAATGGCTTTGCTTCCTCTATTGGGTTTGTTAATTGATTTTGGGGTAGATAGAACACAATATTTGTATATGGTAAGTGGTGCGTTTATATGTTCAGGTATTTTAGGTCTTACCGTAGTTTATTTTAGATCCTACATAATTTCCGGATTTATTAATGTTTTAGAAAGTGTAAGTTTAGGTAAAAGTCTTTTTACTACATTACTTAAACTCCCTTTTTTTATTATTAAGAATAAAAAAAACATTAAGGTTGCGAAACCAAAATTTTCATATTTAATTAAATCAAAAATTTTTTGGCTTTCAGCTATTGTTTTCGCTGTGTATGCATTATCAGTATTTATGGTTTTTTTTGTGAGCCTCAGTTTTCCAGATTATAGAGCTTCTATTAGCCAATTATCTGGTGTTACAAATGCTTTGGCAACAGTGCTTTTAACATTTGTTATTGAACCTAAGATTTCTCTTGCTATTGATAAAGATAGTAATGAAGATGCATTAAGTATGGTATTTTCTTTAATTTTAGGAAGAATAATTGGAGTTACCTTGTTTTCTCAAATTCTTGTACTAGGGATTTTATTTTTATGATTTTAATCTCTTTTCTAATTATGTTTTCTATTTTTTTTTATGGTTTGTTATTTGAGTATAAGAATAAAAGTCCTTTTTTAGTTTTTTATTTAGGTCTTTTAATTCTAGTGGTATTTCCGAGTTTTCTTAATTCATTGCCGCTAGCTTTTAGAAATTATCCTGATGTAGTATATGTAGAAGCTAATTTATTTTCTGCATTGTATTTATTAGTTTTATGCTTTTTTAGAATGTTACTTACTAGGATTTTTAAGGTAAATAATATTTGGTTGGATTTTGTTCAATATAAGAACTATAATGACTTCTCTGATTTAAATAGAATTTACTTATTTTTTTTATCTTTATGTTTTTTATGCTTTATATTTGGATTAAAACTTTTTTCATTTTCTGCTCTCATGACATTAAATTGGTGGGATTTGGTCAGATCAAATAGTCCCTTAGTAATTTTAGGCACTTATCTATCCTATGTATCATGTGGCATACTAATATCAAGTTATTATTCTAAAAATAAATTTGATAAAATTTTCTCTTATAGTCTTACAATAATATTTTTGTGTTTTTCTGTTTTAGTTTTAAAAACTAGAAGTTATGTTTTGATGTTCCTTGTCCCTATGTTTTTATACTTAATGTATAGTAAGCGTGGTATAGAACTTATTAAACCAATGATATTTTTTCTTGTTACAGTTTTTTTATTTGTTTTTGCAAGAGCAGTTAGACATAGTAACGATTTAAATGATTTTTTGACTGCTGATATAGGTTTAAGTATATTGGATGCGGGACAAGGTGCAGAGTCAACATTTATTGAGGCTTTTTATTATTTCATTTATAATAACAATAATTTTGAAGGATTTGATAAGAATTATACTTTAACTAGAATTTTATTTTTTTGGTTTCCTGATTTTAAGCCTATTGAATTTTCATATTTAATGCATTCTGCATATTTTGGTAGTTCACCAAATGAAGGTTTATCTATGCATCCGACAGTTTTTGGTGATGCATATGCCAATTCTTGGTGGTTGGGTGCATTTATTTATTCATCTTTTTTAGCATTATACATTTCATTATTAGAGTTGATGGTTAGGTTTTTTGATAATTCTAGAAAATATTTTAAGGTAATTGTATTTTCAATAATATCAATTGTCTCATTAATATTTGCTCGCGGCGCAGTTTATAATGCATTTATGTATTCATTCCTACCAATAATGATGTTATTTATTTTGATTTACAGTTTTAATAATATCTTTAAATTAAGGTTTTTAAAGTGAAAATTTTATATTTCCATCAACATTTTTCTACACCCAAAGGTTCAGCAGGCATTCGTTCTTACGCAATGGCACAATCACTCATTCGTAATGGGCATCAGGTAACTATGGTCTGCGGTTCTTTTGGTGCGGGGCAAACGGGGCTCACAGCGCCATTTGATCGTGGTATGCGTAGAGGTAATGTAGATGGTATTGATATCATTGAATTTGAATTGCCCTATTCAAATAGTTTGTCTTTCTTAAAACGTATCTTAATTTTTTTAAGCTTTGCATTTAAATCTATTAAAGTTGCTTTTACAGAAAATTATGATGTCTTATTTGCAACCACTACACCTCTGACAGCAGGTATTCCGGGAATTTTTGCTAAATGGTTCCGCAGAAAGCCATTTGTATTTGAAGTTAGAGATTTATGGCCAGAACTGCCAAAAGCAATGGGGGTTATTAAAAATCCGGTTATTCTATGGATGATGTCTGTTCTAGAGTGGTTGTCTTATCATTCAGCAGACCGCTTGATTGGTTTATCTCCTGGAATTGTAGAAGGTATTGTAAAACGCGGTATTGATCCACAAAAAGTGGCTTCTATTCCAAATGGTTGCGATCTGGATATATTTGCTCAAGAGCATCAGCCATGGCGTCCAGTAAAGGTAAAAGAAACGGATTTGATGGCAATCTTCACTGGTACCCATGGCTTGGCAAATGGTCTGGATGCTGTAATTGATGTGGCTGTTGAATTGCAGAAAAGGGGTAGAGATGACATAAAATTAGTTCTAGTAGGTGATGGCATGCAGAAGAAGCCCTTAATGGCGCGTGCCCAACAATTGGAATTAACAAATGTAGTTTTTCATGACCCAGTGAATAAAGCTAAATTAGCGGGTTTAATGGCAAATGCGGATCTAGGGCTGCAAATTTTAGCTAATGTACCTGCATTTTATTATGGCACCTCCCCAAATAAGTTCTTCGATTATATTGCAGCAGGCTTACCTGTATTAAATAACTATCCAGGTTGGTTGGCAGAGCTAATTATAGAAAAACATTGTGGTTTTGCTGTGCCACCTGAAAATTCACTAGCTTTTGCAGATGCATTAGAATATGCGGCAGATCATCGTGATGAGCTTGTTGTCATGGGAGAAAATGCACAGAATTTAGCTCGTTCTCAGTTTAACCGTCAGGAACTTTCACAAAAATTTTCTGATTGGGTTGCACAAGGATAAGATTATGCTAAAACGCCTTCTCGATATTATCATCGCTTCCATCGCCCTGATCCTGCTTTCACCACTTTATGCATTTGTTGCTTACAAAGTGAAAAAAAATTTGGGCTCTCCCGTCTTGTTTCGCCAGGTGCGTCCCGGTTTACATGGCAAGCCCTTTGAGATGATCAAGTTCCGCACCATGAAAGATGCTGTGGACGAGCAGGGGAACCCATTGCCGGACAGTGAACGTCTAACGCCTTTTGGTCAAATGCTACGTTCTACCAGTCTGGATGAAATGCCGGAACTGTGGAACGTGATTAAAGGTGATATGAGTATTGTCGGCCCACGCCCACTGTTGATGGAATACCTGCCGCTTTACAGCCCTGAACAGGCCAAACGCCATGATGTACGACCGGGCATGACGGGTCACGCGCAGGTCAATGGCCGCAATGCCATTGGCTGGGAAGAAAAATTCAAGCTGGATACCTGGTACGTCGAAAATCAGTCCATTTGGCTCGACTTCAAAATCATGTTTAAAACGGTACATAAAGTTTTAGCAAAAGATGATATCAGTGCCGAAGGCGAAGCCACCATGACACGCTTTACTGGCTCACAAAACAAGGATGAAACATGATGACAACTTTATATATTGGCATTTATGGTGCAAGTGGTTTTGGTAAAGAAGTTATGCCATTGGTTCGCCAACAATTTCCAACCTTAGCCAAAGATAACTTTGTTTTTATTGATGATGGCCAAGCTGGCACTAGTTTAAATGGCTATGTTGTTTTAAGTTATCACGATTTTCTCGGCAAACCAAATACACATAAGGCTGTGACGATTGCTATCGCAAATAGTCAAGTTCGTGAAAAACTGGTTCAGCGTTTAAATGAAGACCAGATACAGCATCTAGATGTTCAAGCAGGCAATACAGTTATTCTGGATGAGGTGCATATTGGTGAAGGGAGCTTACTTTGTCCTTTCACCTGTCTGACATCCAATATTAAAATTGGAAAATTCTTTCATGCCAATATTTATAGCTATGTTGCTCATGACTGTGTCATTGGCGATTACGTCACCTTTGCTCCTGGGGTGAAATGCAATGGCAATATCCATATTGAAGACCATGCCTATATTGGTACAGGTGCCGTAATCAAACAGGGAACTCCCGACAAACCTCTGGTAATTGGCAAGGGTGCTGTAGTGGGTATGGGCGCTGTAGTGACCAAAAGCGTACCACCGGGCGTAACAGTTGTTGGTAATCCGGCGCGGATTCTAGAGAAAAAATAAGTTTTTAAATTTTAAAAATTCAGGAAACATCATGTTAAACACTGCATTTGAACCATGGCCAAGTTTTACTCAGGAAGAAGCGGATGCGGTTTCCCGGGTTTTATTGTCGAATAAAGTCAATTACTGGACCGGACAGGAATGCCACGAGTTTGAAAAAGAATTTGCCCGGTTCGCAGAAACCCAGTATGCAGTGGCATTGGCCAATGGAACAGTAGCACTTGATGTCGCACTCAAGGCATTAGGTATTGGCGCAGGGGATGATGTGATTGTCACCTCACGTACCTTTCTGGCCTCGGCCAGCTCCATTGTAACAGCTGGGGCAACCCCGGTCTTTGCTGATGTCGAACTGGACTCCCAAAATATCTCCCGCCGTACCATTGAAGCGGTGATCACACCCAATACCAAGGCCATTATCTGTGTACATCTGGCAGGCTGGATGTGCGACATGGACCCGATCATGCAGCTGGCTTCCGATAAAGGCCTGTATGTGATCGAAGACTGTGCACAGGCGCATGGAGCAAAATATAAAGGTAAATCTGCCGGTTCAATCGGCCATGTTGCGGCCTGGTCCTTTTGCCAGGACAAGATTATGACGACAGGCGGTGAAGGCGGCATGGTCACCACCAATGATGAGAATCTGTGGAAAAAGATGTGGTCCTATAAAGACCATGGCAAGAACTTTGACAGCATCTATAACAAGCAGCATCCACCGGGTTTCCGCTGGCTGCATGACTCCTTTGGCACCAACTGGCGCATGATGGAAATGCAGGGTGTGATCGGCCGTATTCAACTGAAAAAGATGTCCGAATGGACAGCACAGCGTAATGCAAATATGGAAAAGATTTATGCGGCATTTGCAGACAGTCCATATTTTATCGTCCATCGTCCATCCGATGATTATGTGCATGCTGCCTATAAATGTTATGTGCAGGTCAATATCGATGCTTTGCCTGAAGGCTGGTCACGTGACCGGATCATGCAGGACATCAGTGCGCAGAATGTGCCTTGTTTCAGTGGCTCCTGTTCAGAAGTTTATCTCGAGCATGCTTTTGATGATACGCCATGGCGTCCGGCACAGCGTTTGAAAAATGCGCAGCAATTGGGTGAAACCAGTCTGATGTTTTTAGTTCATCCTACATTAAGTGATGAAAGTATTAACAAAACAGTCACCGCAATTCAACAAGTTATTAATAGAATAGTTGCTTAAACTTTAAGAATATAAGTGCACCGTGTTCGGTGCATTTAACTTATATAGAATATGTTTTTAAGTTACTCATCGCATTGTGACTTATTAAAAATTTATTAGAATTGAGACAACGCATCCAGTGAAATCGATCATTACGCCTTTCGTAGAATCACCACGAGCCGCCAAACTTGCATTTTTAATTATTCTAGATTTTTGTGCTTTTCCTGTCTTGATCTGGCTATGTTATGCCATTCGCCGATTCGATTTAGGCGCAGAAGTGGTGCCGAATCTGGCCTTTGGTACGCTCTGGGTCAGCGTGATTGCAGTTGCATCACTGTTTATCTGTGGGGTCTATCGCTTTATTGTCCGTACGTATAATGAAGTGTTTATGATTAAAATGGGGCTGGCGACTGCATTGACGGTCGCTGGTCTTTATGCTCTGGCTTATTTTACCCCGGCATTTATTCCGACCTCTATTCCACTCATGTTTGGCTTTATGATGTTTGCCTGGATCTGGTTTAGCCGGGGCATCATCCGTTTTATTATCCGTTCCTATTTGCAGGCTGACGTACAGAAAAAACGCATTGCGATTTATGGCGCGGGTCATGCCGGTCAACAGGTCGCTGCTGCACTATATCGTTCCAATGAGCATTTACCCGTTATGTTTATTGATGACAAGCGCTCCTTGACCGGACAGCAGCTGGGTCGACTCAAAGTCTATGATGCCCAGACTGCCTTAAAGCTCATGAGTAAGCAAAAAATTGATGAAATCCTGATTGCCTTGCCTTCGGTAGGGCGGGTCCGCAAAAGTGAAATCATCAAGTTTTTAGAACCGGCGCATTTAAAAATTACCGAGATTCCGGGGCTGACCAAACTGGTGGATGGTGAAATCCGGATTTCTGATATTCAGGAAGTGGATATTATCGATTTGCTGGGGCGTGATCCGGTGCCGCCAGTGCCGGAGCTGCTGGCCAGAAACATTAAAGATAAAGTGGTGATGGTCACCGGTGCGGGCGGTTCGATTGGTTCAGAACTCTGCCGCCAGATCATTAAAAACCAGCCGGCCAAACTGGTTATTTATGAACTGACTGAATTCGCACTGTATAGTATTGAAAAAGAGTTACGCCTTAGCGCTAGCTGTGAAATTATTCCGATTCTGGGCTCTGTACTGGATGAATCCAAGCTGGAGCGGGTGATTGAACAATATGGCGTACAGACTGTTTACCATGCTGCCGCCTATAAGCATGTCCCACTAGTGGAGTGTAATCCTCTGGCAGGGCTGAAAAACAACGCCGTCGGAACTGCCTTTAGTGTGAATGCAGCAGTAAAAAAAGGCGTCGAAACCTTTGTGTTAATTTCAACTGATAAGGCGGTACGTCCCACCAATGTGATGGGGGCGACCAAGCGTATGGCCGAGCTGTATTGTCAGGCCATGGCCGAAGCCCAGAACCAGACCCAGATCAGTATTGTGCGTTTTGGTAATGTGCTCGGTTCTTCGGGTTCGGTGGTGCCGCTGTTTAAACAGCAGATTGCCAAGGGTGGACCAATTACCGTGACTCATCCGGAAGTGACCCGGTTCTTTATGACCATTCCGGAAGCTTCGCAACTGGTGATTCAGGCCGGTGCTTTGGGTACGGGCGGAGACGTATTCCTGCTGGATATGGGCGAACCGGTACGGATTCAGGATCTGGCACGACAAATGGTTGCGCTGAGCGGACTCAAGGTTCGAGAAGAACAAAATCCAAATGGTGATATTGAAATTCAATATAGCGGATTACGTCCGGGCGAGAAGCTGTATGAAGAACTGTTGATTGACGAAGAAAATACAGAAATTACCGCGCATACACGTATTCTACGTTCTGTCGAAAAACATTATCCATTGGCAGAAATTCTGGCAGTATTTAACCGTATACATGAACTTACCGCGACTCAGGCCGATATTGAATGGGCACTGGCACAACTGGAACATTATGTCGACGGTTATGTACGCGGTAACGAAATTAAAGTGAACTAGGTTTTTATAGATATGATCAAAAAAGCAATTCTCCCTGTGGCGGGTCTAGGTACGCGTTTCTTACCTGCCAGCAAATCCATTCCGAAAGAGATGGTGACTGTCGTGGATCGCCCTGCGATTGAATATGTGGTCCGTGAAGCGGTTGCTGCCGGAATTGAGCAGATTATTCTGGTGACCCATTCTTCCAAGGCTTCGATTGAAAACTATTTTGACCGTAACTTTGAGCTTGAAACCACCCTTGAGCAAAAAAACAAAACCGACCTGCTGAAAGAAATTACGGAGATTCTGCCTGCAGGCGTGAGTGTGATTAGTGTACGCCAGCCACAGCCTCTGGGTCTGGGCCATGCAGTATTGTGTGCCAAAGCAGTGATTGGCGATGATGATTTCGCGGTATTATTGCCGGATGTACTGGTCAAGGATCAGGATCCGGAAAATGATCTGGCACGCATGATTCAGCGTTATGCTCAATCTCGGGCTTCACAAATCATGGTAGAAGCGGTACCTGAACATCTGGTCGACCAGTATGGCATTGTTGAAGTTGCTGCATCACCTGAGGAAGGGGAAAGTATCGTCATGCAGGGAATCGTCGAGAAACCGGCCGTCGGTACTGCACCTTCAAATCTATCTGTGGTCGGACGTTATATTCTGCCGGCAAAAATCATGCAGCTTTTGGAACAGACCCCACGCGGGGCAGGTAATGAAATCCAGCTGACCGATGCGATTGCCATGCTGCAGCAAACCGAAGCTGTAGAAGCCTACCGCATGAAAGGCCAGACCTTTGACTGTGGCAGTAAGTTAGGTTATCTAAAAGCTGTTTTACATTATGGCATCGATCATCCTAAACTCGGTAGCGAGTTTAAAGCATTGATTCAGGAACTTGCTTTATAAGAAAGGAAAATTATGAAAGTCGCAGTATTGGGAAAAACCTTATTTTCCGGAGTCATGTCGGCTCTTTTATCTGAATGTGGTCACCAGGTGGTCTGGTGTAACAGCTTCAATGCAGATGAGTCGGCCCGGCCCTATTTCCAGGATGAATCTCTACAACAATTACTGCAAAAACAGGAAAAATCTGGCTTTTTAAACTGTTGTGATTTTCAACATCTGGATTTTAATCAGGATGTTTTTTTCTTTAGTTTTAATGCGACTGAAGAACAGCAGGCATTTCAGATGCTGGACACCATCCGGCATGCCTGTTTTGCCCATCCCAAACTGATGATTAATGCTTCAACCTTTGGCTTGCATGGCACGCAGCGCTTTCAGCAGTTGCTGCCGAATGATGACTGGATTTATCTGCCAGATATTATTCAGGAAGGGAATGCACTGCGTAGCTTTACTCAGGCCACCCAGCTGATTGTGGGCTGTGATCATGCAGATATCCAGCCTAAAATCAAAGAACTCTTACGCCCATTATTTCCACGCGCGCAGCAGTATCTATTTATGCCGGTGCTGGATGCCGAATTTACCAAGCTGAGTATTTCCGGCATGCTGGCCACCCGGATCAGTTATATGAATGATCTGGCCAGTGTGGCAGAAAAGCTTGGCATTGATATTGAACAGGTACGGCAAGGCATGGCTGCAGATAACCGGATTGGTTCTGCCTATCTGTTCCCTGGCGTTGGTTTTGGTGGAGAGAATTTCTCCCATGATATCCGGACGCTTACTCACGCCGTGGCAGATTCAGGAGTGAAAAACCAGCTGCTGGAACAGGTCTGGGACATTAACGAACAGCAAAAAGAATTACTGTTTCGTAAACTCTGGAACTATTTCCGTGGAGACTTGAAGGGTAAAGTCATTGCGATCTGGGGTGCAGCCTTTAAGGAAAATACCCCAAGTATCCAGCAGTCTCCGGTACATGCCATGCTGACCGCTTTGTGGGCACAAGGCGTGACGGTCAAGCTGCATGATCCTCAGGCAATCGCAAATATTGAAAAGGTCTATGGGCCACGGGAAGACCTGATCCTGTGTAAAGACCAGTATCAGGCCGTGGAAGGGGCGCATGCCTTGTGTCTGATTACGGCATGGAAACAGTATGGCAGTCCGGATTATCCGTATTTGATCAAGTTGATGCAGCATCCCCTGATTCTGGATGGGCGTAATCTGTATGATCCGACGTATGTCAAGATACGTGGTTTTAATTATATTGGGGTAGGACGTTAATGTTGAGCCATTTTAATCCAAATCTCGACACTGAAACTGTGTGTCAGAAACTCGCCTCGAACAAAGAACAGCTTCAGTCTGAGCATTTGCGGGAGCTATTTGCTGCTGACCCGGAGCGCTTTAATCGATATTCTATCCAGTTTGAACAACTGCTGTTTGACTATAGCAAACACAGAATTAATAAAAATGTGCTGCAGGGCCTGATCGAATGGGCGGATGCACAGAACCTCAGATCCTGGATTGGCTCCCTATTTTCCAATCAAAAAATCAACTATACCGAGCAGCGTGCTGCCATGCATTGGGCACTGCGCCTGCCTAAACAGGATCAACAGCATGCTGATCTGGCAGCGGATGTATATGCCCAGCTGGAACGGATGTATGCCCTGGTGGAACAGATTCATGCCGGACAGCGCCGCGGTGCCACCGGGGAGGTAATTCAGGATGTGGTCAATATTGGTGTTGGCGGATCGGACCTAGGACCCTTGATGGTCACGCACGCTTTATCTGATTTTAAATACCAGTCTGCCCAGCCACTCAATGTACATTTTGTTTCGACCATGGATGGCAGTCAGCTGTCCGAGCTGTTGCATCAGCTGCGTCCGGAAACGACACTGTTTATTATTTCCTCCAAATCCTTTGGCACCATTGATACTCTGACCAATGCACAAACGGTACGCTTATGGCTGGAAAAGGCTTTAGGCCAGCATCCCTATATTCTTAAGCATCATTTTATTGGAGTATCGACCAAGCCGGAAAAAATGACCGCGTGGGGTATCGCGCCGGAAAACCAGTTGCTGCTCTGGGACTGGGTTGGCGGGCGTTATTCACTCTGGTCCTGTATCGGACTGCCAATTGCCCTGAGTATCGGGATTGAAGGCTTCAAGCAGCTGCTGGCGGGTGCCTATGCCGTGGACCAGCATTTCCAGTACCAGCCTTTTGAACGCAATATTCCGGTGCTGATGGGACTTTTGGGGGCATGGAATACCAATTTTCTGGATATTCAGACCCATGCAATTCTGCCTTATGACGGCCGGCTGAAATATTTTGCCTCCTATCTGCAACAGCTGGAAATGGAATCAAATGGTAAGTCAATCCAGCGCAATGGCGAAAAAGTCCAGTTCGATACCTGCCCGATCATCTGGGGAGAAGTAGGACCGAATGCCCAGCATGCCTTCTATCAGTTATTGCATCAGGGTACGCAGTCAGTCAGCTGTGATTTTATTGCGCCGGTAGAGCGTTATAACAGCCAGCAATATACCTATGTAGACAGTGCCGAAGCATTGGTAGAACAACATCATTTGGCCTTATCCAACTGTCTGGCGCAATCGCGCTTACTGGCTTTTGGCAATGAAGCCTTAGATCAGACTGAATTGGCGAGCTTGCCGGCCTATAAGCAGTATGAAGGCAATCAGCCGAGCAGTACCCTGTTATTGCAGGAGCTCAATCCATACAGTTTGGGCATGCTAATTGCACTCTATGAACATAAGGTATTTGTCCAGTCGGTGCTGTGGAATATCAATCCGTTTGACCAGTGGGGCGTGGAAAAGGGCAAGGAAATTGCCAACCAGTTATTGCCCATTCTGAATGGTGAGCAGGCTGACTTGAGTGGTCTGGATGGGTCTACCCAAGGCCTTATTAAGGTTCTATTAGGAAAGTAAAATGGCGAAAATTCTGGTCACAGGCGGGGCAGGCTATATTGGTTCACATACCTGTGTGGAATTGCTGAATGCCGGACATGAGGTCGTTGTACTGGATAATCTGTGTAATAGCTCAGCTGAATCCTTAAACCGTGTAGAAAAGCTAACCCAGAAAAGTCTGACCTTTGTGGAAGGTGATATTCGGAATAGCCAGTTACTCGATCAGGTCTTTCAGCAAAATTCGATTGATGCAGTGATTCATTTTGCCGGACTGAAAGCCGTTGGTGAAAGTCAGCAGATTCCTTTGGCCTATTTTGACAACAATATTGCCGGTACCATCAGTCTGGTTCAGGCGATGCAGCGCGCACAGGTATTTAAACTGGTTTTCAGCTCTTCAGCCACGGTATATGGGGAAAATAATCCGTCTCCCTATCAGGAAGACATGCCCTTAAATATGCCGAATAATAATTATGGTTACACCAAGTTGGTTGTTGAGCAGATGTTAGAAAAAGCAGCGATTGCAGATGAACGTTGGTCCATTGCTTTGTTGCGTTATTTTAATCCGGTCGGTGCGCATAAAAGCGGACAGATTGGTGAAGATCCATTGGGTATTCCCAATAACCTGATGCCTTTTGTGACGCAAGTGGCGGTAGGTCTGCGTGAAAAGCTGTGTATTTTCGGGAATGATTACGACACGGCTGATGGTACCTGTGAACGTGACTTTATTCATGTGGTGGATTTGGCGAAAGCACATGTTTTAGCCATTCAGAATCGTTTAAATCATCAAGGCTGCCGGGCCTGGAATATTGGTATGGGCCAACCGATATCGGTATTAACCCTGAAAGATACTTTTGAGAAAGTGAATCAGATCCAGATTCCATTTGAGTTTGCTGAACGACGTGCCGGTGATCTGGCAAGTTTCTATGCAGACAATGCGCGTGCAGTAAAAGAGTTGGGCTGGACACCCGAATATGGCTTGGAGGATATGCTCGCCGATAGCTGGAAATGGCAGAAGCAGAATCCCAAAGGATATGGATCATAGATATGAATTTTATTTATGGGGTTATTTGTCATCAACTTACCCATTCACTGGTTTTCCTGGTGAATGAGCTGCTGAAAAGTCCTCATAGTATTATTCTTATTCATGTCGATCAGAAAGCCGACCTTGCCCCATTTCATACTCAATTCGGACAGCATGATCAGGTATATTTTTTAGCAGACCGGACAGATGTACGATGGGGCAGCTATAGCCAAATTGAAGTCATGTTAAAACTCCTGCAGGAAGCGCAAAAATATGATTACGGCTATTTTTTCTTCCTGTCTGGAGATGACATTCCTTTATGTTCCAATACAGCAAGAGAATTATTTCTAGAAAAAGAATATCAGAAACAGACCGAGTTTGTGGGTCATGATGATTTAGCAGATGATGTGAAACAACGGGTTAATGTCCTGTATTTACCGATTATGTATCAGAAAGCTAAATCACCATTATTTCAGTTCCTGAACAGATGGGCATTATGGTATTGCCGGCACTTCCGTAAACAGGATATTTCTCATTTACCTAAACTATATAAAGGTTCAAACTGGATTACTCTCACCGATCAGGCGGTGACATTTATTCTAGATTATCTGGAAGCGAATCCGGATTATGCAAAAACCTTTAAATCTTCACTCTGTGCAGATGAAATCTTTTTCCATACCATTATTTATAATTCCCATTTTCAGCAACGCATCTATCATGCCCAGCATAGGATAGAGGATTGTGAAACAGGGCTAAGATATATTGACTGGGATTCCGGGCCAGATTATCCAAGAACTTTAGATGTTTCTGATTTTGATAAAATGAAGCAGTCAGGCATGCTGTTTGCGCGAAAAATGAATACAAATATAACAGTGGATATACTCGAAAAACATTTTCCATAAAAGCTTCAGGCCGGAAAAGTACCCTAAAAACTGGAGTCTTTTCTCTGGTTTAAAGGATACTGTTTTCAGGTTTTTTTGAGGACTTAAGCTTCGCCCTGGATCAGCTGGATCAGCTCATCGACATAGTCCTGCATTGGGCGTGGATTATGATCACGGCGGCTTTCAATATTCAAACGCAATAATGGTTCAGTATTGGAGGCGCGCACATTAAAACGCCAGCTACCAAAATTCAGGCTGACGCCGTCGGTCTGGTCAATTTCTGGTTTTTGATCGGCATAATGATCGAAAAGTTTTTGGATGGTTGCCTGGGTATCGGCCACTTTAAAATTAATTTCACCTGAACATGGGAACTTGGCGATCATTTCTTCCACGAGAGAAGATAAGGATTTTCCTGTTTCAGACAGTACCGCCATAGCCAGTAACCATGGAATCATGCCGCTGTCACAGTAAGCAAAATCACGGAAATAATGATGGGCGCTCATTTCCCCGCCATAAGCCGCATTATGTTCACGCATGACATCTTTAATGAAGGCATGACCTGATTTTGATTGGACGGTAATCCCCTGATACTGCTCCACCACATCCAGTGTATTCCAGACCAGACGCGGGTCATGGACAATTTTTTCACCAGACTGCTTCAGCAGGAATGCCTGTGCCAGAAGGCCAACAATATAATAACCTTCAATGAACTGCCCTTTTTCATCGAACAGGAAGCAGCGGTCAAAGTCGCCATCCCAGGCAATGCCCATATCCGCACCATGCTGAATGACCGCATCACGGGTGCTATCACGGTTTTCAACCAGAATTGGATTCGGGATGCCATTCGGGAAGTTACCATCGGCCTCATTGTGAATTTTGACAAATTCAACCGGGATCTGTAGTTGTTGAAACTTCTGTTCAAGCGCATCCACCACATGACCTGCGGCACCATTACCGGCATTCATCACCAGTTTCATCGGGCGGATTTTTGCCGGATCGATATAGGTCATCAGGTGGTCGATAAATTCTGGCAGGATATTATATTTTTCCGTATGACCTTTTTGGCTAACTTCAATGAATTGCCCTGATTCGGCCAAGGCCTGAATTTCTTTCAGACCGGTATCTGCACTGATCGGACGGGCATTTTCACGCACCAGTTTCATGCCATTATAGTCCATCGGATTATGGCTGGCAGTAACTTCAATACCACCCTGGACATCCAGGTGGAAAGCTGCGAAATAAACTTCTTCAGTCCCGGTCATGCCAAGATCCAGCACATTGACCCCGGCATCATTCAAGCCGCGAATAGTGGCCTGTTTTAGGTCTTCACTGCTGAGTCGTATATCACAACCAATGGCTACTGTTTTAGGCTGATAAATCTGTCCATAAGCCCGGCCAATTTTGTAGGCAATTTCTTCATTGAGTTCTGTGCCCAGTTTGCCGCGAATGTCATAGGCTTTGAAGCAAGTCAATTTTGTCATTTAGAGGCTCTCCATTTAGAAGAAAAAAGGCCGGTTTCCCAGCCTCGATTCAATTTTAATTATTCTACAGTAACCGATTTTGCCAGGTTACGGGGCTGATCCACATCCGTACCACGTAGCACTGCCACATGATAAGAGAGTAACTGCACCGGGATGCTATACACAATCGGTGCCAGTACTGCATTGACTGCCGGAATATGGACTACGTGCTTGCGCTCTTTGGCTTTAATGCCACTGTGCTCATCAGCAAAAACAAACAGTTCACCACCACGCGCCTGAACTTCTTCCATATTGGATTTCAGTTTATCCAGCATGTCATCCTGTGGTGCCAGAATCACCACCGGCATGTCATTGTCGACCAGTGCCAATGGTCCGTGTTTCAGTTCACCTGCAGCATAACCTTCCGCATGAATATATGAAATTTCTTTCAGCTTGAGTGCACCTTCCAGCGCGATCGGGAAGTGCGTACCACGACCCAGGAACAGGCAGTGCTGCTTTTCAACAAACAGTTCTGAAAGGCGTAAAATTTCATCATCATGACGCAAGGTATCCAGCATGACTTTAGGCATATGCCAAAGTCCTGTGGTAATTTCTGTCATTTTTTCTGTAGAAATAGTATTTTTTACAGAACCGATTTTCAGCACCAACAGCATCAAGGCGGCAAGCTGGGTGGTAAAGGCTTTGGTGGAAGCCACGCCAATTTCAGGACCAGCTAAAGTCAGCAGGCTGAAATCTGTTTCACGTACCATCGAAGAGGTTGCCACGTTACAGATCGTCATCGTGCTAATGTCCAGGCCTTTGGCCGTTGCACGTTTCTGTGTATCACGCAAGGCAGCCAAGGTATCGGCAGTTTCACCGGATTGGGAAATACATATATATAGCGTATTATTCACAATCACCGGAGTGCGATAACGGAACTCGCTGGCAATCTCGACCTGGCAAGGCAGATCAATCAGCTGTTCAAACCAGTATTTGGCGATCATACCGGCATGATAGCTGGTACCGCAGGCAATAATCTGGATTTGCTGGATTTTTGAGAAGTCATGTTCTGCATTGGTCAGGAAGTCTTCACGCAGTTCATGACCATTCAATGCTTGTGAAATGGTCTGCTGGATTGCTTCCGGCTGCTCATAAATTTCCTTGAGCATATAGTGCTTGTATTCACCTTTAGAAGCATTGCTGACGGCAGCATCCAGTTCCTTGACCGGACGATCGACCAGTTGACCATCGACAAAGACTTCAATGGTGGTACGGGTCAAACGGGCAATATCACCTTCTTCAAGATAAATAAAACGATTGGTAATTGGAAGTAATGCCAACTGATCGGAACTAATGAAGTTTTCACCAATACCGACACCAATCACCAGTGGCGAACCTTCACGCACGGTAATCAGTTCATCTGGATGATCCGTATGCACGATGCCCAGAGCATAAGCACCTTTCAGTTGCGGAACCACTTGGCGTACAGCCTCTAAGAGGCTCGGGGTAGATTTCAGCGCATCATTGATCAAATGGGCAACCACTTCAGTATCGGTCTGTGAGGTAAACACATAGCCCAAAGCTTCAAGATCATCCTTGAGCTCCTGATAGTTTTCGATAATTCCGTTATGCACCACTGCCACATTTTCAGAAATATGCGGATGGGCATTTTCTTCAGTCGGTTTACCATGGGTTGCCCAGCGTGTATGCGCAATGCCGAGTGAACCACTAATTTTTGATTCATTCACCGCCTGTTCAAGGTTGGAAACCTTGCCGACACGGCGTTCACGTAAGACCTGATGATTGTTGATAAGGGCCAAACCTGCTGAATCATAACCACGGTATTCCAGGCGTTTTAAGCCTTCAACCAAAATATTGGTAATACTACGTTCCGCAATGCCACCGACAATACCACACATATTTGTTCCCCTTATTTCTTGATTTTTTGCGGACGTGGATAGTTTTCTTTGACAAATTGCTTAGAGCGCTCTACTGCCAAACTGTTATCTTCCACATCACGGGTAATCGTCGAGCCTGCACCCACTGTGGCACCATTGCCAATTCTCACAGGTGCAACCAATGAACTGTTCGAACCAATAAAGGCCTGATCACCAATAATCGTTTTAAATTTGTTTGCACCATCATAATTACAGGTAATGGTCCCTGCACCGATGTTTGAACCACTGCCAACTTCTGCATCACCCAGGTAGGTAAAGTGGTTGGCTTTAGAGCCTAGACCAATCGTGGTATTTTTAACTTCAACAAAGTTACCGATATGCACCTCATTGGCCAGTTGTGCGCCCGGACGTAGTCGTGCAAAAGGTCCAATTTGGGTATCTTCCCCAACGATGGCGCTATCGAAAATGCTATATGGCTGAACCTTGGTGCCAGCTGCAATCTTGGTATTCTTGATAATACAGCCGGCGCCAATTTCAACGTTGTCGCCCAACTCGCAATCACCTTCGATAATCACATTGATATCAATGCGGACATCCTGGCCGACAGTTAAATTGCCACGCAGGTCAAAGCGGCTAGGATCAACCAGATGTACACCTTGCTGCATTAGCTGTTTGGCTTGATAAGACTGGAACTGACGCTCTAAAGCAGCGAGCTGTACACGGTCATTTACCCCTTCAACTTCAAAAGCCTGCTCAGGTTCTACCGATGCAACTTGCATACCATCTGCCAAAGCCATCGCGACAATATCAGTCAGGTAATATTCACCCTGCGCATTGTCATTGCTTAAATTTGGCAACCATTCATGTAATTTAGCATTGCTGACGGCATAAATACCGGTATTGATTTCCTTGATCTGACGCTGTTCTTCGGAAGCATCCTTGTGCTCCACAATGGCCTGGATTTCACCATTTTCACGGACAATACGACCATAACCACTGGCATCTGGCAGGGTAAGGGTTACCAGACCAATGCCGGTTGCTGTAGTGGCATCGAGTAATTTTTGCAAGGTCACAGGATTAATACAGGGTACATCACCGGAGAGGATCAGTGATACGCCATCTTGAGGCAGGACAGGCAGGGTCATTTGCACTGCATGACCGGTACCGAGCTGTTCAGCCTGTTCTACCCATTTAATAGCGTGTTGTGTAAATGCTGACTGAACCCGATCACCGCCGTGACCATAAATGGTAATAATATTATCTGCGTTTAATTTTTTTGCCGTTTCAATGACATGACCCAGTAAAGGACGTCCTGCAAGGGGTTGTAATACTTTCGGTAAGCTAGAGCGCATGCGCGTTCCTTTACCTGCAGCAAGAATAATAACAGTCGTTGACATGTTCTAATCCTAAATATGGCTTATGCCACGATGAAGTAAAAATAAAGCAAAATATAAAGAGCAGCCCAAAGACCGGCAATAATATCATCCAGCATAATGCCAAAGCCTCCGTCGACCTGTCGGTCAACCACCCGGATCGGCCAGGGTTTCCAGATATCAAATAATCTGAACAGGGCAAAACCGACCAGCAACCATAACCAGTTCATCTGACCTAAATAAATCAGTGGTAAGAAGGTAATAGATTGTCCGGCAAATTCATCCCAGACGATGCGGCCATCATCATGAACTCCCATAACCTTGGCAGTATGTCCGCAGATATATATGCCAATCAGGGACATGATAGCAATGGCAAAAACACTGTTTAAAAAACCAAGATGCAGCCAGATAGGGATAAATAAAAGTGCAAAGGCCGAACCGAAAGTACCTGGTGCTTTGGGAATGAGGCCAGAACCAAATCCTACCCCACTAAATACAATCAGTCGGTCGGTCCATGACATGGCTTTAAAATTGATCGCAGGTTTATGCAAAATGTTGATACCCATTAAATTGAAATAAATGGTCTGTGCCATCTTTTTCAAAAGTTAAGCCGTCTTGCTGCTGAATTGTGCCGATCATACTAATCGAAACATCAAGTTGTTTTTGCAATAATTTTTCGTAATTTTGCGGGCTTATTGTAAAACATAATTCATAATCGTCACCACCTGCCAGTGCATACTGCCATTTTTGTGCATCGTCTAATGCCTGCAAGGCAGGACTGATTGGCAGGTTTTCAAGTTGCAGCCTGGCACCGACTTGAGAAGCTTTGAGAATATGTCCAAGATCTTGAGCCAAACCATCCGAGACATCAATCATGCTATGGGCCAGTCCCTTTAGAGCAGCACCAAGCTGACAGCGTGGCGTTGGATAGTCCAGACGTTGCTGTAGCGGATGGCCAAGATGCTGTAGTGCAAAAGCCGCATCTCCAACGGTGCCGCTGACACAGACCAGATCACCCGGTTTGGCCCCTGAGCGTGGCACAGCCTGGCCAATATCAACCCAGCCTAATGCAGTGACAGACAGGGTTAAATGAGGACTTTGAGTGGTATCACCACCGATTAAACTCACCCCAAATTGATCGCAGCAATCATATAGGCCCTGACTAAAAGCTTTTAGCCAGTCATGATCAATCTGGGGTAGGCTCAATGCGAGTAAAATACTGTGTGGAGTTGCGCCCATCGCGGCAATATCAGATAAATTGACAGCCACGGCTTTCCAGCCAATCGCATGCGGATTGGTGTCTATTGGAAAATGGCGTCCAGCAACCAGAGTGTCGGCACAGATGACCAGTTGTTGCTGAGGCGGGGGGGTGAGCAAGGCTGAATCGTCACCGACGCCTAAATCGACAGAATTGGCATTCTTGCGATTGAAATAGGTGTCGATAATCGAAAATTCAGCCATCCAACATATCTACGCTATTAGTTAGACTGCTGTTTTTCTGCTGCACGCAAGGTTGTCGCTAAACGATCCAATACACCGTTGATGTATTTATGGCTGTCAGCACCGCCAAAATGTTTAGCCAGTTCGATTGCTTCATCCAGAACCACGCGATATGGAATCTCAAGATGTTCCTTGAGTTCATAAGCGCCTAGACGAAGGGTTGCAAGCTCAACACCATCCAGTGCTGAAAGTTCGCGATCAAGTACCGGAACCAAGAGCGCATCCAGCTCTTCATGATTGGCAACCACTTGAGTCAACAATTCATGATAATAGCTCAGATCCACTTTGTGCATGGCATTTTCCACACGCGTACGTGCTTCAATCTCATGCACCGGATTGTGGCTCATCTGCCATTCATAAATTCCTTGTACAGCAAAGCGACGTGCTTTACGTTTTGCTGCATAAGTTGCTTGAAGTGTTTGCGACATAGCGTTAAATAGCCTTTAACAAGTTAACCATTTCAATCGCAGTCAGGGCAGCTTCGCTACCTTTATTGCCTGCTTTTGTTCCAGAGCGTTCAATCGCTTGTTCAATACTATCCGTAGTGAGTACACCGTTAATGACAGGCAAGCCAGTGTCCAGGCCAACAACGCCCAAACCTTTGGCACATTCGCCTGCAACGAAATCGAAGTGAGGCGTGCTGCCACGAATCACAGCGCCAAGCGCAATGATGGCATCGAAACGATCTGAAGCTGCCAGTTTTTTCGCAACCACAGGAAGCTCCCAGGCACCAGGTGCATGAACAACAGTGATATTATCCTCTGATACACCATGACGTTTCAATGTATCAATAGCACCTTCTAACAGATGTTCAACCACAAAGCTGTTAAAACGACCAACTAAAATCGCATAACGGTCTTCGTTCGCGAGATGTAACATACCTTCAATACGGCGAACTGCCATAACAACCTCGATGATTTCTTAAGATGTTTGTTGTGCGGTGATGTATTCCACCACTTCTAAGTTAAAGCCTGACAGGGCATTGAAACGTAATGGAGAGCTCAGCAGCTTCATTTTTTCAACGCCTAGATCACGCAAAATTTGTGCACCCACACCAATGGTCTGATACTGCTGAGACAGTGCAGAATTTGATTTTACATTTTTTGGTGTTTTCAGGGTATCTAATGCCGGGCCCAAATCCTGTAAATGACGTTGGCCAATCCAGACCAGGACACCACGATCACTATTGGAAATTTCTTTCAGGGCACGATCCAGGTTCCAGGCTGGCTCGCCATCCTGTTTTTTCAGTTTGAGCAAGTCGCGGGTCGGGTTAAAACCATGTACACGCACTGTGGTCACGCCCTCTTTAGGCTCACCTTTGACCAAGGCCAGATGGATATCCGGATTACCCAGTTCACGATAGCGGTACAGGTCAAAGCTGCCGTATTCAGTATCAATACTTTGCTGATCGATACGCTCAACCGTTTGTTCATTGGTCATGCGGTAATGAATCAGGTCGGCAATCGTTCCGATTTTCAGGCCATGCTTTTCAGCAAAGACTTCCAGATCCGGACGGCGCGCCATGGTGCCATCTTCATTAATGATTTCACAAATGACTGATGCGGGTTCCAGTCCTGCTAAACGGGAAAGGTCACAACCTGCCTCGGTGTGCCCGGCACGGTGCAATACACCGCCTGGTTGCGCCATCAACGGGAAGATGTGTCCTGGCTGTACAATATCTGCCGGTTTGGCGTGGGCAGCCACTGCAGTTTGAATCGTGTGCGCACGTTCAGCCGGAGAAATACCGGTAGAAATACCTTTGGCTGCTTCAATCGACAGGGTGAAATTGGTTCCATGCTGAGCACCGTTGGCATCTACCATCAACGGCAGATTTAACTGCTGGCAACGCTCTTTACTTAAAGTCAGGCAGACCAGACCGCGTGCATGGGTGATCATGAAGTTGATGTCTTCAGGACGTACGTGCGTGGCAGCAATGACCAGGTCACCTTCATTTTCACGATCTTCATCATCCATCAGGATGACCATTTTTCCTGCACGGATATCTGCTACAAGCTCTTCAACAGTATTGAGCGGCATCAACCTTCACCTTCTTTTTTGATCTTGATCAGACCGAATCATGACATTATTGGGTACATAGTCTAACGCTTTTTGCGCAATTTTGCCTATGCTTATTGTTTTCCCTCTAGTGGTCCATTGTTATACACAGTCTTAATAAACATGAAAAGCCAACTTTAAATGAAAGCCTGAACTTTATGCGGAATTTTTGAACAAACAAAAAGCATAAAAAATGAGAAACTTAGGTGAAGTTAATATAAGTGCAGACATTCGGCAGATGTTTTACCCAGGTTTTATCCTCACTGGTTCAGCCAGTAGAATTTTGAAGCTGGACTGACAGGAGCAGGCAGGGAAATAGCAGAAAATTTTTACCTGATATTAAAAAATGAAGATCAGGGGATCAAAAGCGAACCGAAGCCCGCTTTAGATTGACTTTATTTTTTAGAAAAAACCGGCAGGCTTGGTTGAATAGCTCACCAGCAGGTTTTTGGTTTGCTGATAATGATCCAGCATCATTTTGTGGTTCTCACGGCCAATCCCGGATTTTTTATAGCCACCGAAAGCCGCATGCGCAGGATAGATATGATAACAGTTGGTCCAGACCCGACCCGCCTGAATGGCGCGACCGGCACGGTAGGAAGTATGTGCTGAGCGTGACCAGACCCCGGCACCGAGTCCATAAATTGTATCGTTGGCGATCTTGATCGCATCATCAAAGTCTTTAAAGGTGGTCACAGCCAGTACAGGCCCGAAGATTTCTTCCTGGAAGGTCTTCATGTCATTGGTGCCTTTAAAGATGGTCGGTTCAATATAGAAACCTTGACCCACTTCCTGACGTGCTTCACCACCGGTGAGGATTTGTGCACCTTCTTCACGGCCAGTGGCAATACAGCCCAGAATCTTGTCCTGCTGTTCCTGTGAGGCTTGCGCGCCAATCATGGTGTCGGTATCGAGTGGATGACCGGTTTTAATGCGCTTCACACGCTCAACCGCGCGTTCCAAGAATTGATCTGCAATGCTTTCCTGTACCAAGGCACGGGAAGGGCAGGTACAGATTTCACCCTGATTCAGGGCAAACATGGCAAAGCCTTCCAGCGCTTTATCCAGATAGTCATCTTCCTGATCCATGATGTCGGCAAAGAACAGATTTGGGGATTTGCCGCCCAGCTCGAGGGTCACCGGAATAATATTTTCGGTGGCATATTGCATGATCAGCTGACCCACTGCGGTCGAGCCGGTAAAGGCAATCTTGGCAATACGGGGATTGGTCGCCAGTGGACGACCCACCTCAACCCCATAGCCATTGACGATATTCAACACGCCCGGTGGCAAAATGTCCTGAATCAGTTCAGCCAGCACCAGAATACTGACCGGAGTCTGTTCCGCAGGTTTCAGCACAATACAGTTACCCGCAGCCAGAGCAGGTGCCAGTTTCCAGGCAGCCATCAGAATCGGGAAGTTCCACGGGATAATCTGACCCACGACGCCCAACGGCTCATGGAAATGATAGGCAATGGTATCTTCATCAATTTCGGAAATACCGCCTTCCTGCGCGCGGATACAGCCAGCAAAGTAACGGAAATGGTCAATGGCCAGAGGAATATCGGCAGCCAGTGTTTCGCGGACTGGCTTACCATTGTCCCAGGTTTCAGCCACGGCCAGCATTTCCAGATTTTGTTCCAGACGATCTGCAATTTTCAACAGAATATTGGAGCGGGTGGTCGGCGATGACCGGTTCCATTGCTCTTTGGCTTTATGCGCTGCATCAAGCGCCAATTCAATGTCTTCTACAGAGGAACGCGGCACTTTGGTAAAGACCTTGCCATCTACCGGAGAGATGTTGTCAAAGTATTCGCCTTTGACCGGGGCGACCCATTCGCCGCCAATGAAATTATCGTATTGTGCTTTAAATTGAATTTTTGAACCGTCAGTATTGGGATCTGCATAACGCATAATCTATTCCTTTATATGATTGTTAGTGGTGCAGGCTGAGCGCATTTTGCTGATCAAAAAATATAGGCGCTTCTGCATTCAGCTCTACTATAAAGAGGGAACAAGACGGACGGTTGTTTGTTTACAGGCTTGCTACAAAAGACAATATTTGGAGACAAGCGTTAGAGAAATAAAAGCTATAAATTCTCAAATCTTAAATTTAAAAACAATGAGTTATGGAAGTTTAAAATGTCGAAAGATTGGCATATTTTCAATGTATTTGCTTACATTCCCACCATAGTGCGGGTTTTACCAGACAGCCAAAATGGAGAAACGAATGAAATTTTCATTTCTCCTCGCTGCTTTATTTAAAGTGTTTAAAGGCCTTGGTCATGCAGCCACTGAAACAGCTGCTGATAAACCTGCTCACGTACTGATTTCTCTGAAAGTACCAGATCATGTAAACCGTTCTGAATACTCAGAACCGTGACATCACCTTTGATTTTTTTGGCATATTTCTGAATGTCTTTAATGCCTAAAATTACATCACTGCTCTGTGCTGCTTTGCCCCATTTTTTAGGATTGAGCGTTTGGTGCGAATGCATGACCAGTACCGGAATATCAATCTGAACACCGCGATGAATTTCCTTTTGTGCCTCATGAATGGCACGAACAAAACTGATCCTTACTCTAGGGTAACGGGTCTTTTTCCAGTCCAGATTGAAGTCCCATTCTCCTTTTAAGTCCTTGTGCAGACTGGCGGTATACCACTTGTTTAACTCACTTGGAAATTTAAGATTCGGGAAGGTTTTAGCCAGCCTGCTTAGCTGGGGGAGACCCAGCGCGCGTTTGATCGGGTTCATGTTGAAGTCATAAAATGGACTATTGACCCAAAGTGCTTTGATTAAGGGGTGCTGCGGATGGTGCGCTGCATATAAGGTCGTAATCAGACCACCGGTAGAATGACCACAGAGCAGGGCAGCATCGTGGCCCTCTGCTGCTATAATGTCGAGCGCCTGGGTAATTTCTGCATCATATTCAGACAGATCATGCACGTTATAATATTTTTGATGCGGCAGAATCGAACGGCCGTATTTTCTCAAATCCAGCGCATAAAAATCAAAGCCTTGCTGATTAAAACGCTCTGTCATTTCAGTCTGAAAAAAATAGTCAATAAATCCGTGAATATATAAAACTGCTTTGGATGTAGGTTGTGCCGCTTTTTTACGGATCAGCGTGGCGACTACCTTGCCCTCATAATCGTCGGGAAAGTTCAAGGTCGCTTGCTCATAACCTGTCCCTAGGATATCGGGCTGATAAAGGGGCTGTAGTTCACTCATTGTTATACTCATCGTTTTCTTGAAATTATACTTTATCCTTGATGAGCTGCAGTTTTTTGTCAAACGGAACTTGCTGCTCACTTGAATTAATAATACCAATACCGGTTCATTTTAAAATCAGCCCCGAACCTATGCGGGACAATGAGTGTTATCAGATTATAAAATCCTGCTAAAAGTATTATCAATTTACTAAATGACCTAACCGCTCAGAATCAGGCTAAGCTATATAAAATAAGCAAAGTGATGTGATTATTTTGGCAGGATTGCCGACAATTGATTAGATGAGTTAAAGAATGCCCAGAGAAAATTTGAACAGTAAGCGCCCCTTATATATTCCTTATGCTGGAAATACTCTGTTAGAACTCCCTTTACTCAATAAAGGCTCTGCATTTTCTGAAGAAGAGCGCAGAAGTTTTAATTTACATGGCTTGATTCCTCATGTTACCGAAACGATTGAGGAACAAAGTCAGCGTTCTTATCAGCAATATAGTGCGTTTAACAGTGATATTAACAAGCATATTTATCTGCGGAATATCCAGGATACCAATGAGACCCTGTTTTACCATCTGATTGAACATCATCTTAGCGAGATGATGCCGATTATTTATACTCCAACGGTAGGTGAGGCATGTCAGCACTTTTCTGACATTTATCGCCGTCACCGCGGAATTTTTATTTCCTATCCGGACCGTGACCAGATCGACCAGATTATTCACAATATTAGTAAAAGAAATGTGAAAGTTATTGTTATTACGGACGGTGAGCGCATTCTGGGTCTTGGAGATCAGGGCATTGGCGGCATGGGGATTCCCATTGGCAAACTGGCGCTCTACACCGCATGTGGCGGGATCAGTCCGGCTTATACCTTGCCTATTACCCTCGATGTCGGCACCAATAATCAGCTACTGTTGAGTGACCCGATTTATATGGGCTGGCGCCAACCGCGGATCAGCGGCGATGAATATTATGCTTTTGTCGAGACCGTGATTCAGGCGATTCAACAGCGTTGGCCTGATGCCTTGATCCAGTTTGAAGACTTTGCCCAGAAAAATGCCATGCCTTTGCTGGAAAAATACCGTGATCGGATCTGCTGTTTTAATGATGATATCCAAGGAACCGCTGCGGTGTCTGTCGGTAGTCTGATTGCTGCTTCGCGCGCAGCAGGCAAGCAGCTTAAAGATCAGGTCGTTGCATTCCTGGGTGCAGGTTCGGCTGGTTGCGGGATTGCAGAACAGATCATCAAGCAAATGGTGGCTGAAGGCTTGAGTGATGCTGAAGCGCGTGCACGCATATTTATGGTCGACCGCTTTGGTCTGATTACTGAAAATCAGCCGAATTTACTGAACTTCCAGCGTAAACTGGCACAGCCGCTTGAAAATGTAGAAAACTGGGCAGATACCGAACGCATGATTTCTCTGCTGGAAGTAGTCAAGCGCGCCAAACCGACGGTACTGATTGGGGTGTCAGGACAGCCCGGTTTATTCACTCAGGAAGTGATTGAAGCCATGGCTGAAAACAGTATGCAACCAATTATTTTCCCCCTGTCGAATCCGACCTCCCAGGTAGAAGCCGTGCCGGCAGATATTTTGCAATGGACCCAGGGCAGGGCTCTGATTGCGACGGGCAGCCCATTTGCTCCCGTGAATTATCAGGGGCAGATCCATCATATTTCCCAGTGTAATAATTCTTATATTTTTCCGGGTATAGGTTTGGGAGTGATTGCTTCGGGTGCCAAGCGTGTGACAGATAATATGTTGATAGCTTCCAGTAATGCTTTGGCTGATTGTTCACCAAAACTGCAAGATCCTCAGGCAGATTTACTGCCAAGTCTAGATAGTTTGCAGACTATTTCAAAGCAGATTGCATTAAAAGTAGCGCTTGCTGCGATTGAAGACGGGGTAGCACCGAAAGTCAGTGTGGAAAGCTTACAGCAGGCAATTGAGCGTAATTTCTGGACGCCAAAATACCGTGATTATAAGCGAAGCACCTTTTAATGAGGTCAAATAAATTTTGCTGTGCTAGCCTGAGTTTATTTGATGCCCGGGCAAGAATAGGATTGTTTGATTAATCAGGAAATAATCATACATTACTATTTTAAATAGTATTTAAAGCCTCTTCTTGTTTCCGCAAGAAGGGGCTCCCTTGAAAATTTTTTAATGTTTGAAAAATGTGGATGAAAGAGTTCGAATATAAAAATAACCCTCATAAAAAAGATCAGGGCCTTACAGCTGAAGCAGGCAAAGTAGACTGCAACCTCAGACTTCCAGCTTAAAAAGATAAAGACAATTTTATTAGAGGCTTAAGGGTTCGGGTGTAAATGAGAGAAGAGAAGTATTAACGGACAACTTTGTTTTTAGTTATAATTTTTCCAAATATGAATCAAGTATAGAATAAGGCTACTTCCATTGAATTTATTTAAAAAAAATATTTTTGAAAATATTAAAAAACTGGACCAGAAAAAACAAAAAAAAATAGCTGTGGCTCAGGAACTAGGCAAGATGTTTATTCACTCCCCAAGCAAATTTATCTTAGATAGTATGGCTTTGTTCACGCAGTCTAAATCCTTTGAAGCCAATTCTGTCTTGGGAAACTCCAGATTAAACCAACTCGGCTTACACCGTTTTCGAGTGCAGTTTGCTGCACAAATGGCAGCTCAACGCAGATCAAAGTTAGCGAAGTTCATTCATCCCGCAGACGTTGAAAATTTTCAAAAAAACGGGTTTATATTCAGAGAAAACTTTTTAGCTGCAGAAGAGTTTTCGCAATTAAAACAGGAATTATTGACCACGCCTCTGGACACACGGGAAACCTTACAGGGGGACACGGTAACACGCCGTATGGCATTGGATGGCAAAACCTTGAAGCACATGCCGGTAACCCGACAATTCCTGCATTCAGCGAAATGGAGAAACCTGCTGAATTATGTGGCCAGCTTTAAAGTTCAGCCCATCTCTTATCTGCAAGTCATCTTTTCGCATGTCAGAAAAGCCAAAGCGGATCCGCAAACGAATTTACACAGTGATACTTTTCACCCTAGTGCAAAAGCCTGGTTATTTCTAGAAGATGTCGCTGCAGATGAAGGTCCGTTTGTGTATGTACCCGGCTCGCATCTGTTAAATCCTGCACGATTGAACTGGGAGCAGCAGAAATCTGAAGCAATCACAGCAAAAACTGACGTGATGACCCGCCGAGGCTCTTTTCGAGTCTCTGAAAGTGAAATACTGGAATTAGGCTATGTAAAACCGCAAGCTTTTGCTGTAAAAGCAAATACCCTGGTGATTGCAGATACCTATGGTTTTCATGCCAGAGCAAAGAGTCTCAAACCTTCAGTCAGGATTGAGCTATGGGCCTATGCACGTCGAAATCCATTTATGCCTTGGTTGGGGGGTGATCCACTTTCCTTGCCCTTTCTGAAGTCAAATTTAGTGCCTTTATATTGGGCAGGTCTGGACTTTATGGAAAAGAAATTCCAGCGCAATAATCCCTGGAAGAAAGTGGGTAATAAGCGTGCCACTGATCCTGCCGTTCTCACCAGTAAATAAGTAGGGTTGGGTTTCAGTTAGAGAATGCATATGGGATGGTACTAAGCACTCCTGATTGCTCTGGAAATAAAGCCGATCTGTTATTCAATCTGGCCTTCTACAACTTAAGTATGGTGAGAGATATTTTCAGGAGTTTAACTTTCTTCTGCCTATTGATCGCTGTATGATAGTGAAAATTTTACATAAAAAATTTACAAGTAATAATAATGGAATCACAGTCACAGATGCCCTTAAAAAAACTCCCGCGGCTTAAAGCTCGAGGTGGTTTACAAGTGATGTATGCATCTATACGTGCATTATTGCTTCGGGAGTTACAAACCCGCTTTGGTCAATACCGTTTGGGATATTTATGGGTCTTTCTCGAGCCTCTGCTGACCATCGGGATTATGGTGGTGCTGTTTGGTACGCTCATGCAGAGGACCTTGCCGGGTATGGATTATCCGGTTTTTTTGATTAACGGCATTATTCCATTCTTTATGTTCAGGACAGGGGTTACCCTGGCGATCAGTGCCACCGAATCCAACCGGGGATTATTCAGCTACCGTCCGGTCAAACCGATCGATGCCTTACTGGCACGGAATGTTCTTGAATTTCTGCTTAAATTTACTGCATATGTTGCATTTACCGCGGCATTTGTGTGGTTTGGTTACAGCATCAGTTTTGAACACATTCCTGAGCTTTTGGGTTACTGGGTGCTGTTATTTCTATTCATGACGGCATGTAGCCTGATTTTTATCGTGATTGGTGATTTTTCCAGGGAACTGAACAAGTTTCTTTCGGTGTTCTTTTTAATTCTTTATTTCCTGTCCGGGATTTTATATTCCATCCATATTGTTCCAGTCGAATATCGCGAATATTTACTCTATAACCCGTTGATTCATATCTTCGAATTAATGCGCCATGCGGTTGCGCCGACTTATAGTTTAGTGCCCGGAATCAGTTTGAGTTACTTTGTCATATGGATCATTGTCTCCTTATTCATCGGATTATTATTATATAAACGCTTTGAACGCCATATGGTGAAATCAAAATGATTGAATTAAAAAATCTAACAAAATCATACGCCACACCCAAAGGACGGCATTATGTGTTTAAAGATTTAAATGCAGTTTTACCGGAAAATAAAAGCGTGGCCTTGTTGGGGAAAAACGGTGCAGGTAAGAGTACCTTGCTGCGTGTGATTGGTGGAATTGACTATGCCGATTCAGGCAAGGTAATCACCAATAAAACCATTTCCTGGCCGGTGGCATTGTCCGGGGGGTTTCAGGGCAGCCTGACTGCCCGGCAAAATGTACGCTTTGTGGCCAGACTTTATGTGAGTCATCATGATGAAGTTGAACATGTAGTCAAGTTCGTTGAAGAGTTTGCCGAAATTGGTAAATACTTCGATATGCCGATGAAAAGCTATTCGAGCGGCATGCGCGGCCGGATCGGTTTCGGTTTAAGCATGGCGTTTAATTTTGATTATTATCTGCTGGATGAAGCCGGTGCAGTGGGGGATGCTTCTTTTCGCAAGAAAAGTCAGGCTTTGCTCGATGAACTCAAAGAAAACTCAAATATTATTATGGTCTCTCATGACTTGAAAGATTTAACCCGTAATTGTGATGTTGCCTTTCTGGTGCGAGATGGCCAGGCGGAATATTTTGATAATGTGCAAGATGCAGTAGAGGTCTATAAAGCGTATGCAAGCTAAAATAAATAAGCGACTCTGGGTCGCCTATACCTGCTGTGTCCTGATCCCGGTGGTGATCATAGTCATTTATCTGTTCGCCTTTGCCAAAGACCGTTACCAGTCTTCTTCCATCGTCCTGGTAAAGCAGGTCGCCGATACCCCGGTGGCAGATGCCTCAGGAATCGGTGCTTTGCTGGGAATGCCCAATACCAGCCGTGAAGATTCACAGATTCTTAAAGAGTACATTACTTCGCGCGACATGATTGAGAAACTGGATCAGACCCTGAATTTGCGTGAAGAATTTTCATCCGTCCATGACCCGATCTTTGCCCTGCCCAAGGATGCACCGATTGAAGATCTGGTGAAATACTTTAATAAGATGATCAAGGTTGAACTGGATGAAAAAACCATGATGCTGCATGTGCATGATCAGGGCTTTTCACCAGAATTTTCATTGAAACTGAATCAGGAACTGCTGAAGCAGAGTGATGCTTTCATTAATGAAATCTCGCAAGCCATCGCGGAAGAACAGCAGGTCTTTGCCCAGCAACAGTATAGCGATGCCGCTACACAGCTAGATCAGGCACGTCGGGCTGTCCTTCAATATCAAAATGAAAATGAAATTTTCGATCCTGAATTACAGGCCAAAGCGGTAGCGACACTGATTGCAGGTCTGCAAAGTAGCCTGGCGCAACTGAAAACCGAAGAGCGCACCTTGCTGAGTTACCTGACCCCGGAAGCCGCCCAGGTGATCGCTGTACGTAGCCAGATTGCCGCCTTGCAACAGCAGATCAATACCGAAAATGCCAAACTGACTTCACCGAATAATTTAAAGCTGAATAAAAATGTTGCCGATTTTGAGGCACTCAAAGCACAAGTCGAATTTGCAGCGGATCTTTATAAAATTTCCCTGGTTTCTTTGGAAAAAGCGCGTTTGGAAGCCTCACGTAAACTGAAGAAGCTGATCGTGATTTCCACCCCGCGTTTGGCGCAGGAAGCTTTATATCCACGCAAAGTGTATATCAGCCTGACCTCATTTCTGTTATTGAATATCATTTTTGGTATTGGCTTGCTGATCCATTCCATTATCCGTGAGCACAGGGAATAAATTATGAAAAAAATTGCTTTATTATCAGTTTTATCATTGGCATGTGCGGCACAAACCTATGCATTGGATTCCAGCCTGCTGCCTACTGAAATCTCTCAGGATTTGAATAGTCTAAATCTGGCGCCAGCCAGTACCAATAATAATACGCTGCTGAATAGTCAATCGATCGTTGAGCTTTCTCCCGGTAGCTCGATGAAATACCCGACAGTAAACCGGATGTTTGGTTCGCAGCTCTTTAAGGGGGCTTTTGCCTCTACGGCAGGCTCGACGTTTAATAGCAGTTATCAGATTAATCCAGGCGACAATATCAATTTACGTCTATGGGGCGCCTATCAGTTTAATGGCACACAAACCGTCGATCCCCAAGGCAATATTTTTATTCCCAATGTAGGCCCGGTCAGGGTTGCCGGTGTTCGAAACGGTAATCTGCAATCGGTAGTTGAAGCACAGGTACGGCGTATTTATGTCTCGAATGTAGGCGTATATGCAGCGCTGGAACAAGCCCAGCCAGTCAAAGTCATGGTTACCGGCTTTGTCAATCAGCCCGGGAATTATGGTGGTGTGTCCAATGATAGCGTGATTGCTTACCTGGACCGTGCTGGCGGAGTAGATCCGGAACGTGGCAGTTATATCAATATCAAGGTGCTGCGCAATGGCCGGACCGTGCAGCAGGTCGACTTGTATGATTTCCTGTTACAAGGCCAGATTCAGCCTTTTTCCTTTCGCGATGGTGATGTGATTGTGGTAGGACAGCGAACCCATACCTTCAATGTTTCGGGTGAAGTCTATAACCAGAATGATTTTGAGTTTAATTCTCCAGCCATCACACTGGCTCAGGCCCTGACTTTTGCCAAACTCAAACCGGGCGCGACCAATGTCAGCATTCAGCGTCGGCAGGGTACAGAATACCGCAGTGAATATTATTCGCTGAGTCAGGCACCGAATATCACGGTTGAAGATGGTGATGTGGTTACGGTAACAGCTGACCGCTATGCAGGCACTATTCAGGTACGGATTGACGGTGCACATAATGGTGCCCATGCCATTGTATTGCCCTATGGTGCCAGACTCGGAGATGTGCTGGTACAACTGCAGCCTAATGCTTTGGCTGAAGTCGAGTCCTTACAGCTTTACCGTGCCTCTGTGGCCACACGACAAAAAGAGATGCTGAATGTTGCCCTGGACAAGCTGGAGGAAACCACCTTCAATGCCCGCTCCAGTACCCAGGAAGAAGCCACCTTACGCTTGCGTGATGCAGAACTGGTCAAGCAGTTCATCGTCAAAGCACGTCAGGTGCAGCCTAAAGGACAGGTGGTTCTCAATCCGGATTCTTTTCAGAATGTGATCCTGGAACAGGGCGATATCCTCTATATTCCGGAAAAAACCTCGGTCATCATGGTACATGGCGAAGTTGCTTTCCCGAACGGGATTGAATACAGTAACGGACTGAATGCTAGGGATTATATCGAGCAGGTGGGCGGTTTTAGCCAGAAATCGAATAAATCCAAAGTGATTGTGATCCGGCAGAATGGTAGAGCAGAGCTGGTCAGTAAAACTGCAAAAATCCAGCAGGGCGACGAGATTCTAGTGCTGCCGAAAGCCCAGACCAAAGGTATCGAGATGACGCGTGGGATCACCCAGGTGATCTATCAGATTGCAGTGGCTGCCAAAGTCGCGTTGGATCTTTAATGATTAGCCTGCCTCTAAAACTGGAGACAGGCTGAGCAATTCAAATATTAAACATAATAATTTTAAAGTGTATAAAAATGTCAAACTGGTCAGTAGTCGTAACAGTAAAAGCAGATCCAGAATTAATAGATGTGTTTATTCAGCATTATCTTAAGCTGGGTGCATCTGAAATGTTTATCTATCTGGATGATCCTGCTGATCGGTATATCCAGGATCTCTATTCTGATAATAGTCAGATAGATATACAGGTATGTGATGAGGCTTTCTGGAATATTGATTATAAATTTAAAAATCTGGACTTCGTGGGTAGGCCGGATGGGGTAGAAGACAGACAAAGTCATAATGTAATACATGCCCTGACCAAAACCAAGGTGAAATGGTTAGCATGTGTAGATATTGATGAGTTTATCTATTCTGAAAGAAAGATCAGCAGAATTCTGGATAGCATACCTGATAATATTTTTTCACTGCGGATTAAGCCTTTTGAAGCGATCTATCTCAATCATGCACCTCTAACCTATCAAGACGTATTCGCAACCCCATATTTTAAGCATCATACCAAACGTAGTGATGTATTTTTCTGGAATGAAGTTTATCCTGAGGGTCTGATACATAAGGCAGGATTGTTTGGTCACGTATCAGGTAAATGCTTTTTCCGGGCAGATGAGCCACTCAAATGGCCTGGCTTACATAATTTTAATCCCATCGATATTACATTGAAAACAAATTATATTGTCGAGGATTTTAAGCTATTACATTTTGAGGCATTGACCGTTCATTTTTTTATACAAAAGACCTTGAATCGTATAAATAAGAATTTTAATGTCAAATATCTGGACGGACCGTCAGTCAGAAGACTGGAAAATCTCAAAGACCGCTATAATAAAGATGGAGAAAAGGGCCTGTCAGATGCATATAAATTAATGCATGTGATTGATAGTGAGAATTTAAAAAAAGGCTGTGATTTGTATCTAATCGATAGGATCGATATGCATACAGCGGGAAATTTTGATAAAAGAATATTGATCACGACCCATCATACAGCGCTTGTCTATAATGATTTAACAGAACAATGTGAACTTGCTACACTTTCTGAAGAGTTAGAGCCTCATCTCAGTTTTGTGCAGGTGGCTTATGATTTTGATCAGAAAGTCTGCTATTTGTTTGTAGAGAAATTTAATAACGTTATATATTTATATACCGACAAGAGAGGACGCTTAGTCGCTTATCCTTTTAAGAAGGCAATGTTTTTTAAACTGGAACTGCATGACATCATTAATTATCAAATAAGTATAGCCTATGAGAATGGTCAGTATTTTACTGCGACCCCGAAGGGTGAGTTCAAGTTGGGTGCAAAAGAGGTTAAAGCATGGGAGATCTTTAATATAAGGTTAATTTAAAGTTATTTTTAAAACATATAATAAAAATAAATGTATCTAAAAAATAAAAATTATTAAATCAGAGAATTTATATATTAAATCTAATTTTGGTTTTTTAAGTAATATAATATTTTCTCTGATTTAACTTTCATACAGGAAAATGTAATGAAATTAAATGAAATGCATAGACTTTTGCAGCTAAATTTACTAAAAGAACAATTTATAGAAAAAGTAGAAATATATAGGAATGAAGTAGTTTATGTTAATATTAAAAAAGATGATATTTACTTTGCCTTGGATGTTAATGAAAAAAAAGAAATTTTCCTAGTATTCAGAAATGATAATAGCTGGGAAAATATCTGCCAGCATTTCAACTGCAAAATAAATCATAAAACAAAAATTTTTTCTAATAATCAGTTGCTGGTTGATTTTTTAGCTTTAAGTGATAAAGATAATATTGTAGAAATAATCAGACAAATTATTAATCAGTTATTAGAACATAGCAGTAATGAAGTTTATTTGCTTAAAAGTATAAATAGTAAGTTAATAAATATTAATCAAGTTACTTCAAATAAGTATTTGAATGATATTTATCTAGATATGGCAAATAGCTTAAAGGATAAATATTTAACATTACGTGATACCTTAGTCATGGTCAAAGAACAGGAGCTGAGTATTGCCAGATTTGGTGATGGTGAAATTCGTTGCATGGTGACCACCAACGGATGCGGTTTTCAAAAACATGACTGGAAATTGATGCAGGAACTCAGAGAAATCAGTCGTGAGAATACTGGCTTACTGGTCTGTTATCCTAGTTTGCTCATTGAAGATAAATTCTGGCAAAATTTTTGGCCGATATACTGGCCAAAGTGCAAGTTTTATCTGCAGCAGAATCGTATTGGTGATGCCATGATTACCAGACCTGAGGCTTTTTATTTTTATGGTCAAGAAATGGTTACCTTGTGGAAATCAATCTGGAATGACAAAAAAATCTGTTTTATATCGGGTGAAAATTCCAGATTTACTGCGAATCACCCAATTTTTTCTAATATTGAAAATGCAGAATATATTCTTTCAAAAAATAAGAATGCCTATCAGGATATAGATCAACTGCTCGCAAAATGTCTTGGAAAAAAACATATTGATATATTTTTGATAGCACTTGGCCCGACTGGAACCGTACTGTCTGCAAGATTACATCGTCAGGGGAGAAGAGCTTTAGATATTGGTCATTTAAATAATAGTTTTGATACTGTATTTTTAAATAAAGTTACACCGGAAGGAATTCCATATTGATATAAATTTTATTTAATCTCTTTCATCAGTTTTTAGTTTTAAATAAAGTGATAATTTTAAACACCTCATCAACTTGATATGAGATGTTTAAAATATAGAAAATACTTGGATAAAGTTTATAGATTGCGACGGATCCATCCCGTCAGGGTTTTACCTACTTTGGTATTTTCATCAAAACAGTGCTTGAGCAAAATCAGTTTTTCATTCTTTGCATCAGCGAAGAATTGATGCGGATTACGGGTGAATTTGCCCCACTTACGCTGTATATGTTCAAAATCTCCATTTTTATTAAGGATTTTATAAGGTTTTTCCAGAAGACTCATCAGTTGCTCAATATGTTTGTTTTTCATGGTATTTAATTTCTCTTTGGTGGTGATAGGTTGCGCTATGGCTTCATATTCGCCCAATGCATTCTTACGAACATAAATCCCTTCTGCTTCTTTTAAGGGCAGTACCCAATCTCTGTGTGCCGTGACATAACCCTGTTGGGTCACTAAACGTGGAATGCCATTGGTGAGCCATTCAATCGCAATAACCTCAAAGATTTCTCCTTGTGCCAAATATTGATCCTGGCGTTTGGAGTCTTTACGAAATCCGATATCTAAGTATATGGAGTTCCGTTGGATGGCAACTATCCGAATCGGGAATTCGACAGCACGAATATAGTTTTCAAGATTATTCGTCGGATAAACATATTTAATCCCGGTTGAATTCACTGCGGGTAATTTCATCTTTTGAAAGATTTTTTGATAATAAGCCCGAACATCCTGATGACTTCGGGAAAGTGAAATCGCAGCAGAACTGGTGAGCTGATCCAGATCTTTTTTATCTCTGACTGATTCAAGCTGTTGGATGGAAAGAACTGGCGCATATTCTTTCATTTCACCAAAACTTGAAATGTTGTCTTCTAACTTGGCAAAGACATTACAAATGAACTGGTCACTAGACTCTTTCATCTGATACGTATAGCTATGTTCATTCAAGATGCGTGCAAAGCTGGCCGGTTCTCCTGTTTCGATCTTGAGATAATCTTCTGCGAATTCAATCAGGCCTTGTTGGAAAAACTCATGATAGTCATTGAGTCTTGGTACGATCACTGCTTCCACCGATTCATTGACCCTTTGATATTCCGATATACTTTCATAAGGGGTACTGGCAAACAGAGGCTCAAAATACGAGAAGTTTACAGGCGCCAGGACGAAATTATGGCGAAGATTAGAGCCAGTCTCAGGACTGAAACTACGGATATAGTAGAATGGATTGGTAAGCTCGTGCCCAGCTGCATCCGTTAACAGGCGAGTAAAGGTATCCTGGGTATATCCTCTTCCCCAGAATTCTACAAAAGCAAATTTTTCGGAAAAATCAATATTTTCACGTAAATATTGATTTACGATAACCCGTTTTTCTGCTGCCAGTGCCAGAATTTTTTGGCGGTAAATTTCCGAGTTGGACAATGTTTTGCGGATATTCTCAGCAGTTTCGCCCCGTAAATGTCTAGCTTGTTTCAAGCTTTCAAATTCAGGAAAAAGTGCCAGAAGTTCATCTTCGGACAGATAGCTTGCTCGCACCAGATCCTGAAAACTGTCCATACCGACAAAGTTGCCAAAAGGGCCAAACATTTCATCATCAACTGTATGGATGAAAGAGGGAAGGCGCCACACCTTGCGAGAGCCATAAATATATTTTGTTTTTATTGGATAGCTATTCTTCTCAATCAGGGCATCAGCAATCAGTTTCAGGTAATGGCCATCACGGGAAATAAAGTAAAGTGTTTCATAACCACGTTCTAGGGCATCAAGGATAGTCCAGTGTATATAAGGCACCAGAAGCGAACCTGCATAGGCATAGGCATAATAGCTTTTTTCAAATTCAGAATTGCTGATACTGCTATCAGAGCTTAACTTATTCTGCCGATAACGATGCATGAGCGTAGCCAGCTGATATGCTTCGTATTTACAGGAATTTGGAGCAGAATGAATGAGTCTGCTTTCAAATGGAATAAAGCTGTCGATGTGATGTACACGGGTTTCTATTGCAAATTTTCTTGGAACTGCACCATCTGCATGTGCATTGTCGCCATAATGCACCCATTTTTCGTACTGATATTTTTTTTCAAAGAAAATATGTTTGTAGATTTTCCCTGTTGATTTTTGATAACCGGTACTGCTGGACAGATACAGCGGAATATTATCCAGACGGGAATCCGCCTGATGCAACATGGTACGAATCACGCTTTCCGGAAGATACATATCGCTAATCAAGATGACATCCTGTCCCTGCGCCTGCAGATTTAACAGAAATTCAATACGGGGCTGCATGGGCTCGGCATGTGAAATTTCATTCTCAATTTCGAGTGTTTTTAAATAATCAGTTTGTTCAGCCGTGAGTAAATAATTATTTTGAAGGCGCTCATAAATCAAATCGAGTGAAATTTCAATTTGATCGGTTTTGCGCTCAAACGTTGTTTTTCTAAACATATCGCGCGCATCCATTTCGACTTTATGCCTGATTTGCACCCAGTCGTCTTTGAATATCTGCGGGAAATTTAGCTCTGAATGCGTAAGCTGCTGTTGCATACGCGCAAAGATACTAAATGGAGCAAGTGTTTTGCGGTGAATCAGTGTGTCGAATACATCAAAGCTGTGTAATTCTTTATATTGGACTGCGAATGTCTTTAGCTGGTCAATTTCTGCAATGAGCTGATCCAGAGTCTTTTGTTTAGAATAGGAAAAGAAATATTCCAGTAGCTCATCTTTATTTTCAATTAGCGGTATTTCTTGAGAAAGTGTTTGCAGCAGGTGCTCAAAGCTGTCTGAAACCACACCACTGGTGAATTTGAAATAATCACCGATAAATCCTAAAGTATCTGAATATTCCTGATAGTCGGGAATATATCGAATGAACTTATTAACATTGGCTTCAAGCAGATCATAAAAAATGCTTGAATAGTCGATAATTGCAATATCAATCAGATGAAAGATTTCATAGATATCATAATTTTCGTTCCAGAACATAATATGTTCTGAGTCAGAATACTGCTGCTGGATTTCAAGAAAATAGGGATCATTTCTCATAAACGGGTGGACTTTAATGATCAGTAGATCATTATTTTCTGCTATTGCAGCAGATAATAAGTCAAAGCTCGGTATCAGTTCGCTCAACACCCCGTTAATTTTTTTGATGCGATAGGTGGGGGCGAACAGAATAACATTCCGGTAATGGGACTTATTGATCAGCTGATTAATATCATAACTTTGTACCTGACCATAAACGATATTACGAGGATAAGGCCCTCGGATAATTTGAGACCGCTCTATAATGGTATCTTGAATAAAGTGATCTTCCATTGCAGGAGAGGTGGCAAGGAAATAAGACTGATTACGGTAAAGCTTAAAATTCCGGATATGTTTGCGAACAATACTATCTGCTAAAATGGATTCTGGGCCAAGTGCCAATTCAATATGCTTAAGACCCACCCCATGCCAAGTGTTAATGACTTTTGTCGTTGTGGGAAGGTTGTCAGGATATTTCTCTCTAAAATTTTCAGTGATGTAGACATCACACTCGGCAAATAAAGCTTTGCATCGTTTATCTTTAGCAGAAAGAATATTATTAAGGCCAAGTTTTTTTAGGGTTTCAAATTCTTCATTATTTTCTGAAATCCACCAGCACTCATGGGAGTTTTGGTATTTATGACTCATATATAAAAATAGAGCTTTAGGATTACCCTGCCAGTTATAAGAAGAGAAGATCCAGCTATATTTTTGCTTTTTCTGCTCTGATAATTTATTTTCCAGAATATCCGGACTCAAATTTATTTTAGGTAAATCGGAAATATAATTAACAAAACTGTTTGTATTGTATAGTTTTTTATCAAACTTATAAGTCAATTTATGGATGAAAAAGTCATTTATAATTTCATTAAAGCGCTCAAGATTAAATTCTTTTGCGAGACTTTGGTTGAGTTGTAGCGCTTTTCTGGGATGGATTTTAAGCATGTTATCCCATTCATTTTTGTATTCTTCATCCGTCCAATACAGCATTTCAACGATGTCATGATACATAAAATAATTGGTTAAACTTTCTTGGTTTTTCCACCATAAGTTCAAGACGGTATGGATTGCATTCAGGACATAGGAATTCGAGGAACTATAAATAAACCAGTTGCCCACTCGGGAACCGCTATAAGTAAAAAAGAAACAGTTTTGTTTTTTGATTTCCTGTAATGACTGGCTTAAATCTTGGGTCAGCAGGCAGGTTGAATCTAGCCAGATACCCCCATATTTGGTGAGTAATTCTGTTCTCAGCCAGTCTGAAAAGTGAGTAGGACTAGAATTAATCAGTTTTTCGATATGTGGAGGAATTCTGACATAGTCAGATAAATTATTTTTAGTCAAAATGATTAAATCAAAATCCTCACCAATATATTTTTTTTGACTTTCTAATGCCACCTTGACTACAGCAGGAGCGGTTGCTGGATTATCCCAGAAAACAAAAGCTTTATTTTGATTGATTTTTTTTATACTTAAGTTTTCTCTGATTTTTTCCTTAATCTCGGATTTATTTTGAATAATAAATTCCGCCATGAGATGACGTTCTAATAATAGCGATGGGTGGATCTTAAACGCTGCTTCCACATCATAATTGGCATGCAGGGTGTTTTTTATTGCATGGTTGATAATGAGTCGAGATTTTTCTTTATCATTTTTCTTTTCATAAATCCCTGCAATTTTTAAATCTAGCAATGCATTATTAGCAAAATCTTTTTTACACTGTTCATACAATTTCAGTGCTTCGTCATAATTTTTCTTAGATTCTGCTGTTAATGCGGTTTTGAAATCCTCATTTTGTGTAACAGGAGATGGAGATTTCTGCTTTGATTTAACTAAGTTATTGTAAATTAATATTAATTCTTGATTATCCATGATACTTTTTTTGAGCCAATTGATAAGCTATTTTGTAGAGCATATGTTCTAAAAGCAATAGATCATTTGACAATTAAGTGATTTGTACAGAGTCTTGTAGCCGTGACAGCCACTCTAGTGCTGTTGCTCCAATTCATGCTATCTTTCAAAACTATATTTATACCTTTATACCTTATTCGGTATAACGCTGTACTAAAGAACAAAAAATTTTGAGAAGATAATGAAAAACATTGCTGTAATTTTATCTGGTGGTTCTGGTTCACGCTTTGGTGGAGCCTTGCCCAAACAATTTACTAAACTTGCCGGTAAAGCAATTATTGAATATACCATCGATGTATTTCAGAGTTCCGAAGATATTGACGAAATTATTATTGTTTCCCAGACCCAGAATGTTCACCGTACCTGGGAAATCATTAAAAAGAATAATTGGTCAAAAATTACTAAAGTCGTGACAGGTGGTGCAGAACGCTTTGATTCAACCTATTCAGCACTGACAGCCCTAAGAGGCAATGATGCGACGTGTAAAGTTTTATTCCATGATGCAGTACGGCCTTTGGTGAATCACCAGATTATTTCTAATTGCCTTACAGCGCTGCAGGATTTTGATGCTGTTGATGTCGTAATTTCATCTGCGGACACTCTCGTGGAAGTTTATGATGATGGATGTATTTCAAATATTCCCAATCGCTCATTTATGCGCCGTGGACAGACGCCCCAGGCTTTCACCTTGGGTACTATTCAACTTGCTTATAGTAAAGCATTAGAAATGAATCGAAAGACCTTTACCTGTGATTGCGGGGTAGTGCGTGCCATGTTGCCTCAGGTACGTGTGGCGACGGTGGAGGGAAATGAACGCAATATTAAAGTTACCCATCCGGTTGATTTATTTATTGCAGAAAAGTTTCTACAGTCTGCTCATGATATTCCGTTTAAAAATGGCGACAGCTTAAATTTTTTAAAAGATAAAAATATTGTCATTTTTGGTGGCAGCAGTGGTATTGGCCTGGAAATGAAAAATATAGCCTTGGTACATGGGGCGAATGTAGAAATTGCCAGTCGTTCATATAATCAGGTCGATATTTGTAATCTGGAAAGTGTTAAAGCTTATCTGTCTACTATAAAGAAAAAAATGGGTCATATCGACTATGTGGTGAATACAGCCGGACTTCTGATCAAGAAACCTATTGATCGGTTAAGTATAGAAGAACTCACCTCTTTAATTGGTGTGAATTATACCGGCGCGGTAAATGTGGCCATTGCAGCAAAACCCTATCTGCTAGAAACTTCTGGCATGTTAATGAATTTTACTTCTAGTTCTTATACTCGAGGCCGTGCTTTCTATGCAGTATATTCATCAACAAATGCGGCGATTGTCAACTTTACTCAAGCTTTAGCTGAAGAGTGGAGTAATGAAGGTATTCGGGTGACCTGTATTAATCCGGAACGTACCGCTACCCCAATGCGAACAGCGAACTTCGGTATAGAGCCTGCCGGATTATTATTGTCTGCTCAGGAGGTTGCCTTGGCTAGTTTAAAAGTGCTGGGTACGCAGAATACCGGTATAATTGTAGACGTTAGAAAAGACGGTCGATAAGAAGCTGCCCATGCCTGGAAATAATTTGTATTACATTTATATAGACTCAAAAATTGAAGGTACCATAGATCAACTCATAAGTTATTTTCAGGCAGATATTTTTAATGCTGATGACTGTATCTGTATTTATTTTAAATATTATAAAGATATTGAAAAATATATAAAAAATAGACTAGGTTCACAGCGGATAAAATATAAATTTATACGTAAAAACAGTGATTTGAATTTTATTTCACATAAGGTTGTATTTTATCTGTTTAATGCACAGTCAAATTGTAAAATTACGGCACGCCGTGATTTAACCCATATTTTTGTCACCCATGGTGAAAGCCATAAACTGGCTTCTATTAAACCGATTATAAGAATTTACGATTTTGTTATTACCTCAGGACAGGTAGGTATTGAGCGGTTTTTAAAGGCAGGTATTTTTAATTCATACAATATTCAGCATGAACATCGCGTCTTAACAATGGGTGATACCTTTATTGGTCAAAATGCTTATGTATTCGCATCCGATAGCCAAAGCCTGCTTTATGCTCCTACTTGGGAGGGCGGCGTACCTGAGGAGAATTATTCCTCGATTGGACTGCAAGCCACTAAAATTTTAAAACATATTATCCAACAATATGGGATAAAAAAGCTGTATATACAGCCCCATCCTAACCTAGGACACCGGGATAAAGAATACTTGGTTCATTTCAAAAAGATGTTAAATGAGTTGAAGCAATCATCGCTTGAAATTGTAGTGGTGAAAGCACAAATCAAATTAGCAGATCACTGGTCTTATCGGGGTTATACGCTTATTTCACAATCCTATAAGCCTAAGCTTAAAGTTGCAGCTGCGGTGACTGATATTTCGGCGATGGAAATGCAGCTGATTAATAATAAGATACCGACTTTAGTACTTTTTGATCAGGATTATTTGAATAGGCTTATTATTCCGCGCCGGGTGCAATATTTGTATGCAACCACACGATCTTTGCAAAACTTTAATGTAGAAGCCTTCAGTTTTTCACAGCAAAAAGATGAAATACAAAAACATGATGATTATCTGATTGGTTATTTTGAGGAAAATTTGAGATTAATGTCATTTAGACAACGTATACAATGGTTGTGTGGGTTTGCATACGAGAACAAGATCAAAAATTATCGGGAAAATTTGGAATTATATTAATTCATGTTGTTATTTAAATACTTAGAAAAAAATTCAATGCAGGCTTGGAAGCCTCTGTTAGAACCTTATAAAAATCATACAGCAGGCTGGGGACGCAAAAAAAGTTTTTTCAAAGCCCAAGCTTTGGCAGAGGAAAAGGGCTTAAAAATACTCTGCCTGGAGGACGGTTTTATCCGTTCTTTGGGGTTGGGTAAACAGGGCTTCGCAGCTCTTTCTCTGGTTGCTGACACTACAGGCATTTACTTTAATGCCTTACAGCCTTCTGACTTGGAACAACTGATTGTTCAACCTGAAAATGAAAAATTAAACCTGCGAGCTTCATCCGTCATTCAGACAATTTTAAGCCATAAAGTCACCAAATATAATCAAAAATTCCAAAGCATCGATCCTGCTAAATTTGAACAGACAACTAGACATGTTTTGGTTGTTGATCAAACTTTTGGTGATCAATCCATTAAATATGCAGGTGCTACCCCAGCAACCTTTAAGACCATGTTGGCACAAGCCTGTCACGATCATCCGCATGCGATTATTTGGGTCAAAACTCACCCTGATGTAATGGCGGGAAAGGCAAAATCTCATTTTCAACCGCAGGACTTGGATTCTGAAAATATCCGGGTTTTAACTGAGGCCTATAATCCGATTGAACTGTTGGAATATATAAGCGAGGTCTATGTGGTCAGTTCACAGCTAGGCTTTGAAGCCTTACTGTGTGGGAAAAAAGTTCACTGTTTTGGTGTGCCATGGTATGCAGGCTGGGGACTTACCCAAGATCATCACGCACCTCTGCATATTTTAAATGGGCGACGCAGACAAAATCACTCCTTGCAGCATTTATTTGCCTGTGCGTATTTGCAGTATGCACATTATCTTAATCCAGTAACCGGACAGCGCTGCGAGTTAGAGGAAATCCTCGATTTATTTATTCCAAATATACAGTTCCAACAACAACTGGCCCAATCGTATATAGCCTATGGGTTTAGTCCCTGGAAAAAAAAGTTTATTGCAGCTTATTTCGCATTTCCTCAGCTCAAGCTGAAATTCCAGCGTTATTTTAAACCGCATAAACATCATTATATTTTAGCTTGGGGGAAAAGAGCCAAGCTATTAAAAGAATCAGCTTATGAACAAGTCACTACTGTTGAAGATGGATTTATTCGTTCTGTTGGCCTAGGAGCGAAGCTGATCCGGCCCTGTTCACTGGTTTTTGACAATGTCGGCATTTACTATGATGCTACACAGCCTTCACGAATAGAACAGCTGCTTTTAAATGTGAATTTAAGTACAGAGCAGATTGACCGCGCACAGCGATTAAGAAAATTACTTATTGATTTAAATATTTCAAAATACAATGTCGGCACAAAAAAATCATTAACACGTCCTCCACATTCACGTGTTCTGTTGGTCGTTGGACAGGTGGAAGATGATATGTCGATTCAGCTCGGGGGAGTGGGGGTTAAAACCAATCTGGGGCTGCTCAAGCAGGTCAGGGAAAACCATCCGGACAGCTATATTATTTACAAGCCACATCCAGATGTCCAGAGCGGACTACGCACAGGGAAAATTCCTGAACCGGACATGCTGCATTATGCCGATCAGGTTGAACTTGATACTTCCATTTTAGAGTGTTTTGAAATTTGTGATGAGGTACATACCATAACGTCCTTAAGTGGTTTCGAAGCTTTAATTCGGGGGCTAAAGGTCTATTGTTATGGATTACCTTTCTATGCAGGCTGGGGCTTGACACAGGATAGATACTTGTCACAAAGACGCAATAGACATCTTACATTGGAGGATTTATTGTATGTAACCCTTGTAGAATATCCGACCTATAATTTAGCGCATACCGAGGTGTCGGGTATCCCCTTGGTCAGACCTGAAGATGTAATTGCTTATATAAAAAAACAGTTAGATCAACCGGTAAGTTATAACGAAAGGTATAAACGTGTATTATTAGCTCTATATAATATACTAAAAAAAATAGGTTAATTGCTTTATGTCAGTTCATATAAATCGTTTATTACTTTCTGAGCGGGTCCTCTTGTTACAGGGCCCGATGGGGAACTTTTTTAATCGTTTTTCTGCATGGCTAAAAGATCATGATATTCATTGCTTTAAAGTAAACTTGAATGGTGGTGATCAGTTTTTTTCACGTTCTTTTGAATACAATTTTAATTTTACCGGTGCTTCTTCTGAATTTTCAGCCTGGATTGAGGATCTGCTGTTAACCCAGGATATTGATACTGTCGTATGTTTTGGGGACTGCCGTCAATACCATCAGATTGCAAAAAAAGTGGCATTGAAGCATCAGATTAACTTTTTTGCTTTTGAAGAAGGGTATATCCGGCCAAACTACATTACCTTTGAGCAGGACGGGGTTAATTTCTTTTCCAACTTTTTATCGCATTTGAAGTTAAAAGCCAAAAAACATAAACATAGCCAGATTGAGGAAATTTCCGAAGTCAATAATAGCTACCGCTCAATGGTAGTCAGTGTAATGATCTATTATTTATTTATGCTGATTTTTTCATGGAAATACCCCCATTATAAACACCACAGGCAGATGAGTATCTGGGCTGAAATTTATTACTGGATCTGGTCAGGTGCGCGGCGCATTAAAAACTATTTTGTAGAAGACGGTCGGTTTAATACATTTATACAGGGCTATAAAAAACGCTATTTTGTTTTTGCCCTACAAGTGCATAACGATTTTCAAATTCGTACCCATTCTGATTTGAAATGTATGAAAAAGTATATTGAAATGGTGATTCGGGATTTTGCACGATCCGCAGATCCGCATCATCATTTAGTACTTAAACATCATCCAATGGATCGTGGCTATCGTAATTATGCCTCTTATATCCGTAAGTTGGCCAAGTCTCAGGATGTGGAGGGGCGGATTCACTATTTTTGTGATATCCATTTACCTACGCTTTTAAAAAATAGCCTAGGTTTTGTCACGGTAAATAGTACGACAGGCATTCAGGCTTTGTATCACCATATTCCTGTCAAGGTATTGGGCTATGCACTCTATAACTTGCCTAAGCTGACCAACCAACGGCCACTGGCTAAATTCTGGAGGAATCCAGGTAAGGTGGATCAGGTGTATTTTAATTACTTCCGTGAAGAGCTGATTAATTATTCTCAATTAAACGGGGCATTTTATGGTGCTTCACCTTGGATGGATCACTATGATCTGTCGCATATCGAGGTAGATGTAGAAATGCAGCCGGTCAATAATCCTGTTTCCATCTGATCGGGATGAGAGCCTTCATGGCTCATATAATTAACTGGTAAAATTTAGAAATTTTAGAAATCTTGTTGAGAGAAATCCTTAAATAAAATACTTTTGCCCGAAATTCATTGAAGAGCAGAAAAGAATTTAAAAAAAAGCCCTGATCGAAAAATCAGGGCTTTTTTAGAATCTGGAGCGGGAAAGGAGACTCGAACTCCCGACCCCAACCTTGGCAAGGTTATGCTCTACCAACTGAGCTATTCCCGCGGAGTCTATAAAGTTTTTTAAATGAAAAAACTAAATGAAAAAATTTTGAGCGGGAAAGGAGACTCGAACTCCCGACCCCAACCTTGGCAAGGTTATGCTCTACCAACTGAGCTATTCCCGCATGCCGTGTATAATACAGCATGCAAAAATGAGGTCAACACCTTTGTTAAAAATCTTGCATCAATTGCATAAAATAAAATCAAAATCCTTTGGATTAGACATTAAATAGCCAATATTTATCTGGTAGTTTATAAAACTTAGCCACAATCAACGGATTGCACCCATATAGACTGCCAAAATACTTCGCAGAACAAGGTATACTGAAACCATATTTTTCAAAATTGGAGTCCGGCCATGAGCTTAGAACAACAACTGAAAGACCGTTTGGCACAATTATCCCCAACCTATTTGGAAGTGGTTAATGAGTCCTCGGGCCATGGCGGTTATTTCCCGGGAAAAGAATCGCATTTTAAAACCGTCATTGTCAGTCAGGCTTTTGCCGGTTTGCGCCCCGTCCAGCGTCATCAGAAAGTTTATGCTGCTGCGGGTGATCTGCTGTCGAAAGACAAGATTCATGCGCTGGCGATTCATGCATTTTTACCTGAAGAATGGACAGGACAGGATACGAGCAGTCCTGCTTGTGCCCATGCACCAAAAAACTAAGAGGAAATGATGGAAACCCAACTTTTAGTCAAGATTATCCATATGTCGGTAGCAGGATTGGCAATTGTCGCCATTCTTGCCCGTGCCTTGACCTTGTTTGTCGGCACCCAGGGAAATATGCCTAATCCGGTAGCACGCACCGTGTTAGTGGCTTTGCAGCATTTCGCCATCACGGTGATTGTACTGACCGGTATCGTGTCGCTTTTCCTTAAAGATTTTGATGTGCAGCCCTGGTTCTATGCCAAAGTTATTTTATTTTTGGTACTGGTGTCCTCGCTAGGCAAAGCCTATAAAAAAGATGATTCGATTTTGCTGGTACAGCGTCGGGCTGGCTTATTTATTGCTGTGGTTTCATTGGTGTCTATTCTGGCTCTGGTGATGATCAAGCCGAATTTTGGCTAAAAATAGACTGGCTATGACGATCAGCATAGCCATTACATCTGAATAATTAAAAAGTACAAATGTAGTAAAAGTAATTAAAAATTGACAGGAGGGGACATGCGTACACGTGTGGTATTTAATCAAAAAGGTGGGGTGGGCAAGTCGAGTATTACCGTCAATCTGGCAGCGATCAGCGCACATCAGGGCTTAAGAACCTTGTTGATCGACCTAGATCCACAGGCTAACTCCAGCCAGTATGTGCTAGGCGATGATGCGACGTATTCCAGTGACAAGCCTGCTCTCGAACCGAATATCGAAAACTATTTTGAAGATGTACTCGGCAATCAGCAAAGTAAGGGGCTGCTCGGCAATGCCATTGGCTCGATTTTAAAAAGCCGTAGCAAAGGTCTGGAAAGCTATGTGCATCAATCCTCCTTTAAGCATCTGGATGTTATTCCGGCCAGCCCGACACTCGGAACATTGGCTCATGCCCTGGAATCCAAGCACAAGATTTACAAGTTAAGAGATGCCTTGCAACAACTGTCGGGACATTATGACCGGGTGTTTATTGATACACCGCCTGCATTCAATTTCTTTACCCTCTCCGCACTCATTGCGGCAGACCGCGTGCTGATTCCCTTCGACTGTGACGTGTTTTCTAAACGCGCCCTGCAGACCCTGATTGAAAATGTGATTGAAACCCAAGATGACCATAATGAAAATTTGGAAATTGAAGGCATTGTCGTCAACCAGTTTCAGGTACAGGCCAAATTACCGCGCGAAGTGGTACAGCAGCTCAAAGATGAAGGCTTACCGGTGCTTGACAGTATGTTGCCACCGTCGATCTTGATGAAAGAATCTCATCAGAAAAATCTGCCTTTGATTCATTTGGCTACTGATCATAAATTGACTCAGGCCTATCAATCGTTGTTCAATGAGATAGAGCAGAATTAAGATCGAGTTAACTATGAAACTTGTGAAAATCGGCCTGAGTATTGCTGCACTGGCATTACTCAGTGCCTGTGCAACGACGGTAAAACCGACTTATGTGTCGCCTACCCTGTATCAGACTTTGGGTTGCTCGCAACTACAGGGTGAATATAACCGTATTCAGCAGTATATTGACAATGGTGTCGAACCACCCAAACGTACTGGCATGGGTGTAGGTGTGGGTCTTGGCGGTGGCTGGGGCAGTCACGGTGGTTGGGGTATTGGTCCGAGTATCTCAGTCAATATGGGACAGTCATCTGATACCAAAAGAACCGAACTGGCACGCCTTTTAGGCGAGCAGGAAGCGATTGTGCAGGCTGCACGTTATAAGAACTGCCCGATGATCGTTCGGCAGGCGACACCTAAATAAACCATTCCACATTAAAAGGATGAATGCTGACTTCGGGTCGGCATTTTTTATTGCTTTCACCAAGAATAGGGCGGTTTAAATTAAGATAAAACTCACGTGAAATTGACTGGCCTGTATAGAAGTCTGAAATTTTTAAGCTTGTCATGATATTCGCATATTGATTAAGCTAGAATCTGGGCCCGGAATAGTTCATTGCGATGATTGAAAATTGGTTATTTGTTTTAGGACTCATTGCTGTACTGATGGTTCCAGGGCCGGCCAATGCCCTGGTGGCCAGTTCTGCTTATCAGCAGGGACGGCCCAAAACCAGTCTTTATCTTCCTGCCATTCTGATGGGCTATTTTTATGCCATTAATGTCTGGGCTTTGTTGATTCATCTGGCTTCACCGATCTGGCCAAATTTTAAAGGTGTGGTCTATGTACTGAGTACCATCTGTGTGGGCTGGATGACCTTGCATTTATATAAGGCCCAACAGTTAGAGCGCTATAATAAGAACCATCCCCAGATTCGTCCCTGGCAAATGTTTAGGGCCACCTTAAAAAATCCTAAAGCAGCCCTGTTGGCCTCAGGAATTTTACCCATGGAAACCTGGCAAAGTCCGACCAACTTCGTGCTGGTTTTTGCTGCCTTTAGCTTGAGTACCATTCCTGTAGGGGTTTTCTGGATGATTTTTGGTCAGGCAATTTTGAGCAGTCATTCTGAAAAAATAAAAGCCGGCCTCATTTATAAAGGCGCGGCTCTGTTTGTCCTGCTTTGTCTGATCCCACTCCTGATCAAGCTGTGGGATTAAATGCGCAGGCTATAAAAAATATTAAGCTGTTTTACTTTTTTTAAGCTTTTGTTGAATAAAGCCAATCACACCTGGCAATACACTTAAAATAATGATGCCGAAAATCAGATAGGTAAAATTGTCTTTAACAATCGGCATATTGCCAAACATATAACCCAAGATTACAAATGAGCTAATCCAGGCAAATGCCCCGACCACATTATAGGTCAGGAAATATTTGTAATTCATGCTGCCAGCACCGGCTACAAAGGGTGCAAAGGTACGGGCAAAAGGAATAAAACGCGCAAAAATAATGGTTTTACCCCCATGTCTGGCAAAGAATTGCTGAGTCGCCAATAAATGTTTTTGATTGATAAAGCGCGATTCAATCTCGAACACCCGAGGTCCAATATATTTACCAATGTGATAATTCAGGGTATCACCCAGCACTGCCGCAACAAATAGGAGCGGAATCAGCACCCAGGGATCCATCGCACCTGTAGACGCTGCCAAAGCACCTGCTGCAAATAACAAGCTGTCACCGGGCAGGAATGGCATTACCACCAAACCTGTTTCCACAAAGATAATCAGGAAAAGAATGGCATAAATCCAGATCCCGTAATTGGTGATAAATTCAAGCAAGTGATCATCAACATGCAAGATAAAATCAATCAGTTCCATGAGCCCAGTACAAGCAAAAGTGTGCTCAAATCCTAACAGCGATCACCTCTAAAGTCAGTAATAAAAGTCGACTATTTTGCGGCTTATTTTTCTGCTTTCAGGCTAATCCTGTCATTTTAAAAATGGATGTATCAGCGTATTTACAGATTTTTATTGGAGCTTTCTGAGCAGACTACACAAGGTCATCATGGTGTTACATAACTTCTGCGGTGTCTGCTCCAGCTTTCTGTTTAGATCATGGAATCATTATAAAAATAGCAGGTCAAAACATATGAAAAAATATATTCTTGTGACACTAGTTCTGGCAGCTGTCAGTCCGGCACTTTGGGCTAAATCCGATCAGGCTGTTCTGGCAGAAGCCAAAAAGAATGTGGTCAGTATTGCTCAGGCACACAAAATGAAAGATGAAACCGGCGTGACCTTAACAGGCCAGATCGTCAAACAGCGTGCAGCGCAAAGTGATGAATTTGAATTAAAAGATAAAACCGGCAGCATCATGATTGATGTGGATGATGACCACTGGAAAAGATTAAAACTCAAAGCAGGCGACCGGGTGAAAGTCTGGGGCGAGGTCGATACGCACCGCAATAAACCCACCGATATTGAAGTGATTCAGATTGAACACCTGAAATAAACCATTCATTTGGCTGGAACAGGAAAGCAGCGGAAGTCTGCTCTCCTGTGAACCAGCCAAAAATGAAGCCATCAATTTCTATAATTTCTTAACTGTTTAATATTTAAACGCTTTGGAATAGTGTGCTTAAATGCAAGAAAAATGCTAGAATACGGCGCTTATCTTTCGTTTGCCTTTCATAGTTGTTCGTCATGACTACCAATACTCAAATTACTGAAGATCGTATCCTGATTCTGGATTTCGGTTCTCAATATAGTCAGCTCATCGCACGTCGTGTTCGTGAAGCTGGTGTATATTCTGAAATGTATGCCTATGATATGTCTGAAGAAGACATTCGTGCATTTAATCCAAACGGGATCATCTTGTCTGGTGGACCTGAGAGTGTTCACCTTGAAGGCAGCCCACGTGCGCCGCAAGTGGTATTCGAACTGGGTGTGCCGGTATTGGGTATTTGTTATGGCCTGCAAACCATGTGCGAACAGCTTGGCGGTAAAGTTGAGCCGGGTCATGTACACGAATTTGGCTATGCAGAAGTAGATATTGTCGTACGTGACAAGCTGATCGGTAATTTACAGGACCGTGAAAACCAGTTGCATGTCTGGATGAGCCATGGTGACAAGGTTGCCCGTATTCCAGAAGGCTTCCAGATCACTGCACAAACTCCAAGCTGTCCAATTGCGATGGTTTCTGACGAAACTCGCGGTTTCTATGGCATTCAGTTCCATCCTGAAGTAACACATACTTCTAAAGGCGCAGAATTACTGTCGAACTTCGTTCATCAAATTTGTGGTTGTCGCGGTCTGTGGACGCCAGAACACATTATTGATCTACGTGTAGAACAGCTTCGCCAACAGATTGGTGATGAAAAAGTATTACTTGGTCTTTCTGGCGGTGTGGATTCATCTGTAGTGGCAGCACTGTTGCATAAAGCAATTGGTGATCAGCTGACTTGTGTGTTTGTAGATAATGGTCTGCTTCGTTTGAACGAAGGCGATCAAGTGATGCAAATGTTTGCAGATAACATGGGTATCCGCGTGATTCGTGCTGATGCAGAGGAACGTTTCCTGACTGCACTGGCTGGCGAAGTTGATCCAGAGAAAAAACGTAAGATTATTGGCCGTGAATTTATTGCAGTCTTCGCTGAAGAAGCCCGTAAATTAGATGGCGTAAAATTCCTGGCTCAAGGTACGATTTATCCGGACGTGATTGAATCTGCCGCAAGCAAGCAGGGCAAGGCGCATGTGATTAAATCGCATCACAATGTGGGTGGGTTGCCGGCAGACCTGGCGTTTGAACTGGTTGAACCGTTACGTGACCTGTTTAAAGATGAAGTACGTAAATTGGGTACGACTTTAGGTTTGCCACACAGCATGATCTATCGTCATCCATTCCCGGGCCCAGGTCTTGGTGTGCGTATCCTGGGTGAAGTGAAAAAAGAATATGCAGACATTTTACGTCTTGCGGATGACATTTTCATGCAGGAATTGCGTGCCAGCGGTTGGTATGATAAAACGGCTCAAGCCTTTGCAGTATTCCAGCCAGTGAAATCGGTGGGTGTAGTCGGTGATGGCCGTCGTTATGCATGGGTGATTGCACTGCGTGCGGTAGAAACCGTGGACTTTATGACGGCTCGTTTCGCGCATCTTCCTTATGATTTAGTCGATAAAATCTCGACCCGTATCATGAACGAAATTGCTGAAGTTTCTCGTGTTGTGTATGACGTATCGTCTAAACCACCTGCAACGATTGAATGGGAGTAATTTAGGGGTTTCGGACAGCACTGCTGTCCGTCTAAATTACGCCAAGCGCTATGCTCGCGGCAGTTTAGGAATCTAAACTTTCCAAATTAAAGAAGAGTGCTTAGGCGCTCTTTTTTATACTTTTTTAAATAGATAAGAGACTTAAGCCGGCTTAACCTGCCAGTTTTGCAGCTCTCCATCTAAACTCTGATCTGGATCATAAGCCTCAACCCGATTCCGACCATTGGCTTTAGCCTGATATAAGGCGATATCAGCCTGTTTAATCAGGGTCAGTAAATCGGTTTCACAGCTTTCCAGAATGGCAGCACCAATAGAAATACTAAAACTGAAACGATGTTGACTGTCTAGGTCGATCACGATATTTTCAATTTTATGCCTTAAACGTTCAGCAATTTTTAAAGCATCATCGAGAGAAGTTTCAGGTAAAAAAGCAATAAATTCCTCGCCTCCATAGCGCGCCAGAATATCATGCTGCCGCATTTCACTATGGGTGCTTAGTGCTATCGTTTGTAAGACCTGATCTCCAATATCATGCCCATAACGGTCATTAATCTGCTTGAAATGATCAACATCAAATACCAGTAAGCTCATGGGTGCAGGTCGAGCAAGATTCTGCTGTACCAGTTGTTGAGCCAGTTATTCAAAACATCGACGGTTGTTCAGGCCAGTGAGTGAGTCAGTATGTGCCATATTTTCAAAGGCCTGACGATTATATTCATTCAGGGTATATTGCAGGAATACAATGCGTGATTTTAAGGTCGAGTTCCAGCTGATATAAAGACTGAAGGTTAATACCGGCAGATAAATCAAGGAAAATAAAAATATCTGATACGGGTCAGCATGGGTATTGAAATATACACCAAGATAAATAACCAGAGTAATCAGGCCTGAAGTAATCAAAGACGGCCAGAAACGGATCTGTACACACAAATTGGCCAACACAATAAAGACCAGGGATGCATATTGATAAATAAGGACAGAGGCACTTTCGGACTGATTCAGGTTAAAGAACCAGATGGCACTTGCACCAATAACTGAAGTGGGCAAGAGCAGATCAAAGACAGGCAGATTGCGGTAAGAATGATACATCCAGATCGTCACCATGACGATCAGAAGGGTATAGCTGATTTTGGTCAAAATGAGCAAAGTAAGGATATCGTTGAGTACCACAATATCGGCAAGGGTATAGGATGCATAGGCCAGCTGTGCAAATAAATTAACCTGTAATAGGTATTTTAAAGTAAGTTGTTTTTGATGAGCATAATAAGCTGGTTTTAAGGGTGCAGGAATACGAACAAGCGGCTCTTGAAGAGCCTCCTGAATCAAGCTACGAGATTCTTTTTCATAATCATGAGGCATGCAGCCTTCCCAACTTAAAATTTATAAAAATGAATAAGATAAAATTTATATATAGTTGTATAAAAAATATTCTATTCTTTTGTTAAATTTTTTAAAAGTGAAGAAACAAATTTATTTGATCAGGTGAAAATATCTGATTAATACTTCTCAGGATGAGCTTGGCTTGTTATAACAAACCAATCTGGGTTCAACTTTAATTTGTGGCTGATTGAACTGGCTGAGTGCTCGATTTAAATACATTCCAGGGATTGTCTGTTGCAGGCTTGGCCTGATCCAGTATGTCAGGATGATAGACTTCAATCCGGTTGCGTCCAGTTTTTTTGGCCTGATATAAAGCAATATCCGCTTGTTTGATCAGGTCTTCCAGAGTTTGGGTATGTGATTCCAGTTCTGCTATCCCGATCGAAATAGTAAATCGGATGGCATGATTAGGTTTGACATAAATGTACTGCTTTTGAATAGCACAACGAATTCGCTCTGCAATCACCAGGCTGTCTTGTAGCTGAGTATCCTCCAGAAGGGCGATAAATTCTTCCCCGCCAAAACGTGCCAGTACATCGCTATGTCGCATTTCTTTACGGGTCACTTCAGCAATGAGTTGCAATACCCGATCACCAACATCATGTCCATAGCTATCATTAATATTCTTAAAATGATCAACATCAAACATCAGCAGGCAGCTACTGGCATGTCTAGGCCATTGATGAATTGAACGTTCAGCCATATCGACAAAATGGCGACGGTTATATAGCTGGGTCAAATCATCGGTATGTGCGAGATTTTTTAAGGTTTGATAGTTCCATTCGTCAAGTAGGGAACGCAGAAACGAACGCCGAACATTTAGAATATTATTCCAGTTAATATAGATACTAAAAAACCAGAGAGGACTAAAAACTACTGCAAAAATAAAAGCTTGAGATGTACTCATTAACTGGTTGGCCCCCAGCATGATAAACAGGGCAATCAAGATGGAACAATAGACCGCGACTTTAAACTGGGTCTGTATACAGAGATTGGCGACAAGAATAAAAATCGCAGAGGCATAAATATAGGTGGCCACATGAGGACTACTTGAAAGTACCAGTAAGCCAATCCAGGCCGCTGCGGCCACAGTCGTACCTATAGGCACGATTCTATCCAGAACCTGAATGTTTTTATATTTTTTAAACAGGTAATAACAGCAAAACAGTGCGCCCAGAACCAGAACCACACGTATCAGCCCGGACATAAAAAACATGTCCGGAATAATCAGGATATCAGCAAAAAAATACAGAAGAAATGCTATTTGTGCCAGATAGTTAATTTGACGCAAATTTTGATGACTATGGGTATAGACGTAATCATAAAAATATTGCTGAAACGGAGCAGGAATACGGGCATGCGGATCTGTCAGCGCCTGTTCAATCAGCTGACGGTTTTTCAGATCACATTCAGATAGTTTTAGTGATTTATCAGTCGTCGAATTTTGAAAAGATATATTCGTCGTTGAATATATATTCTCATTCTTAGCAGACATGTCCTGGTCCAGTATTATTTTTATAGGTGCCTATTATGCCGTGATTGAATAAAAAATAACCTCCTAAAAATTGGGTATCCGGAAGGATTTTGCATTTAAAACGTAACAAAATTTGTGTTTTCAATTATGGAAGTAGTTGAAATACATGAAAAATCATCTTATTTTCCAAAATTTTAAAATACTATTCATTCGTTTCACGTGAAACATGGCTGCTCAATACTTCTTTGTATACACCCCATATCATCTCCTTAAGCCAGGTAGCTGCATCAAAAATTTTTAAGCTAACTCAAGTATTTGTATTTACAATACAAATCGTATCAGCTGTTCAGATTTTAAATAGGGTAGCCATTAGAATACTTAATACGTATCTAAATATTTCTAGAGATAGATTTTGAATCTAGACCCTGTACATTGTCCTGAGCAAGGGGCATTTTGGATCAGTCTAATGTGAATGTCTCACCCACTCCGGAACTGGAATGAAAATGCCGAGGTAAACTCAGCCATGTCGACCAATAGTGATATTGAACTGTCCAATTCTGATGATTGTGAAAAGTATGTAAACCGGTTTATTCAGGAATTTCCTTTACGCCGCGCAGAAATCGGGCAGGGTACCGTGATTAAACGTGCCTTGCCAAGCAGACACAAGCGCATGATAGGTGCCTGGTGTTTTCTCGATCACGCCGGTCCTGCCATTTTCCCGCAAGGAGATGGCCTAGATATCGGACCACATCCGCATATCGGGCTGCAGACTTTTACCTGGATGATCGAAGGCAGCATGATGCACAATGACAGTCTGGGAAATCAGCAATTGATTCGTCCCAAGCAGGTCAATCTGATGACCTCGGGCTATGGTATCTCACATACTGAAGTCTCTCCGGAAAGTGAGACCCATATGCATGCAGCACAGTTGTGGATTGCCTTGCCGGATGACAAGATCAATATGGCACCGGGGTTTGACCATTATCCTGAATTACCGGTGGTCAATGAGCAGGGTATCGAGTTTACCGTGCTGGTTGGAGAGTATTTAAATACCAGATCACCGGTTAAAGTGCATAGTGAATTGCTGGGCGTGGATCTGTATGCAGATGAAAGTAGCAGTATGCGTTTGCCACTGAATCCGAAATTTGAATATGGCTTTATGGTACTTGAAGGTACGGCCAGTATAAATGGACATGAACTGACAGAGGATAATATGCTGATCCTGGAGCCCGGGTTGCAGCAGGTCAATGCTGAAATTCATGCCAGAAGCCGGGTGTTATTGATTGGAGGAGAGCCATTTGAAAGCCCGATTTTATTATGGTGGAATCTGGTTGGGCGTACGGTAGAAGACCTTAAAATTGCACGGGAACAATGGATGGAGGGTCATGAACGTTTTGGTTCTATTCCAGCTTATGATGGGCCACGTTTAGAAGCTCCTGCATTTCCAGACCGGATGCGTGCTTCCCGATAAAGGCTAAAAATGATGGGAATATAAAGCGCTGGCTGAATTGAGCTCAAAGAGTGAATCTGCAACATGGGATACATATCATTACAGTCATCAAAAAATGAGCTAGAGTTTGCTGCTTTTTGCTATGCTCGAAAAGTAAGAACAATAAAATCATGAGTCTACTATGCGTGTTTTACATCATCTCGAACAATCACGATCATTTCGTATCCTGTGGGCCATGGAAGAATTAGGACTGGATTACGAGGTTAAATACTATAAACGTCAGCCCAACCTTTCTGCACCACCGGCCTTAAAGCAGGTTCATCCGTTGGGCAAAGCCCCGATTCTGGTCGATCAGGGTCAAGTACTGGCGGAATCTGCAGCGGTCCTGGAATATTTACAGGAAATTTATGACGAAAAGCAGCAGTTTCGCCCAGAAGATCCTGCCGACAAGGCCCAGTACCGTTACTGGATGCACTATGCGGAAGGTTCGTTAATGCCGCTGCTGGTAATGCAACTGGTAATGACCACTGTACCTAAACATACCCCGTTGCTGATTCGACCAGTCGCCAAGAAAATCTGCGATGGAGTGAAGAAACAGTTTGTACAGAGCCGCTTAAAAGATCATATCCAGTTTCTGGAAAGCTATTTGAGCGAGCATGATTATTTTGCCGGACATTTCAGTTTTGCCGATATTCAAATGAGTTTTCCTTTGGAAGCGATGCAGAGTCGGACAGGCCAAAGTTATCCGGCCATTCAGGCCTATCTGAAACGGGTCTCGCAACGTGCAGCCTATGCGCGTGCACTGAGCAGGGAAAAACAGATCAGCTCTTAAATGCTTAAAAGAAAAGGTGCCGATGGCACCTTTTTTGATTTTGTGAGATTAGTCCGGGAAGCTGAGACGTTCTTTGGGGAAAACCACCTTAAACGTGGAACCTTGGTTTTCTTTGGACTCGATTTCCAGATGTGCCTGATGTTGCATCAATACATGTTTGACGATGGCAAGTCCCAAACCGGTACCACCAGTACGGCGACTGCGGTCTGAATCGATACGGTAAAAACGCTCGGTCAGACGTGGCAGATGCTTGGGATCAATGCCGATACCGTTATCTTGCACCACAAAATAGGCCGATTCACCATCATCATGCCAGCCGATAGTGATGGTGCCACCTTTAGGCGTATATTTGATGGCATTGGTGATCAGATTACTAAAAGCGCTGGCCAGTTCCATGTCTGAACCGATCAGATCGCAATGGCTGTCAATGTCCAGATTCAGGGTATGACCATAATCCATATTATAGGCCTGAGCATCATCGAACAGCTGGTTCATCAGACTCGGCATTTCAATGATCTGGTTTTTGGCAATATTCTTGTCATTTTCCAGACGTGACAGTAACAGCAGGTCATTGACCAGTGCATTCATGCGTCGGGTCTGCGACTGCATCTGATCAAAGGCCCGTTTCCAGCGTGGATTGATGTCTTCCTGATCGGTGAAGGTTTCAATATAGCCACTGAGTACGGTCAAAGGAGTCCGTAGTTCATGGGAAATATTATCGACGAAATCTTTACGCATCTGTTCCAGATTATGCATCCGGGTCACATCATAAGCGACCAGTACCCGGCTTTCTCCGCCAAAACGGGTCATTTTGACCTGTACATAATGGTCTTCAAACAGTGAAGAACGCATTTTCAGGCCGTCCGGAGATTCATCAATGTGATGATAATATTCAATAAAATTCGGTTGGCGCAGCAAGGTCAGGATATTACGGCCACGGTCATCACTCGAGATTCCGAGCAGACGTTCCGCAGCAGGATTCCACCATTCAATCTGCTGGTTTTCATCAATTAAAACGACAGCTTCTTGCAAGGCTACCAGAGAAGACTGTGCACGATCGATCAGTTCAACCATTTCTGCCTGAACAATCCGTTCCTGACGCTGGGCGCGGTAAACATTGAAAAGCAGTGCACCCCAAATTCCGCCAATATTGGGCGGAACATCATAGGGGCGGTTGGAAATCCATTCATTGACCAGGTATAAAGAACGCATCTGGGTCGCAAAAAACGCCACGAAGGCGATTACGATACAAATCCAGAAATACCCAATCCCAAAACCGATAAAGCTGGCGATAATCAGAAAAAAAGCCAGCAGGCGTAAATCCTGCTTGGCGAAATCCCATAAACTGCTGTAACGGATTCTTTTGTGCTCGCGTGCCAGTTCGGGGACAGGGTAGGGTTCATACATAAAACAAGATTTACCTTAAATGATATTTAACCTAAAGCGACATCGGAACGGGTCGAGAAACGATAACCTGTGCCACGTACGGTCTGTACATAACGGTCCACGCCATAGGGTTCCAGCACCTTGCGCAGGCGACGGATATGCACATCAATGGTCCGGTCTTCAATATAGACGTTACCGCCCCATACCTGATCCAGCAATTGTGCACGGGTATAGGCACGTTCCGGATGGGTCATGAAGAATGCCAGCAAACGGTATTCGGTGGGTCCCATTTCCAGAATATTATTGCCAAAATTCACCCGCTGGCTGACCGGATCCAGAATCAGGCCATTGGCATCAATGGTTTTTTCACCGCTCAGGGCATTGGCACGGCGCAATACTGCCTTAATCCGGGAAACCAGTTCCCGGGTCGAGAACGGTTTGGTCATGTAGTCATCGGCACCGGCATCCAGACCTTGTACCTTGTGATCTTCTTCACCGCGTGCTGTCAGCATGATCACCGGGATTTCAGACAGGCTTTCATCACGTTTCAGACGACGACATAAGTCCACACCGCTGACACCACCTGGCATCATCCAGTCCAGCAAAATCAGTGCCGGACGCTGATCCACAATCATCTGATGCGCCTGCTTGGCATCTTCTGCCTGCAAGCACTGAAAACCGGCCATATCCAGAGAGGTATGGATCATTTCCCGAATCGGGAGCTCGTCATCGACGATTAATATGTAGTCATCTTTCACAACGCAATACCCTATTTCATGTAAACGGTGAGCCGTTTTATATTTATGACAGGCTTATTACAAAGACTAATTATGACAGTATCATTGCAGAAAGGGAAAAACTGCTGAAATTCACAAAGATTTGTGACAAATATAGCGCATAAAATTGTTAAAAAATCATAAATTAATTTTACCTGTTTCCAAGATAAAGCATAAATTCACAACTACACTGGAAAGCTCATAATACCTTTTTAACAAAAGGATTTAACAGCTATTTTTTCTCGGAAAATGACTCTAATAGTGCTAAAAAAACCACACTGCAAGATGATAAAACTTCTTCAAGCGAATGCTTAAAACCGCTCATCACCCAACGAATGGCAATTTGGGTGACATAACCATTTAAACCGGTCGAAACCAGGGAAATTTCCTGCTCGCTACGATTTAACTGCGGCATCATTAACATGACAAAAGCATGAATCATACGGTCAAAACGCGACATGGTTTCATGAATGGTGGCCTGATTATGCAGTTCCTGTACCAGCATGGCATCAATATAAATGATCCTGGCCATACGTGGATTGTCACGCAAGGTGGTGAGTAGGGCTGTCAAACCGGCTTCGATCATTTTTTTCGGATCACTCGATGCCTGCATCATGGCCTGCATCACATTCTGTTGCAGTTCATCAATCAGTTTCAAAAAAATGGTCTGAAACAGATCTTCGCTTTTCTTGAAAGATTCATAAAAATAACGTTCAGTCAGTTTGGCTTCATTGCAGATATCTTTGACCGTGACTGAAAAAAAGCCGTAACTGCCATAGGCTTCAATTCCAGCTTCGATCAACTTTTCACGACGTGCCTGCTGCCGCTCCGCCATCGACAGGCCTTTAAACTGACGTTGTCTGGTTTTGGCGGCTCGTGGTTTCACTGCTGAGTCGATTGAATCGGTCATAAGGCCTGAGTGCTCATCTGTATAAAGATTTTGAATATCTTAGCAATAAATCACGCTTAGACCTACATGAGAAATTCTGTCCCGAAAGTTGGCCTCTAAGGACATGGGATAATTATTGACAATCCGTATTGTCAAAACTATATTGAGGATCTGTGCTAGCTCCTGAAACAACAGAACAAGATCCTGCTGTCATGGAATGGCAGTAGTTTACATAAGGAAATTGAATGAAAAATTTTAACAATAAAGTTGCCGCGATTACCGGGGCCGGTTCAGGTATTGGCCAGCAACTGGCGGTACTACTGGCCCAGCAGGGTTGTCATCTGGCACTGAGTGATATCAATGAACAGGGTCTGGCGCAAACGCTCGAATTGCTCAAAGAGAGTGATGTCCGTGTGACTATCCAGAAAGTGAACGTGGCTGATCTGGAACAGGTGCGTAACTGGGCAGCACAGGTTGAACAGGATCATGGCAGTATCAATATGATCTTTAACAATGCAGGCGTTGCACTAGGTTCAACTGTGGAAGGGGCATCTTATGAAGAACTGGAATGGATTGTCGGAATCAATTTCTGGGGTGTGGTGTATGGCACCAAAGAATTTCTGCCACTGATCAAGAAAACTGGCGATGGCCATATTATCAATATTTCCAGCCTGTTTGGTTTAACGGCTCAACCGACCCAGTCTGCTTATAATGCGACCAAGTTTGCAGTACGTGGTTTTACTGAATCCCTGCGTCAGGAACTGGATATGGAAAATTGCGGAGTCAGTGCACTCTGTGTACATCCGGGGGGGATCCGTACCAATATTGCCAATGCAGCAAAAATGAATAACAGCCTACTGACTTTAGGTATGAATCCGGAAAAATCGGCCCGTAATTTTAATAAATTATTGCGTTGTCCACCTGCAGAAGCTGCCCGTCAAATTCTGGAGGCGGTACAAAAAGACAAGCGCCGTCTACTCATCGGCAATGATGCCAAAGCGATAGATCTGATTCAGCGAATCTTGCCGACCGGTTATCAGCATGTCACTGCACTGGCGACCCAATTTGGTAAAAGAAAGAAAAAGTCTGCTTAAGAAACTGTAAAACAGACCCGCGAAAGCGGGTTTTCTTTTATGGCAATAATCATAGTCTGACTCTTTAGCAGGTCAGTATCTGAGGTAATGTAAGGCTTTTGAATTATAAAATTTTTATCTAGATCAAGGTCTCAATGGTCTTTTTCTTCCAGACAAACTGATAATACAGTCCCTGCAAAATACACATGCTGACAAAGGCCAATGCATAGGCATACCAGATACCTTCCAGGCCCCACCACCGGCTAAACAGATAAGCGGCGGGAACTTCAATACATAGAATGGCGAAAATATTAATCAGCATTGGCATAGTTACCGTACCACTGGAACGCATGATCGAAGCAAAAATGGCACTGGCGCCAAAAAACAGAATTGCCCACAAAACAATGAACAGCAGTTTTTGACCGAGCACCACCACCTGGGGGTCGGTAATAAACAGCGCCATCAGATATTTGGAAAACAGGTAAGCCAGAATCACCAGACCACCGGTGAACAGGATATTCATAATGAGCGCAGTGCGGGTAACTTTATTCAGCAGATCCGATTTGCCTGCACCAATGGCTTGAGCAGCAAATACAGATGCAGCTATCGCAATCGATAAGGCAGGGAACTGAATATAATTTAAGACCTGATTGACTGCGCCATAAGCGGCTGTTGCTTCTGCACCATAACGGTTAACCAGTCCGACAATTACCAGACCAGCCACTGAAGTCGTGACCATTTGTACACCAGTTGGAACTCCCAGTTTAAGGATGGTTTTGCTTAACTGGGGCTGATGACGAATATTTTTTAATAAAGCCCAGTCGAGCTTGAGCGGATGCTGCTTGTGCTTCAGATACAAAATCAAAAATACCAGAACTGCGAGATTTCCCAGAATGGTAGCAAGTGCCGGTGAAATAATGCCCATTTTAGGAAAGCCAAAGTAACCGCCAATCAGGACAGGTGTCACCACCAGACCTACCCCAATGGTGATGACGGAAGCAAATAGGGGCGTGGTACTGTCTCCGACACCACGCAGAATGGAGGTATAAACAATATAGATAAAAATTAAGGGGCTACCTACCAGCATCCACTGCACATAAGGCAGGGACAAATGCATCACATCAGGATCTGTGCCGAGTGCCAAGAGAATATTTTCAGCAAAAATCACCCCAAAAAGCGCAATCAAACTGCCGCCAATCAAGGTCATAAATAAAGTTGAACCAACCACACAGCGGACTTTTTCTATATTTTTCCCGCCCCAAGCCTGGCCAATCAATACGGTAGAGCCGGCGGATAAACCAATCACAAAAGCCATCAGGCAAAACAGGATTGGAAAAAATACTGCAACAGCAGCAATGGCGTTAACGCCTAGCATTTGTCCCACAAATATTGTATTGACCGTGCCAGAAAGACTTTGCAGGATATTAGTCACAATCAATGGCACCAGAAAAACCAGAAAGGCTTTCCATAAATTCTCTTGGTGAATCAATGCTTGCTGTGCCATGCGACATCCTGTGATTGGATTATTATCTACTTATTTATTGCTGTAACTATTATTGGCTAGAGTATAGAAAAAAGCCTTAGCTTTTAGGTAACTAAGGTACTTATTTTATAAGGTTTTTAGTTAAAAGGTGAGTTAAACCTTTGAAAGAATTTGACCTGCCTGGATCAGAGTTTGTTCTTTTTTTGCAAAGCAGAACCTGAGTAGACGTAAATCGGCAGGAGGGTGCTGGTAGAACGCGGAGACTGGAATCGCGACAATCCCATGTTGTTCTGCCAGAAAATGGCACATGGACAAATCATCGAGCTCAGGCCGAATCTCTGAATAATCTAAGTTCTGGAAATAAGTTCCTTGAGAGGGTGTCCACTTAAAGCGTGACATTTCAATGGATGAGTTAAATAAATCCCGTTTGTTTTGATAGAAAGAGGACAGTCCAGGTATATGCTCAGGATGCAGTTGCATATATTCCGCCAAGGCAACCTGAACGGGCGTCACACCGCAGAAACTGGCAAACTGATAAATCTGTCTGAACATTTTCATGAGTGCCGGTGCAGCAATACAAAATCCGGTTTTCCAGCCCGTGACATGGAAGGTTTTACCAAAAGAGCCAATCACGAAGCTACGCTCGCGAAGTTCTGGAAATGACCACGCCGAATGGTGCTGAACGCCGTCAAAAACCAGATGTTCATAGACTTCATCGGACAGCACCACAATATTGCGCTCGCGAATCAGCTCGATCAGTTGCTGCCAGTCTGCCTTGGACCAGACACTCCCACTCGGATTATGCGGAGTATTCACCACAATCATGCGGGTACGATCATTAATGGCATCTTTGACCTGATTCCAGTCCACAGAAAAATCAGGATGCTGCAAAGCAATATGCACTGGCTTTGCCCCAACCAGTTGAACCGCAGGTCCATAACTGTCGTAGCTTGGATCGAAAATAATTACTTCTTCCCCGGCACGCACCGTGGCTTGAATGGCACAAAAAATCGAAATCGTGGCCCCAGGCGTAATCGTGACTTCCTCGACAGGATCAATAATCAGTTGATCACGCTGCTGATAGAGATCTGCCACCAGACTTCGCAAGACTGGCAGACCATCTCCCGGAGCGTACTGGTTAAATCCATTCTGGCTAGCCCGATTTAAAGCTTCAATCAAGGCAGGAGGCGCTGCAAAGTCCGGAAATCCTTGAGAAAGATTCAAGGCCCCGAGTTTTTGTGCCAAGGCCGACATGGTACTAAAAATGGTCACGCCCAAATCAGGTAATTTAGAAGGGAGTTCCAGCATGTCCTTGGCCTTGAAGAATGAGATCTGAATAAGTGTAGCAGCAAGTTCCGTATAGGATAATCAGAAAAATATGGAATGTTGGGCAATAGTTTAAATTAAGATGTACCACATGCGATTTAAGATTTTTAATTGAAGGTCCATAAATTAAAGGCCTAATTATGTGAAATGCATCGTAAACTGGACGAAATAGATAACTTTTCCTAAAATCTGCCGCACAATAATAAAGCTTAAAATGATAACTATAAAATGCCAAAACCTATCCATATGCTGCTGGAGCAGCTCGGGCTTAAGCGACAGCATCGTGCGCTACATTTACAGTTTTCACATCCTCCTTTAAATCATCAGGTTTTGATTCAGCGGATTGAGGGTCAGCATCAGATCAATCAAGGCCTGCATGCTGAACTGATCTGTCTTTCCACTCATGCTCATATTGCCTTGAAACAGTTTATCGGCTGTCGGGTGGCCATTGATCAGGTCACAGACCGGGGTGAACTTTTCCGGACTACGGGCATTATTACTGCAGCCAGCCAAGGACAGAATGATGGAGCTTTGACCCTGTATAAACTGACGCTGAATGATGCGACTGCACTCTGGCAGAAGCGCCGTAACAGTCGGGTTTTTATGAATAAGACGGTGCGCGAAATCAGTGAAATCCTGTTCAGTGAATGGCAAAACAGAAGTGCATTATTCGCGGCCAGTCTCAGCCTGGATTTGACAGGACTCAGCCGGCACTATGATGTCCGGCCTTTTGTGATGCAGTCGAATGAATCGGATTATGATTTTCTGACCCGTTTATGGCGTAGCGAAGGAATTAACTGGCTGATTGATGAAAAGCAATTAACTGTGCCTGTATCAGCCAGCGAGATTCAAGCTCAGCTTTTAAAACTGGTAGATCATTCCCAATATTTTTCAGCTTTAAAACGCCGCTCCATCCGGTTTCATCGTAGTCATGCCACCGAACAGCTCGACACGCTGAACAGTCTGATTGCGGTACGTCAGCTCAATCCGAATAGTACCCAGACCCAGCGCTGGCATGCCCAGCAACTTGCCCAAGATCAAAGCCAGCCTTTATTCAGTAATCATCAGCAAAGTGATATTCACGCAAATGCCACTCTTCAGCTTGAAGATGCGTGGAACATCAGTCCGGCCTGGACCGGCGACTTAAATCATGAGGATCAGGTGACAGTATCTGGTATAGCTCAACTAGACCGACTCAATCAGCAGCTCAGTGACTATCATGCTTTGCAGTCCAAATATTTTAAAGCCAGTAGCAGCGTACGAGATGCTCAGGTCGGATACTGGTTTGAACTGCAACAGCATCCTGAAATTGATCAGCATCCTGCCCATCAACGTGAATTTCTGATTTTAGCTAAGCGGTTTTATAACCAGAACAATTTACCCAAAGACATTTTATCGCAGCTGGACAGTTTGCTTGAGAAGAGTGGTTGGCAGATGACACAGGAGGAACGACAGGCCAATGAACTACAGATTGTGCGCCGCGAAATCCCGGTTGTTCCTGAATATCAGCCTTTCATTCATCGGCCTGCTGCATATCCGCAACGGGCTCGAGTGGTCGGACCTGAAGGTGAAACGATTCATGTCGATGCATGGGGACGGGTGAAAGTTCGTTTTCTGTTTACCCGGAGTGAGGATCATCAGCATGATGGCGGTGCAGGCAGCAATGACAATGATAGCGATTCTGCCTGGGTGGATGTTTTGACCCCTTGGGCGGGTGAAGGCTATGGCATCAGGTTGCATCCGCGAATTGGCGAAATTGTGGTGATTGATTTCTTTGAAGGTGATATCGACCGGCCCTTTGTGGTGGGGCGGATTCATGAAGCAGAACGGCATCCGACCATGTTTGATGCGAAGGGAGAACTTCCTGCGACCAAAAAACTCAGTGGCATCCGTTCTCAGGAGGTCGATGGTAATGGCTTTAATCAGTTGCGTTTCGATGATACCCCTGAACAGATTAGTGTGCAGCTGCAAAGTAGTCATGCAGCCAGCCAGCTCAATCTGGGAAATCTAAGCCATCCTAAAGATAGTGAAAGCAGCGATGGTCGGGGAGAAGGTTTTGAGTTAAGAACGGATCATTGGGGTGCCATACGTGCAGGGAAAGGCTTGCTGATTTCCACTTATCGGCAAGAGTCAGCCGCAGGCAATCACTTGGAGGCTGACTCAGCCAAAGAACAGCTTGAATCGAATCTCAATCATAGTAAAGCCTTGAGTGATATTGCTGAACAACAGCAGACTGATCCGCTGCAATTTTTTGATAGTTTAAAACAGTTTCTGAATCAGATTGAAGCTGAAGATCAAGCCAAGGCTGCCGCATTTAAACAGGCGGTGATGCTGTTAACTGCCCCCCAATCGATTGCACTGAGTACAAAGGAAAATATCCATTTATCCGCTGATCAGCAAATCAATCAGAGTGCCGGGGACAATATTCATTTTTCCACACAAAAGTCTTTAGTCGCTCATGCACAAGACAAGATCAGTTTATTTGCTGCTCAAGAGGGTGCAAGTCTCTATGCTGCTCAAGGAAAAATTGAACTACAAGCCCAAGATGATGCGATTGAAGCGATTGCCCGCAAGGTAATCAAGCTTATTTCGACTGAAGACAAGATCGAAATCACCAGTCCGAAAGAGATTGTACTGACCGCTGGAGGGTCTCAAATTAAGATCAATGGTGGTGGAGTGGTGGTCACAACTGGTGGGAAATTTGAGTGTAAAGCCGGGCAGCATAGTTTTATGGAAGGGGCTAAAGTTAAAGCCGAAATACCTACTTTGCCCATGGTTCAAGATATTAAAATCTTTACAAATAAATGGGATTTTTATGATCTGTTCTATGAAGCTAATTTTGCAGAGGTTAAATATAAATTAATCAATAATAAAAATAATACCTATGTGTCAGGAACCCTTGATCAACATGGTCGAACCCAACGTATGAATACTTACAATAATGAAGATTACGATATTCTGATTGGCACAGCTGATGAATGGACTGTTTCAATAGACGACAGTGGTGAAGATGATGATTTTGAACATGAGTGTAATTGTGGATTAACTGACAATCATGAACATGATGAAGGGATATAAGTATGGATTGTTTAGCAAATATTAAATTTTTAGATGCCCTTGACCAGCCCATTAATGATTTAGCTCATCAGCTATGGGTGGGCTCATCGCTAATATCTGATTATATTACTCTTCCTATTGGTGAATCTGTTTGGATTAAGCGTCCAATAGGTACAATCATTGACGTAAAAGTTAAAAGTTTTACATCTGGTGAATATGAACCTAAAGTAAAAATACAACTTATTGGAGAAAAGACAACTTTTATTATACGTAGTCCTAAAGTGTTGCTTAAAGGGATGAGTTTGTCAGCTAAAGATATGGCGACAGGTAAGTATATAAGGTCTACGTATATCGTTGCTGAAGGTGATTATCTATCTCGAATAGCAGATGATAATCAGACAACCGTGGCTGAATTGATGCATCTTAATAATTTAAAAAGTGATATAGATATACATCCACAGCAAATTCTCAAACTTCCAGTTAGGAAAGCAGAATCCTCAACAATTGCATCGAATGGAAAATCACAAGTAACAGAATCTAGCCAGCAAGAGAAAATAAATATTATTGTTGTTCAACAAAAAGATACTTTACCTTTGATTGCAAAATTAACAGGTAATTCTGTAAATGAAATCAAGAAGTTAAATGGTTTAGCCAGTGACAAGCTAAATCAGAATCAAAAATTAAAAGTTTATGCTCGTAAAGAAGTATTTACTATTGCGAAAACAAAAAATGAAGATAAAAAGCCTTTTACTCCACCAATAGTAAAACAGGATGCATCTAAGAATAAAAAAAATGCACCAACAGCCAAGGTAGAATCTTCTGTTCCTACTAGCTCTAAAGTTTCACAGAGAAATGAAAAATCAATAGCAAAATTACATCCCCAAGTTCAAGATAAAATTAGAAAATTCATTAATGATGTATATACTAAACACCAAGTACAGCTTGTAATTGTTCAGGATTATCGTACATATACACAGCAAGATGCTTTATATGCAAAAGGGAGAACAGCCTCTGGCAGTGTGGTAACGAATGCAAGGGGAGGGCAAAGCAATCATAATTTTGCCCTAGCAGTTGATGTGTTTCCTTTATGGGAGGACGGTAAATTACATATGGATGTAAAATCAGACCAGAAAAATATCAAGATCCTTAAAAAGATTGCTCCTATTGGAAAGGGGATTGGATTGGAATGGGGTGGAGATTGGAAATCAATTATCGATAATCCCCACTTTCAGCTTAAAACTGGGAAAACAATGGCTCAGCTTAGAGAATTAACTGAGAGTGCGGGTGGTGACCCTCTAAAGGTAAAATATGATATTCAATAAATTTTATATAATCCTCTTAATATTTTTAACTGCTTGCAATAGTTCAGCGAATCAGAGCATTAGGAAAAATATTGAAGAAAAAGTATTTGAATTAGATCTCACGAATGAAGGAATAAGCGCAGAAGGTGGTGGAATTGAGTTGTATAAAGATAGAAATTTTTGCTCACTTCTACTCAATATTTATGGGGAAAATGGTCAAGAAAAATATAACTTTAAGTTTAAAAAAAATAATTTAATAGAAACATCTTACTTGAAATATAGATATAAAAATGGATTGTTAGTTACTGATGATGAGTTAAAAGATCTCATTACAGATGATAGTACTAATTCCGATAATGATAGGGAATTAGTTAGCAATAAATCATTTATTGGGAGTACAAATAAAAATATCGCTAAAAAATTTGATATGTATAAGAAAAGAATACCAAAATCAGTTTTAACGAAGAACTGTAATTAATCTGAATCACATATAAATATAAAAATTTGGCTTAAAAGATAGCTGAAAAAAATTTAACTAAAACTAATAAATAAAAGGCTTTAAAAAGAATCTAAAGCCTTTTATTTATAATTTAAATTGAATATTAAAAGTTACCCTTCCAAAACCTCTTCTAGCAACTCCTCACTCGGTGCAAAGTAATAGGCACCATCCAGAGGTGTTACGAAATGCAATAGACGGTCATGAATCCCATCGCCAGAGGTACCGAACATACGTTCTAACATAGCATCAATAATTTTCAGGTCTTTGGTATAGGCAATAAAGAATAGCCCCTGGTCACCACGTCCATCACCATAAGGCAGAGAATGACGTAGGATTTCCATTTCTTCGCCTTCTTCATCTTCAACTACAGTACGTGCCACGTGCGCATTTTTAGGTTTGACTTCATCATCCAATTCAATAGATTCAAGCTTGGTGCGACCCATAACCTGTTCCTGAGTATCGACTTTTAGCTTTTTCCATTTTTCCAGGTTATGCGCATAACGCTGGGCAAAAATAAACGAACCATCTTGGAAAATACCTGAATCTTCACCTAATAATGCGACTTCAGCACGATCATCCGGGAATTGTGGATTTTCAGTACCATCAATAAATCCGGTTATGTCACGACCATCAAAATAGCGGAAGCAAACCCGTTCATCTAGCACCTGAACCTGGTCCTGACTGCCTTCAAAAAAAGCCTGACTGAGCGCAAAACAGATATCAGCACGGGCACTGGCTATATGAATGATCATATCTGCTGGAACCACAGGCATTTCAAATGAACCATGAATGGGTTCAAGCTGTTTAAAACCTGCAGGACTTTGTGAGTACAGGCGTGACCAGAGCTCAGGCCCAAAGGCTACCGCCGTTTTAATTTGTGCTTGAGGATGTTGCGTGATCAGCCGATCACGTGAAGTAAACAGATGTTCAAGTTGTTCTTTTAATTTTTCAATACTTAAATCTTTAATACGTAAAACAATAAAGCGGGCATGATCTGAAGGAAGTGGCAAGATTACCGATTGGGCTGTCATTCATGGCTCCTGTAAGAATAAGTCCTGTTTTCTAATTTCTATATTGTGCCTGAAGCCAGACAGAGTGAATAGTCCAATGCTTTATATTTAAGCAGGTTTTTAGCCTGATTTTATTGGAATATTCATATAATATTGGGTGGGTTTTGCTGAGTGAAATGTTCATGTCCTATCAATTGTGGTTTGCCTATATGCTGGCCTGCTGGGTGATTAGTGTGTCCCCGGGCGCAGGAGCAATTGCATCAATGTCGAGTGGGCTCAACTATGGTTTTCGGCATGGTTACTGGAATGCGCTGGGTCTGCAACTGGCGTTATTGGTGCAGATTGCAGTGGTTGCGGCAGGTGTGGGAGTTTTATTTGCAACCACACCATGGGCATTTTTGGCGGTGAAATGGTTTGGCGTGGCTTATTTGTTGTATTTGGCATATTTACAGTGGAAAGCACCCGCACAATCTATCGAAATTAAACACGAATTGGCACGTAAATCGGCAGGTAAACTGGTATTACATGGTTTCTTGGTCAATATGAGTAATCCCAAAGCCATCGTATTTTTACTGGCAGTCCTGCCACAATTTCTGGACTTGTCCAAGCCGCAATGGATTCAATATCTGATTATGGCAGCAACGATGGTGACAATTGATCTGATTGTGATGGCCGGTTATACCGGACTGGCGGCTAAAGTTTTAAGGCTACTTAGATCGCCGAAACAACAAAAAGTCATGAACCGGACTTTTGCCGGTTTATTTGCTGGCGCAGCATTTTTATTGAGTTTGGTGCATCAATAGAGATTGTTTGCTCTCTCCTTTGGAGAGAGCTGAATGGGTTAATAGAAAATAAAAAGTATATAAAAGTTATAACGATGCGAAAGAAAGATTAACTCAGCTTTTTAAACTTCTGGATACAAAAAATTAATGCAAATAGGGTGGCCATGGTCAGGACAATAGTTAGACCTGTTGAAGTGTTGAGGCCTGCACTAGACCAGAGGCCTACGGTCACCCCAATTTGTGCAATCACGAATGCCCAGATCACCATTTGACGAGGGGAGTTTGCCAGTAATCGGGCAGTCAGGGCAGGGATCACCAATAATGCACCCATCAAGAGTGAACCGACTGCTTTTAGAGCAAGCACGGTAAAGAGTGCTAACAGCAACATGAAAATCAGGCGTTGCCATTTGGCATTGACGCCTTCACTGACCGCCATGTCTGGATCAATCGCGATTTGGATCTGCGCTTGCCAACTTTTATATAGCACGGCTAAGGCCAGACCAATGACAATGGCAAAAGTCGGTAAGTCAGTCCAGGAAATCGTGAGTAAATCACCAAATAAATAGCTGAGCAGTTCCGGTCTTAAGCTGGGTAAATGCTGGATGAATAACAATCCTGAGCAGAGCAGGGTCGCTGAGCAAAGTGCAAGTAGGGCATCATTGGGCAAGCGAGGATCGTGCAAAATCCAGAGAATTCCGACCAAAAGTAGGGCCAAAAAGGTCACACCTACCCAAAGCGGTAAACTTAAAGCGCCAGCAAGCGCTACACCCAATAAAGTGCCGTGTGCCATGGTGTCGGCAAAAAAGGACATACGACGCCACAGCATGAGACAGCCCAGTGGGGCAGTCAGAAATACCAATAGCGTACCCATGATCCATGCAGGTAAAAGGAGTTGTAACCAATCCATCATGGTTTAAGCTTCCGGCTCTGGGTGGATATGAGGGCGTGAATCATGCTGACAGGGGGTCGCAGAGTCTCCATGAGCACAGTGGTCATGATGATGTTGGTAAAACACCCGGTTGGTACCAAAAATAGCCTGGTATTCCGGATGTTGCTGCACGCTTTCTGGCAGGCCACTACAACAGATATGCTTGTTCAGACAAACGACACGATGTGTACCCTGCATCACCCATTGCAGGTCATGTGAAACCATGAGAATGGCACAGCCATATTTTTCTGGCAGGCTGCGGACATATTCATAGAGTTCCGCTTCGGACTGGATGTCCAGACCCTGCATCGGTTCATCGAGAACTAGAATATCCGGCTGGCGCAACAAGGCGCGAGCCAGTAGCACCCGTTGACGTTCGCCACCAGACAACTGCTGAACTTTGGAGTCTTGTAGGTTATTAATGCCGGTATCGCGAATAATCTCGGTTTTAATTTTGGCGGGGCACTTTTCTAGTGCCAGTAAATCCTTTACCCGGAGCGGCAAGCTATGTGAAGGATTGAATTTCTGTGGCACATAAGAGAATTTAAGCTTGCGCGCAGTCGTGATTTCACCTGATTGCGGTTTCAGAATGCCGAGCATGACTTTAATTAAGGTTGACTTACCCGCACCGTTTGGACCAATCAGTGTGACAATTTCTTTCTCTTGCAGCGAGAAATCAATGGCTTTTAGAATATCGCGCTCATCGATTTTGACCCAGATCTTGGAAAGCTGAATCAGGGGAGGAGCACTTAAGCTTTGTTGCGGCACTGCTGACAAATTCCTGAAATTTCAATAATACTATGATGTGCAGTGAAGTCGTCCGAGCTTGCCAGTGCATCGAGTTGATCCAGTAGACCCTGCGCTGAAGCTTCTTTGACGGCTTTACATCGGGTACAGATTAAAAAAGCAGCCTGATGTCCTTCACGCGGATGGCAACAAGGAATATAGGCATTGATCGAGGTCAGGCGATGAATCAGACCTTTGCTTAATAAAAAATCCAGGGTACGGTAAACGGTTGGGGGGGCCGCAGGGCGATCACTGGCATTTTTCATTTGTGCCAACAGATCATAGGCACCCATTGGACCATGCGCATTCAGAATGAGTTCCAGCACTTCTTTACGTAAAGGTGTCAGACGTGCACCGCTTGCTGCACAAAGACTTTCAGCTTCGACAAGACGTTGTGCGACATTCGGATGGTCGTGCACGCCGTGCAATGCGTTGTGGTGTTCGTGCGAACAGGAACCCATAGTTCACCTCAAGTGCGAAACTGAAAATTAATAGATTTCAAATCTTAGCATGAAGCGTTCTGAGTTTCGATTGGGCATAGGTATTTTTGTATTTTTGTTATATTATAACACTCACTGATTTTATCGTTTTTTAAGTGATTCCTGCCCATGTTCCGTCTCCTTGCAATCAGTCTGCTGGCCTTGTTCAGCACACTCAGTTGGTCACAAAGTCTGGTGGTGTCTACTCAGCCGATCTATCTGATCGCCAAGAAAGTTACCCAAGGCGTGGAACAGCCGACCTTATTGCTGGCCAATCAGAGCGGACATGATGTGAGTCTTACCCCGGCACATCGTAAAACCATTCAGGATGCGGGCCTGGTCATCTGGCTCGGCAAGGCGCATGAAGCACCATTGGCCAAAGTGCTGAATGAAAGTAATAAAGGTATTGCACTTTTAGACTCTGGGATCTTGACTACCTTGCCGATGCGTAATCCGCGTGGCGAGGCCTTAAAAAATACGGTAGATACGCATGTCTGGCTTGATCCCAACAATGCAGTACGGATTGGTTTCTTTATTGCTGCATTGCGTTCGCAGCAATTACCGAAGCATCGTGAACGCTACTGGAAAAATGCCCGTGACTTTGCACAGAACATGTTTGCTACGGCCCAGCGTTACGGTTCAAGCAGTAAAGCCCAGCCCTATTGGTCCTATCACGATGCCTATCAGTATCTGGAGCGTCCACTGAATTTAAAATTCATGGGGGCATTAACAGATGATCCGCATGTCTCGCCAACTGTGGCACAAATCAAGTTTCTGCAGGATCATCGTCCACAACGTAAAATGTGTCTGCTGGCCGAAGGTCATGCCAGTGAAAATCAGTACCGAAAACTCAAACCGGTGGTGTTCCAGGATGTAGATGAAAGCATGAGCGGTGCAGGGGACTTCGTAGAAGCGTGGCAGCAATTGGCGGCAAAAACTCAAAAATGTGTGATAAATGCGCGCTAATGATTTAAAAAATGCACAGATTTTGATTAGTTTAGCAGCATTGACCCGATTTAAAAAAACGCGACTAAGGTCGGGAAAAGATTGCATGTTCAGGGGTGTAACTCTATAATGCCTGCGATTAAAAATAATCACCTGTTAAACTTGTCAAGCATGATTGCTGTGAGTGAATAAATAATGAGCCGAACTAGTCGCTTGATTGACCGACGATTAGCGAAAGCTTTGGTCCTCCTGCAAGCCTGTATGATCCCTGTTTCAGCCTTGATCGGCTGGGTCGTGAAAGACTCAACCGCAGCCTTGAGTGCAGCATTAGGTGCGCTCGTATGTTGGCTCGCGACTTGTTATTTTTCGTGGCAATCGTTTCGAGCAGCAGGAGCCCGCGCGTCTAAACAAGTTCTTTCGAACATGTATAAAGGCTTAATGGGAAAGTTTGCCATTGTGATTGTTGGTTTCATTTTGATTTTAAGCAATGTTAAGCCGTTGTCAGCGGTGGCGTTGTTTTGTGGTTTTATGCTCGTTCAGGCCATGTCGTGGGTCGCTCCATTTTGGGCGTCACGTCTACAAAAATGAGTATAGGCACAACAAAAAATTGAAAAGTTTTTTAGGAGATGAACGAGATGTCAGGCAGCACGCGATGTTCGTTCACTCTATTTAGTATTTGACATTGACCAGGTGTGATTTATGGCTGCTGAAGAACATGCGCTTACTTCGACCGAGTATATCAAGCATCACTTGACCAACATGACCTATGGCAAGATGCCGGATGGTTCTTGGAAGTTGGCTGAGACTGCTGATGAAGCTCAACAGATGGGGTTCACTGCTATTCACTTGGATTCAATGGGTTGGTCAATCGGCCTTGGTGTCATTTTCTGTTTGCTGTTCTGGATTGTAGCGAAAGCTGCAAATGCTGGTGTTCCAACCAAGTTCCAGTCTGCAATTGAAATGATCATTGAGTTTGTTGACTCAAGTGTTCGCGACACTTTCCATGGCAAATCACGCTTAATTGCACCACTTGCATTGACCATTTTCGTGTGGATTTTCCTCATGAACGCAATGGACTTGATCCCAGTTGACTTTATCCCGTATACAGCTCAATTGATTGGTGCAAACGTGTTTGGTATGGACCCTCATCACGTTTACTTCAAGATTGTTCCATCTACTGACCCTAACATTACCCTTGGTATGTCATTGTCTGTATTTGCACTGATCTTGTTTTACAGTATCCGTGAAAAGGGTATTAGTGGTTTTGTCGGCGAATTGGCACTTAACCCATTCAATCCAAGTAACCCAGTTGCAAAAGCGTTGCTTATTCCAGTGAACTTGATTTTGGAATTGGTAACCTTCCTTGCTCGTCCAGTTTCATTGGCTCTCCGACTGTTCGGTAACATGTATGCAGGTGAGTTAATCTTCATCCTAATCGCGTTATTGCCGTTCTGGATCCAGTGGGCGTTGTCTGTGCCTTGGGCGATCTTCCACATTCTTGTTATTACGCTACAGGCATTCATTTTCATGATGCTGACTATCGTATACTTGAGTATGGCTAGCGAAAAACATTAATGGTATTGCCTGACTGTCACGAGATGGTTGGGCACAGTTTTCTAACTTAATTTGGTATAAAACCTAACCTCTGAGGAATTATCATGGAACTCACTTTAGGTCTAGTTGCAATTGCATCTGCTATCTTGATCGCTTTTGGTGCTTTAGGTACTGCGATTGGTTTTGGTCTTCTAGGCGGCCGTTTCCTTGAAGCTGTAGCTCGTCAACCAGAATTGGCTCCACAACTTCAAACTCGTATGTTCTTAATCGCGGGTCTTCTTGATGCTGTGCCTATGATCGGTGTTGGTATTGGCTTGTTCTTCATCTTCGCTAATCCATTTGTAGGTTAATCAGCTTAATTCCGAAATTCACTATTTGAGGAATTTGCAATGAATATCAACCTCACATTGTTTGGCCAAGCGATTGCATTTGCGATTTTCGTCGCATTCTGCATGAAGTTTGTATGGCCACCACTAATCAATGCGATTAGTGAACGTCAGCGTCGTATCGCTGATGGCTTAAACGCTGCTGAAAAAGCGAAGGCTGACCTTGCAGATGCGCAAGCACAAGTGAAAGCTGAACTGGACGCGGCAAAAGCACAAGCGGCTCAATTGATCGAACAAGCGAACCGTCGTGGTGCACAATTGATCGAAGAAGCGCGTAACCAGGCTGCGGCTGAAGGTGAGCGTATTCGTCAACAGGCTAAAGAAGCTGTTGATACTGAAATCAATTCTGCTCGCGAAGAATTGCGTCAACAAGTGGCTGCTCTTGCAGTGACTGGTGCTGAGAAAATTCTTAGCCAGCAAGTTGATGCAGAAGCTCACAATGCCATGCTGACTCAGCTGGCTGCTAAACTTTAAGAGAGGCGGATTATGGCTGAACTCTTGACGTTGGCACGCCCTTACGCTAAAGCAGCATTTGCTTACGCTTCTGAGCAGGGTGCAACTGACTCTTGGTCGACTGCACTTGAATTGCTCAGTGCTGCGGTGCAAGACGAAGCATTTTCAGCTTATCTAAATCGCCCAGAGCTTACACCTGCTGAGCAGGTGTCTCTTTTTGCTAAAGTTTTAGGTGAAGACCAAACTGCAGCAGTGTCTAACTTCTTGACATTGCTTGCTGAAAACAACCGTTTGGAACTTCTTCCTGAAATCGCTGCAGAATATGAACAGCTCAAATCACAGAATAACAATACTGTGGATGTTGTGATTGAATCAGCATTCCCATTGACTTCTGTCCAAGAACAATTGCTTGCAGATGCGTTGAAAAAACGCTTTAACGCAGCAGTGAATGTTTCTGTGGAAGTGAAACCAGAGCTTATTGCTGGTGTAGTTATTCGTGCAGGCGACCAAGTGATAGATGATTCTGCGCTTAATAAGCTTGAAAAAATGCGTACTCGTCTTCTTGCTTAATAAATAAGAAGACTGAACTTTAAAAAGATTGAGGTATAGCGCAATGCAACAACTGAATCCATCCGAGATCAGTGCGCTCATTAAACAGCGTATCGGCGATCTGGACACCAGCGCAACCGCTAAGAACGAAGGGACCATTGTTATGGTTTCCGACGGTATTGTGCGTATTCACGGCTTAGCTGACGCTATGTACGGTGAAATGATCGAATTCGACGGCGGCCTTTACGGTATGGCACTGAACCTAGAACAGGATTCAGTGGGCGTCGTTGTTTTAGGTAACTACTTGAACCTTCAAGAAGGTCAAAAAGCGCGTTGCACAGGTCGTGTATTAGAAGTTCCGGTTGGTCCAGAACTTTTAGGCCGTGTAGTAGATGCTTTGGGTAACCCGATTGATGGTAAAGGCCCGATCGATGCTAAATTAACTGATGCTGTTGAAAAAGTAGCACCAGGCGTAATTTGGCGTCAGTCAGTGGATCAACCTGTACAAACTGGTTATAAATCAGTAGATACAATGATCCCTGTAGGCCGTGGTCAGCGTGAGTTGATCATTGGTGACCGTCAAACTGGTAAAACAGCAATGGCGATCGACGCGATCATCGCTCAGAAAAACTCTGGCATTAAATGTGTATACGTAGCAATTGGTCAAAAACAATCGACTATCGCTAACGTAGTACGCAAGCTGGAAGAAACTGGCGCTATGGCGTATACCACTGTTGTCGCAGCAGGTGCATCTGATCCAGCAGCAATGCTGTATTTGGCTCCGTACTCTGGCTGTACAATGGGTGAATACTACCGTGACCGTGGTGAAGACGCGTTAATCATTTATGATGACTTGTCTAAGCAAGCTGTTGCGTATCGTCAAATTTCATTGCTTTTACGCCGTCCACCAGGTCGTGAAGCTTATCCAGGTGACGTGTTCTATCTACATTCACGTCTACTTGAACGTGCTTCTCGTGTATCTGCTGACTACGTTGAGAAATTCACTAACGGTGAAGTTAAAGGCCAAACTGGTTCATTAACTGCATTGCCGATTATTGAAACTCAAGCGGGTGACGTATCTGCATTCGTACCAACCAACGTAATTTCGATTACTGATGGTCAGATCTTCCTTGAAACATCATTATTCAACGCAGGTATTCGTCCTGCTGTGAACGCGGGTATCTCTGTATCTCGTGTTGGTGGTTCAGCGCAAACCAAGATCATCAAGAAATTGTCTGGTGGTATCCGTACTGCTTTGGCGCAATACCGTGAATTGGCAGCATTTGCTCAGTTCGCTTCTGATCTTGACGAAGCAACTCGTAAGCAACTTGAACATGGTCAACGTGTAACTGAGTTAATGAAGCAAAAACAATATGCTCCATACTCAATTGCTGACCAGGCTGTTTCAATTTATGCATCTAACGAAGGCTACATGGCTGACGTAGACGTTAAGAAAATCGTAGACTTTGATGCTGCGTTGATTTCTTACTTCCGTTCAGAACATGCTGCGTTAATGCAACAAATCGATGCCTCTGGTGATTACAACAAAGACATCGAAGCTGCAATCAAAGCAGGTATTGAAAGCTTTAAAGCGACTCAAACTTACTAATTTAGCAACTTGCTAGATTAGTGTTGGTTTGGTTCACGGAATCAACCTTCGGAAGCTCGCAAGGGCTTTCGAATACTAGGTTAAGCGTATGGCAAATTTAAAAGAAATTCGCGCCAAAGTAGCTAGTATCAAGAGCACGCAAAAGATTACTCGAGCGATGCAAATGGTAGCAGCTTCTAAGATGCGTCGTGCGCAAGAGCGCATGGCTCAAGGCCGTCCGTATGCCGAAAATATGCACCGTGTAATTGCTCATTTGGTTCAAGCGAATCCTGAATACAAACACCGTTATATGGTTGAACGCCCAGTTAAGCGCGTTGGCTATATTATTGTGTCATCAGATCGTGGCCTTGCTGGTGGTTTGAACATTAACCTGTTCAAAAAAGTGGTTAAACACGTTCAACAGCAACAAGAGCAGTCAATTGAAGTTCAATTTGCTTTAATTGGTCAAAAAGCGGTTTCGTTTTTTAAAAACTACGGCGGTAAAGTGCTTGGGGCAACGACGCAAGTCGGTGATACTCCAAGTCTTGAGCAGTTATCTGGTTCTGTACAGGTGATGTTGGATGCTTATGATAAAGGCGAGTTAGATCGTATTTATCTAGTGTCAAACGGCTTTGTCAATGCCATGACTCAAAATCAAAAGATCGAACAACTTGTTCCTTTGGCTGCTGCTGAAGAAGACAAGACTCTTAACCGTCAATACGGTTGGGATTATATCTACGAGCCTGAAGCTGAAGAGCTTTTAAATGGCTTGTTGGTTCGCTATATCGAGTCTGTGGTGTATCAAGGTGTGATTGAAAACATCGCATGTGAGCAGTCTGCACGTATGGTCGCTATGAAAGCAGCGACAGACAACGCAGGCGAGATCATTAAGAGCCTGCAACTTATTTATAACAAGCTGCGTCAAGCCGCGATTACTCAGGAAATTTCTGAGATCGTTGGTGGTGCCGCTGCCGTTTAACATTATTTTGAATTGAGGAGACAGCAATGAATAGCGGTCGTATCATTCAGATCATCGGCGCGGTTATCGACGTCGAGTTTGAACGCAACAGCGTTCCTAAGATCTATGACGCTCTCCAAGTAGATGGTACTGAAACTACTTTAGAAGTTCAGCAACAGCTTGGTGATGGCGTAGTTCGTACTATTGCAATGGGTTCTACTGAAGGCCTTAAGCGTGGTTTGAACGTAGTTAACACTGGCGCGCCGATTTCTGTACCAGTAGGTACAGCGACTCTAGGCCGTATCATGGACGTTCTTGGTCGCCCGATCGACGAAGCTGGTCCTGTTGCGACTGAAGCGCGTTTACCAATTCACCGCTCTGCACCTTCTTATGCAGAACAAGCAGCTTCTACTGACCTTTTAGAAACTGGTATTAAAGTCATCGACTTGCTATGCCCGTTCGCGAAAGGTGGTAAAGTTGGTCTGTTCGGTGGTGCCGGTGTTGGTAAAACTGTAAACATGATGGAATTGATCAACAACATCGCGAAAGCTCACTCAGGTTTATCTGTGTTTGCTGGTGTTGGTGAGCGTACTCGTGAAGGTAATGACTTCTATCACGAAATGAAAGATTCTAACGTTCTAGACAAAGTAGCAATGGTCTACGGTCAGATGAACGAGCCACCGGGTAACCGTTTACGCGTAGCGTTGACTGGTCTTACTATGGCTGAATATTTCCGTGACGAGAAAGACGAAAACGGTAAAGGCCGTGACGTACTATTGTTCGTAGATAACATCTATCGTTATACACTAGCGGGTACTGAAGTATCAGCACTTCTAGGTCGTATGCCATCTGCAGTAGGTTACCAGCCTACACTTGCAGAAGAGATGGGTGTTCTTCAAGAGCGTATTACATCGACTAAGTCTGGTTCTATTACGTCAATCCAAGCGGTATACGTACCTGCCGATGACTTAACAGATCCATCGCCTGCTACAACGTTTGCTCACTTAGACGCAACTGTTGTATTGAGCCGTGACATCGCATCTTCTGGTATTTACCCAGCGATCGATCCACTAGACTCAACTTCACGCCAATTAGATCCGTTAGTTGTTGGTCAAGAGCATTATGAAATTGCACGTTCTGTACAGAACGTATTGCAACGTTATAAAGAGCTTAAAGACATCATCGCGATTCTTGGTATGGACGAGCTTGCTGAAGAAGATAAACTGGTTGTTTACCGTGCGCGTAAAATCCAGCGTTTCTTCTCTCAACCGTTCCACGTAGCTGAAGTATTTACTGGTGCTCCTGGTAAATTAGTATCTCTTAAAGAAACGATTCGTGGCTTTAAAGGTCTTCTAGCTGGTGAATACGATCACATCCCAGAACAAGCGTTCTACATGGTTGGTGGTATTGACGAAGTGATTGCTAAAGCTGAGAAACTTTAATTAGTTCCCTAATTTAGGAGATTCTCATGGCGACTATGCAATGTGACGTTGTAAGTGTTCAAGAGTCTTTGTACTCAGGCACTGTAACTATGCTAATTGCTAAAGGTGCTGGCGGTGAGTTAGGTATTATGCCTGGTCACGCTCCGCTGGTAACTTTGCTCCAACCTGGCGCGATCCGCGTTATTTTGGAAAACGGTACAGAAGAATTAATCTATGTATCTGGTGGTGTTCTAGAAGTTCAACCGCATGTTGTTACGGTTCTTGCAGATACTGCAGTCCGTGCAGAAAACTTGGATGAAGCTGCAATTATTGAAGCGCGTAAACACGCTGAACAATTGCTAGCAAATCAAAAGGGCGATTTGGACGCTGCTGCTGCTTTGGCTGCTCTTGCAGAAACTGCTGCTCAGCTGGAAACGATCCGCAAAATCAAAAACCGCGCTCAATAAGAGACGGTTTGAGATTGAAAAAACCACCCGAAAGGGTGGTTTTTTTATGATATATATAATTAATAATAAAAGGGGTTAGCATTGAAGAAATTTTCAGAACGAAGTCTTTATAGAAAAGTGCTTTCTATGTTCTTACTTATTTTTTCTTATACAGTATTGATTGCAATTGTTTTTATTTTACCAATGTCCATTGATCGGGGAGCAGCTTTAGCTTCTTGTCTAAGTTTTGGGGCAACTTTATATGCTGCTATAGTTGCATATCTTTTATTAGATATGTGGAAGCAAGAACATAAAGCGAGTTATTTTAGTGATTTGGGAAAAAATTTAATTAATCATTTAAAAATACTGCATGGCGAAGTTTTGTACCTCTCACCGTTTCAATCGGAGATAAGAACTTTTCAAAATAGTAAGAGAGCTGATAAATATAATTTAATTGAAGAACATAAAAAACAGATTTTTAGTAAAGTAGCAACTATAAATTTATGCTTAGATCAATTAATGCATGAAGGTTTATTCTATCTAAAGGTTATAGAAAATGAATTATTAAAAAAATCTTTGCTAGATTTTCATGAGCAAATTAATAGTTTATTTATTGAGATTACAAATAAAATTAATGAAAATGGCGATGTGCCTACTAATGAAATTCTACTTTTTCTGGAGGGAGTAAATGCAAATTTTATGAAAATTTCAGATGATTATATTGGAGAAATTATAAATTTGATTAAAAGTGATTCATTTCTAGAAAACCATATAAAGTGACATCTTCTAGTATTAATCCATATTAAGTAATTTATTAAATTCCACATAAAATTTAAGAGGAATATATTTAGAAATTAGATTTATGGAAAAGTTTCTATCTTCCCCATGTACTCTTATGTTATTTGTACCACTCGATATAACTTTTACCCTTTCTCAGTAATGTTTTGAACCAATCTGTAAGCAGGCACACGCCATAAAAGAATCAATGATAAGTTAAATAATTCGAACAGATACTTGCTTGTTATAACTTCATTTGACTGGGTTCAGAACAGGCGAAACTTATAATTGAAAAAGGGAAAATCATGGCTTATCAATCTATTAATCCATTTACCAATCAAAAATTGAAAGACTACCCCTCCCATAGCGATCAAGATATTCAAAATGCCCTCGATACCGCAGAAAAAATCCTGAAATCGGAATGGGCTCAAAAGGCCGATACCCGTATTGAGGTACTGCGCAAGCTGGCTAGCAGTATGCGTGAGCGAAAGTCGGAACTGGCCAAGCTCATGACGCTGGATATGGGTAAACTGATCAAGCAGAGTGAAGGTGAAATCGAAACCTGCGCCAAAATTGCTGAATACTATGCTGATCATGCCAAAGAATTTTTAGCGCCTGTGTCCTACGAAACGGAACTGGGAGAATCCTGGGTTGAGCATCATCCATTGGGCATTGTTATGGCAGTTGAACCGTGGAATTTTCCGTTTTATCAATTAATGCGGGTTTTTGCACCGAACTGTGCCATCGGTAATCCGGTTCTGGCAAAACATGCCGGAATTGTACCGCAATGTGCCGAAGCTTTTGAACAACTGATCTTGGATGCAGGCGCACCCAAAGGTGTCTGGACCAACCTGTTTATTAGCAGTGATCAGGTTGCTGAGGTGATTGCAGATAAACGTGTACGTGGTGTGGCACTCACAGGTTCAGAAGGTGCGGGCAGTGCTGTCGCTGAGCAGGCCGGAAAACATCTTAAAAAATCAACGCTGGAACTGGGCGGTAATGATGTCTTTATTGTGCTGGATGATGCTGATCTGGAAAAGGCCATCAAGATAGGCTGCCAAGCTCGGGTGAACAATACCGGTCAAGTCTGTACAGCAGCCAAGCGCTTTATCCTACATGAAAAAATTGCCGAACAATTCAAGGCTGGCATGATCAAGGTATTTGAAGGGTTAAAAATTGGCGATCCGCTTGATCCTGAAACCACATTGGGTCCACTGTCTTCCGCTGACGCTTTGGAAAAGCTGACTGAACAGGTCGATAAGGCGGTAGAACATGGTGCGAAAGTGGTCACTGGTGGTAAGCCGTATGAGCATGCAGGCAATTTCTATCAGCCGACGATTTTGGAAAATATCAGCCGAGATAATCCGGCCTGGTATGAAGAATTCTTTGGTCCGGTTGCCCAGATTTATGTGGCCAAGGATGAGGATGAGATTGTTTCGATTGCCAATGATTCCAATTATGGTCTGGGTGGCGTGATTCATTCACAAGATATCGAGCGGGCGAAAAAGCTGGCTTCACGTGTCGAAACGGGCATGATCTGGATTAACTGGTATACCGATACTGCACCAGAACTGCCATTTGGCGGAATCAAGAACTCGGGTTATGGTCACGAACTCTCCATTGACGGTTTCAGAGAATTTGTGCAGAAAAAACTGGTCGTCGTCAAAAGCCCGAAAAAATAAGCCCAACACCAAACTAGAAAGCCACTGCTGAAGTGGCTTTCTTTTAATTAGTATTGATTAAATTCCTTTCGAATATGACTAATTATCACCTTATTATAAAGATATGGGCTTAAGAAGATGGAGTCTAAAATTTGAAGCTATCTTATTTGGATAAAAATATTATATCTGCTGATAGTGAATTTAATTAAATCATTATTATTCTTATATTTATGTATAAATAAAAATATTTGTTTTGAGATAGTCGAGCATAATTTAAAAATAACAGCCAAAAGAATTTTAAGAATTTGTAAAGAATAGCTGAGAAATACAATTCTATTGTTGTTGCAGTTTTTCTATTGTCTATAGTTAAGGAGATTATTCAAAAATAATCTGAAATTATAATAATAGAAGAGAGAATTAATATGCCAACAACAATGAAAGCAGCGGTCGTAACTGCATTTAACCAACCCTTAGAAATCCAAGAACTCGACATCCCTCAAGTTAGCCCAGGCAAAATCCTGGTCAAGATCATTGCCACAGGTGTTTGTCATACCGATCTGCATGCCATGCATGGCGACTGGCCGGTGCAACCGAGCTTACCTTTTATTCCCGGGCATGAGGGAGTAGGAGAAGTGATTGAAATAGGTGAAGGCATTGACCATTTAAAAATAGGAGATATTGTCGGTATTCCATGGCTGTATTCGGCGTGTGGCCATTGTGAACATTGTTATGCGGGCTGGGAAACCCTGTGTAGAAAACAGCAAAATTCGGGGTATTCGGTCAACGGCAGCTTTGCTGAATATTGTCTGGCCGATGGAGATTATGTAGGAGTAATTCCGGAGGGAGTAGACTTACTTGAAATTGCACCTATTCTCTGTGCAGGCGTCACTGTCTATAAAGGTCTGAAAATGGCTGATGCCAAAACAGGAGACTGGATGGCAATTTCGGGCATTGGCGGTCTGGGTCATATTGCTGTTCAATATGCCAAAACCATGGGATTTAATGTCATTGCCATAGATGTGGATGACTCAAAACTGGAACTGGCCAAAAATCTGGGTGCTGATGTGGGCATAAATGCACTGAAATCTGATGTAAAAGAAGAAGTGATGAAAGCCGCCGGAGAAGGTTGTCATGGGGTATTGGTAACAGCCGTCTCTCCCAAAGCTTTTGAACAGGCTGTCTCGATCGTGCGTCGGGGGGGAACTATGGTGCTAAATGGTTTACCACCAGGCAAGTTTGACTTGTCGATTTTTGATATGGTACTTGACGGCATTACGGTGCGCGGCTCGATAGTGGGTACGCGACTGGATCTCAAGGAAGCATTGGATATTGCTGCCCGGGGTAAGGTTAAGGCACATATTAATGTTGAGCCGCTGCAAAATATCAATGATATTTTTCAGCGTATGGAACAAGGGAAAATTGATGGCCGGATCGTGATCGATATGCGACTTTAATTCCTCATTGAGAGGAAATAAAAGCCAATCTGGTTCTTGCCGGATTGGTTTTTTGATGAAAGGGTTTAAATGAGTTTTAACCTTGTTCCTGCTCGGGATTCTGGATCAGCAAGCCGGCCAGTTTGACCATTTCGGCTTGAACATTGACCATCTGCGATTCAATCTTTTTCAAGTCCACTTGGCTAAAATCTACCTGACCATTCAGGAGGGGAGAAGCCAGCACTTGCTGGTTTGCAGACATCATATTATTACGAATCTGGTCAATTTCCTGACTTTTCAAGTTCAGGTTACCCAGCACCTGATTAAAACTGCTGAGTTGCTGTTGAAGCTGGGTCGCAGTGGATTGCAGCTGCTGGGTATCTTTGGCTTCGACCGCCGTTTGCAGTTCGGTCTGGGTCTGTTTTAACTGTTCCACATAACTGCCGGCCTTGAGCTGCAAGTCGGCGACATCCCGAACCATATAAAACATATTGCCAGATTTAAGCTCATTTGGTGTTGCCGAGCCTTGTGGCTGAGAGGCTGGTTCCAGATCTGACGTTGTTGTATCTGCCTGTTCAGTGGGTGGTTCGACAGCCTGTTCACAGCCCATCAGTAAAATTCCCGAGCTAAATAATGCGAAAGGAAGGACAGCATTGGCAAGAATCTTGGACATGGAATCAGGGTCTCGATACAGGTGATAGAATTTGAATAGTGTTTAATATAAGGATAAACTATGGAGATAAAAAAGATTGTTGCAAACTCATAACAATTCTTCTGGATTTTAAATAATTAGCCAGACAGAAGTGAGAAAAATCTAATAAAAATGAATAAGTAAATATTTTATTTTAAGCGGGGGCGGCTCGTTTGGCCGGCGATTAACTTGAAGACTTTATTGTGTGGAATTTCATTCGACTATTATTTTCCTGCATCCTAAGCAATTGCTGATTGTGCACGGGTTAGTTGAGTCTTTACAAATGTAGGTGAATATTAATTTAGTAAAAATAAGAGTTTTAAATAGAAATAAGTATCCATTATAAAAACGGATACTTATTTTAATCTTAATACTTATTGGAAGAGCAGAGCGTTATTTTGCAAGTTCTGCATTCACCGCATCTACAATCCGTGGATCATCTGCAGTAATGTCCGGTGCAAAACGTGCCACCACTTCGCCATTTTTATTGATCAGGAATTTTTCAAAGTTCCAGAGTACTTCCGGTGGCTGGTTAGGGGTCAGGCCATAATCGACCAGATCTTTCCACCAAGGACCTTCGCCGATACGTTCCGGTACAGCCTGTGTAAGAGTGGTATATAAAGGATGCTTGTCTTCGCCCGCCACAGAGATTTTTGCGAATAACGGAAAGTCGACTTTATAATTCACCGAACAGAATTCCTGAATCTCGGCTTCACTGCCTGGTTCCTGCTCCAAAAAGTTGTTGGCAGGAAAGCCCAGAATTTCCAGACCTTCAGCTTTTTTGTCATCATACAGTTTTTGTAAACCTTCATATTGCGGCGTCAGGCCACATTTAGAAGCGACGTTGACCACCAGCAAAACCTTACCCTGGTACTGGTTTAAAGTGGTTTCTGTTCCGTCAATGGTTTTGACTGGAATGTCATATACAGAGCGAGTCATTAGATTTCCTGTTTATTGCGACTGAATCGGTATTTGTTTTAACGGGTATTCAGATTTAGTACAAGTACAAACAGGTGAGCTGATTTACTTAAGGCAGTAAAATTGCTGCAATATTATGTGAAAAATCTATTATGCTAGGGTGCGAATAGGAATAGCTTAATACAAGACCAGCGACTCATGGATGACAGTATGACACAACAACAAAAAGCAGTCTGGTGGGCTATGGCCTTACCACTGGCCGCAGTTTTGATTTGGTCTCTGAATATGACGGTTACCCGTTATGTGGCAGATTATATTTCTCCCATCAGTATCAGTTTTTACCGTTGGGCTTTGGCTTTGCTAATTTTAACTCCCTTCATGTTGCCCAGAGTCAAAGCAGCCTGGCCAGAAATCCGTCCGCATCTCGGACATTTTGCCATTTTGAGTGCGCTGGGAATGGTGCTGTATCAAGGACTGGCTTATAGCTCGGCACACTACACTACTGCCACTAACATGGGGCTGATCAATGCCTTTATTCCTATTTTTACCATTATCGTGGGTATTTTTGTTTTAAGGATTCGCCCGACGCAGGCTGCAGTGCTGGGAAGTCTTCTGTCATTTATTGGCCTGATGTATGTCATGGCGCAAGGGCAGGGCCTGCGGTTCTTAAGCGTAGGTGAAAGTTATATTGGCGATTTGCTGATGTTGATCGCGGTATTTTTCTATGCCTGTTATGGCGTATTCCTGAAGAAATGGCAGATTCAGATTCCACTACTACTGAGTCTGTATATCCAGATTTTTATGGCTTTTCTTTACCATATTCCTTTGATACTGTTTTTAGGTCTGGACAGCATCAATAGCGCGAATGCAGCTAGCATTGTCTATGCCGGAATTTTTCCTTCCATTGCCGCGCCCTTATTCTGGATGATGGCTGTGCAGCAACTTGGTCCAAATCGCAGCAGTATTTTTATGAACCTGATGCCTGTCTTTACCGCAGTAGTCGCATATTTGTGGTTAGGCGAAGCTTGGACTATGTATCACACTATTGGCGGCAGTATTATTCTATTGGGGGTTTTATGGGCGCAGTACCCCGCGAAAAGCCAAGTCATAAGGAAATAGCTCAGTTTTTAAAATTCTTAATTGTTTAAATATTGATCATTCAGGCATGTTTTTTTAATAGAATTCATCTGTTAAATACTGATTTCTGAATGTAACAATAAATAGAAAATTAGCACTTTATTTTAAAATCGGAATGGAATGAGTTAGATATTTTGAATTCTCAATAAAAGTTCTACTTTGTTAATAGAAAAAATGTATTAATTGAGTTTTTTATTGTACTTGTTGTTGTGACCAATTTCTCGCATAATGCGCCCATCGAGAATGATCAAGCAAAAAAAACCTTGTTTTATCAGGCTCCCAGAGATTTTCTGAACCCTCTGGATGTGATTTATGCACATCCTTTTTTATGCTCAGCCATCCCTATATGGTTGAGCTTTTTTTTGTCTTAAAACTTTAGTCGGGTTTGAATATCCCGACTAAATCCGCTAGGTCTCAGTCACGAATAACCGCGCCAGTGAGTGCATCAATAATCCGGCTCGGTTGCTGACTTAAACCAAGGTCGCCATTCAGATAATTCAGGTTCTGGTCAAAATAGCGGAGGGCATCCTGAAGTGAGCGGGCAGGTTCCATACCGGCAGGATTGGCACTGGTCGAAACGATAAAACCACCAAAGGCCTGACACAGTGCCACGCAGAGCGGGTGAGTGGTTACACGTACGGCCACTTGAGTATGCTGACCTTTAATCCAGTCAGGAATCTCTTTATTTGCAGGAAGCAGCCAGGTGGTCGCACGCTCTGCAGGCCTGTCATGGTTCCAGGATTCAATCACTTTGTCACGCATTTCTTCGCTTAAATCCTGTAGCAGATGTTCTACCTGTGAAAGATGAGCTGCCAGCAGAATCACACCTTTCTCAATCGGGCGCTGCTTCAATTCTAAAATCTGATGAAATGCCTGTTCATTATAGGGGTCGCAACCCAAGCCCCAAACAGCCTCTGTAGGATATGCCAAGACTTGTCCGTCTTTAAGCCATGCTGCTGCTTCGGCAACAGAGGTAGTGATCATGTGAATACCTTTATCAAACAACAAAGCGCTATTGTGAACCTTATTTGAGGATCCGACAACGTAGATACAGGCCGGCTTGCTGGGTGCAAAAACCGAGTAACTCCAGTTCCATCAGTTGACTGGTCAAAGCAGATACCTCTTGCTGAACCTGCGTTCCCAGTTGATCCAGACTCTGTCCCACCCAGTCCAGCTGGTTATACAGGCTGAGCAGATGTGGCGGGATCTGTTGTGATTCTGCTGCAGCGACTTCCAGTTTGGGAGTATTTTCTAAAGCCTGCCATTGCGTCGCCAGTGCCAGTTCTTCGATGACCTGCTGTGGATGGTCAATCAGAATCGCACCCTCACGAATCAGTTGGTGACAGCCCTGATGATGCTCACTGTAAATATGTCCCGGAATGGCAAACACGGTTTTGCCTTGCTCGGCTGCCAGTTTAGCCGTAATCAGAGAACCACTTTTTAAAGCAGCCTCTGCCACAATGACGCCTAGGCTTAAACCACTGACAATTCGGTTACGCCGTGGAAAATGGTGCTGCAGAGGTAGTGTATCTGGCAAAAACTCACTGATGACCGCACCACCATGCTCAATGATTTGCTGGCGTAATGATTGATGTTGTGCTGGATAGGTTTGATCCAGTCCGGTCGCCATCACTGCAATTGTCCCCTGATGTTGTAGGGCAGCCCGATGTGCTGCTTCATCAATACCATGTGCCAGACCGCTATTGATATAAAAACCCTGTTCACTCAGGTAGAAAGCAAAATCATAAGCTACTTGCCGGCCGTGTGGACTGGGTTTGCGGCTGCCCACAATGGCAATCTGTGCCTGAAGCAGGGTATCAGGTCTACCCTGACCAAAAATAATTGGGGGCTTATCTGTATAAGGATGCAACTGCTGCGGATAATGCGGATCGCCATGCAATAAAACAAAGTCACTATCCTGCTGGATCTGCTGCAGACAACGCTGAAATTTCTGCTGGGCTTCGGGAAGAAAAAATTCTTTTAAGCGCTGTACATGATTGGCATGAATACCCAGTGCCTGCCAGACAGGGGCTTGATCCGGCTGAAGGGCATGGGACAGTTCGGCATAGTGTTGACTGATTTTATGGAAACTCGAAAGAGAATGCTGAACCAGATACCATAACGTAATTGTTTCCAGTTGCGCGCGCGATAACGGGTTCAGCATATTGAGACCTATAGGGTTGTCTTCTTATTATTAAGTTTTTTTATTTAGACAAATATTTATTCATCTAAAAGAGGTGCTTGAATTCCTGCACCAACCTTGATTGGTAATTCGCTCTCCAGCACATAGGCATAGCTCAACTGATCGAAGGTTTTAAATACCATGATCTGGCCAATACGCTCACCTGGCAATTGCACACGTTCTTTAGTTTTAGGATCAGTCACCACTTCACCTTTCTGGTTGACGCTAAAGACATGACCCGTCTGAACCCCATGTGCCGTACCACGGTCAATGGTCACAACACTATGACGTGCCGCGGTACCAATTGATCCCAATACGCGAACAATCTGGCCACCGGCAGCAATGTTTTCCGCGCTGGTCGGATAGAACAGGGTTGGTAACATTGGATCATATTCAGGGAGTACACGGTCACCGCGACGTACTTCAGCATTGTAACTATCCGTCAGTTCAAGTGTGGTGACATCACCTTCGTTACGTACTGCAATACCAGACGCCACCTGTTGCAGCTCAAGTGCAGCAGTATATTTCTTGCCGTTTGCATCCGTAAATACATACGGTTCCGCTTCACGATAAACGGCATAGCGTTGGCCAACTTCAAGACCGTTGCCACGTGCATAAACTTTCTGGCCTTTGCCTGCCAGTACGCGCTGATCTGCAGTTCCGAGAATATAGGGCGTACCTTGGACTGAATCAGGCGCCATCAGGGTATAACGCTCTAGCCATTGCCTGATATGTTCTAGTGGAATCACTGGAATGGTGTTATTTAAAGATTCAACCCGAATCTGGGGTTGCAGGGTAGTGCTGCCCAGATAGCGGCTGATAATACCCTCACAACCATCCCCTTCGTCTTTACCAATAATTGGACGACCCTGGTAATCGCACATGAGAAGGCGGTCACCCGGGAAAATCCAGTGCGGATTTTTCACGTGTTTATTGCTGGCCCAGATTTCCGGCCAACGTACCGGATTTTTCAGGAAGCGTTTCGAGATATCCCAAAGCGTATCGCCTTTTTTCACCACATAAACGTTCGGTGCATTGGCTTTTAATGCCGGTGGATTAACATTGCGTGCAGGTGCTGCCTCGGCAGAATGAATGGTCCCCATACTGACGCCAACACAGACGGCAAGTGCCAGCATCTGATTTTTAAACCCCAAGGCACTAAAAAATGGCATGCCTTTCAAAACCTTTTTCATTATCATAATTCCTAAAATTATGTGCGTAGTTGCGTTATAATAACGATCTTACACACATTTTTTTGATGAAGCATTCCCTTCATTTGGTTTTTTTGATCAATGGCATAATTGAGGACGTAGTATGGCCTTATTACCTATTTTAAGTTTCCCGGATCCCCGTCTTCGTACCATTGCACAACCTGTCGAAGAAGTGACTGATGAAATTCGTCAGCTCGCTGCGGATATGTTTGAAACCATGTATGAAGCACCAGGTATCGGACTTGCCGCGACTCAGGTGGATCGTCATATTCAGCTGATTGTTATGGATCTGTCTGAAAATAAAGATCAACCGATGGTGTTCATTAACCCCAAAATCACACCATTGACTGAAGAAACGCAGCCTTACGAAGAAGGCTGTTTATCAGTCCCCCAAATATACGATAAAGTTGATCGTCCGTCACGCGTAAAAATTGAGGCAATTAATCTGGAAGGTCAAGCATTTGAGCTCGATGCTGACGGACTTCTCGCTGTGTGTATCCAACATGAAATGGATCACTTAAATGGCAAGTTATTTGTTGATTATTTATCGCCACTAAAACGCCAGCGTGCCCGTGAAAAAGTGGAAAAACTGGTACGCCAGCGTAATAAAGACAAAGTAGCAGTGAAACGTTAGGATAATTTCAAAGTCTATTTTAATGGCCAAACCAGCCCAATTCTGATTGGGCTTTGCTATACTTGGCCTAGATAAATTTAAGGGCTTGCCTATGGTCCTGCGGGGCGGTCTGCTACTTTCCTTGGTAGCAGTGTTTTTACAGATTGCGGTATTTTTACAGCCTTTATTGCCGAAGCAATATCAGGTTGCTCCGGTCTGTGAAACCATCACGCATGCACTTTTAGACAAATCCTCTGTTGATCATTCTCACCATGCCGAGCAGCACGCTCAGCATTCTGTTACAGCACAGCATATTCCTGCTGATGTCCATGAGCATGATGCCAGTCATCAATGCCAGTACTGTACCGTCTATGGCAACCTGATCTTGCCGCCTGAACTGGACATTAAAGAAGTTCTGGACCGAATCCAGGTCAGACTGCTGGCTTTTGAAAAAACCTTTAAGCATGTCTGGTTTGCTCTGCAGCGGCTGTTCCTGTTACCCCAAGGCAGAGCTCCACCACTGTTTGCATAAATCCACGTTGTTTTTCGTCTGGGTCTTGAGTGACTTAGACCGTGTTCAATTTATGTATTCAGTGAGATAGAAAATGGCTCAGCCTAAATTTTTTCTACAGCCACTTGCGGCTGCGATTTGTATTGCCTGTTATTCAGCTTCGGTAATGGCCAATGAAGCCATGCCTGTACAAACCATGGCGCCGATTGTGGTGACCTCGACTGCGGGTAATGATGCCAATGGACTGATTGTCCATGCCGATCCTAAACAGCCGATCCAGCCTGTTCCTGCCACAGATGGCGCAGATTATCTGCAAAGCATTGTGGGTTTTAGTTCAGTCAATAGTGGCGCAGGAACCAATGGGGATGTCACTTTCCGCGGCATGTTCGGTTCACGAATTAAAATTTTAACGGATGGCACGGAAAACCTGGGGGCCTGTCCAAGCCGGATGGATTCGCCCACCTCCTATATTTCCCCGGAAAGCTATGACCAGATTTCGGTCATTAAAGGTCCGCAGACGGTGCAATATGCCAATACCGGTTCAGCCGCAACCGTCATTTTTGAGCGTTCACCTGAACAGTTTGATGCAGACAATCACTATCGCGGTCAGGCCAGTGTCCTGCTGGGCTCCTTCGGACGTCTTGACCATAATGTCGAAGTTGCAGCAGGTGATGCACAGAAATATATTCGCCTGAATACCAGCCGCTCTGTTTCAGACAGTTATAAAGATGGTAATGGCACGACCGTTCCTTCCGATTGGGAGCGCTGGAATGCCGACGTTGCATTAGGCTGGACACCGGATAGTGATACCTGGGTAGAGCTGACCGGGGGCAAGGCGGATGGTGAAGCTGTGTATGCCGGCCGTGCAATGGATGGCTCCAAATTTGCCCGTGAAAGTCTGGGTTTGCGTGTTGAAAAAAGAAATGTCAGCGATGTGATCAAGAAAATTGAAGCACAGGTGAACTACAATTTTAATGACCATGTCATGGATAACTATAGTCTGCGCGAGTTCAAGCCTGGCGGTATGATGAGTATGCCTATGGCCACCAATGTGGCGCGTAAGACATTGAATGCGCGTATGGCAATGACCAATGAGTGGGATAACTTACAGCTGATTACAGGTATCGACAGCCAGAATAATCAGCATAGCAAACGTAACGGAAATCTGATGACAGCGTATCAGAATAAGCCACGTATTAAAGATATGGAGTTCCAGTCGATCGGTGGTTTCGGTGAGCTGAGTTATCAGGTCAGTGATAATCATAAGCTGGTAAGTGGCCTGCGTCTGGATCAGGTCAAAGTAGAAGCAGTAGAGTCAAACCAGGAGCGTAGAGAAACTTTACCAAGCGCTTTTTTGCGTTTTGAGAATCAGCATCCAGACCATGAAGATGGCAAGACTTATATTGGTATGGGCTATGTCGAACGTATGCCGGATTACTGGGAGCTGTATAGTCCAAAATCAGGCAATGGTCATCCAAATACCTTTAAGAACATTGATACTGAAAAAACTTTACAGCTGGATATTGGCTACCAGCATGAACATGGTAATTTCAGTTCATGGGCATCGGCATATGCAGGTTTAATCAATGATTACATCCTCACGACTTACTTGCCAACAGGTAATATGGGAATGTTAGAAGCGCATAGCCGAAATGTCGATGCAACAGTGGCAGGGGCAGAAGTCGGAATCGGATATCAGTTTACTGATGCGATTCAGGCTGACCTGAGTGCGATGTATGCCTGGGGTAAAAATACCAGTGACAATACGCCGTTGCCACAGATTTCACCTTTGGAGGCTCGGGTAAACTTACGTTATATCCAGGATAACTATACTTTGGGTGCCTACTGGCGCCTGGTCGATGGCCAGAACCGGATCAGTGAGCGTGAAGGCAATATTGTTGGCTATGACCTTAAGCAAAGTGCTGGTTTTGGCACTCTCTCTTTAAATGGTACATATCATGTAAATGACAACATGGATCTTTCTGTGGGCATCGATAACGTACTGGACCGTACCTATGCCGAGCATTTGAACAAGATGGGCAGTTCCGGTTTTGGATTTGCTGCCAATGAGCAATTTAATAATATCGGACGGAATTACTGGGCAAGAGTCAGTATGAAATTCTAATTTGAACTGAAAACAAACAAAAAGCAGGAGTTTTTTCCTGCTTTTTGTTGATGATGGAAATTTAAATATATTTTTATCAGTAAGTTAGTGTTATTTGGTTTTGCATTCAATAATAACTCAAACTTTTATTAAAATAATTTTTATAAATAAAACAGTAATTTATGGATTTTATGGATTATAAAATAAACATGCGTTTGTAAAGTTTAAAAAATGGGGTTGCAAGGGATGTGAAATGCTGTAGAATGCACATCCATCGGCGGTGATGAAGATTAAAACTTCTGATAAAACAGTAACTTAGTTAAGATTGACTAAG
>NZ_LSZJ01000017.1:0-23684 GCF_001647575.1 Acinetobacter sp. SFD
CCCGCACGACCTTCGTCTAGAAGTTTACGGAACATTTCAACGCCAGTAACAGTCGTTGTTTGTGTATCACGGATACCAACGATTTCAACTGATTCACCTACTTTAACGATACCAGTCTCTACACGGCCAGTTACTACTGTACCACGACCAGAGATTGAGAATACATCTTCAATCGGCATAAGGAACGGAAGGTCAATTGCACGTTCTGGCTCTGGGATATAAGTATCAAGAGCTTCAACAAGCGCAACTACTGCTGGCTCGCCGTATTGACTGTCATCACCGTTAAGTGCAAGAAGAGCAGAACCACGGATCACTGGAGTGTCATCACCCGGGAAGTCATAAGTAGAAAGAAGTTCACGAACTTCCATTTCAACCAGCTCAAGCAGCTCTTCGTCGTCTACAAGGTCGCATTTGTTCAAGAATACAACGATGTAAGGTACACCTACCTGACGAGAAAGCAGGATGTGTTCACGAGTTTGCGGCATTGGACCATCAGTCGCAGCACATACAAGGATCGCGCCATCCATCTGAGCAGCACCAGTAATCATGTTTTTAACATAATCGGCGTGGCCCGGGCAGTCTACGTGAGCGTAGTGACGAGTTGGAGAATCGTATTCTACGTGAGAAGTATTGATGGTAATACCACGTGCTTTTTCTTCTGGTGCAGAGTCAATTGCAGCGTAGTCTTTCGCTTCGCCACCGAATTTCTTCGCACATACAGTTGCAATCGCAGCTGTTAAAGTTGTTTTACCATGGTCAACGTGACCAATTGTGCCCACGTTAACGTGTGGCTTATTACGTTCGAACTTAGCCTTAGCCATGAGATCTTCCTTTTTGAACTGATCATGCAGGATCACTGCATGAGCGCTTGGTTTTTAACTATGAATTAGTTTGGGCTTATAGTAATCGAAAGATTACTCGTCGTCACCTTTTTTACCGCCAGACTGGAACTTAGAAATAATGCCTTCAGCCACGTTACGTGGAGTTTCAGCATATTTAGCAAATTCCATAGAGTAAGTCGCACGACCTTGAGACATAGAACGCATTTGAGTTGCGTAACCAAACATCTCAGCCAGTGGAACTTCAGCACGGATTGCTTTAGTACCACCAGGTAAATCGTCCATACCCTGAACCATACCACGACGACGGTTTAAGTCACCCATGATATCGCCCATGTAGTCTTCTGGAGTTTCTACTTCAACTTTCATGATTGGTTCAAGAAGGATAGGATCCGCTTTCATGAAACCATCACGGAAGGCATAAGAACCCGCCATTTTGAACGATAATTCGTCAGAGTCGACATCATGGTAAGAACCATCAAATAGTGTCGCTTTGATACCCACAACAGGGTAACCAGCCAATACACCATTCTTCATGCGTTCTTGAATACCTTTATCAACCGCACCGAAGAATTCTTTAGGTACAACACCACCTACAACTTCTTCAGCAAACTCGTAGTCTTTACCAGCTTCTTCAACGTCCATAGGTTCTAAACGAACATATACGTGACCGAATTTACCTTTACCACCAGTTTGACGTACGAATTTACCTTCTTGCTCAACAGTCTTTTTGATTGTTTCACGGTAAGCAACCATTGGTTTACCAATGTTCGCTTCAACGTTAAATTCACGTTTCATACGGTCAACAAGGATATCAAGGTGAAGCTCACCCATACCCGCGATGATTGTTTGACCAGATTCTTCGTCAGTGCGTACACGGAACGATGGATCTTCTTTAGCCAAACGACCAAGTGCGATAGACATTTTCTCTTGGTCAGCTTTAGTCTTAGGCTCTACAGCTAAAGAAATTACTGGCTCAGGGAATTCCATACGCTCAAGAGTAATGATGTTTTTCTCATCACAAAGTGTATCACCAGTAGTTACGTCTTTAAGACCTACACATGCTGCGATATCACCCGCACGGATTTCGTCAACGTCTTGACGTTCGTTCGCGTGCATTTGCACGATACGGCCGATACGCTCACGTTTAGATTTCACCGGGTTGTATACTGGGTCGCCTTGTTTAAGAACACCAGAATAAACACGTACGAAAGTTAAGTTACCTACGAATTTGTCGTTCATAATTTTGAACGCTAACGCAGAGAACGGTGCTTCGTCAGATGCTTCACGAGTCGCTTTAGTTTCAGCTTTGTCATCAAGGATACCCTCGATCGCTTTAACTTCAGTCGGTGATGGCAGGAAGTCAATCACAGCATCCAACATACGTTGAACACCTTTGTTCTTGAACGCCGAACCACAAAGCATTGGTTGAATTTCACAAGCCAAAGTTTGAGCACGAAGACCAGCGATGATTTGTTCTTTCGACAAGTCACCGTTGTTTAAGTATTCGTCCATCAACTCTTCAGATGCTTCAGCCGCAGCCTCAACCATGTTAGTACGCCATTCATTAGCCGTATCAACAAGGTCAGCAGGGATGTCGCCATATTCGAACTTCATACCTTGAGATGCTTCATCCCAGATAATCGCTTTCATTTCGATTAGGTCAACAACACCCTGGAAGTTTTCTTCTGCACCAACTGGAATAACAACTGGTACAGGGTGTGCACCAAGACGTGTTTTCATTTGTTCAACAACACGGAAGAAGTTTGCACCAGTACGGTCCATCTTGTTCACGAATGCTAAACGAGGCACTTGGTATTTATTTGCTTGACGCCATACAGTTTCAGACTGAGGTTGAACACCACCTACAGCACAGTAAACCATACATGCACCATCAAGAACACGCATAGAACGTTCAACTTCGATTGTGAAGTCTACGTGTCCCGGGGTATCAATTACGTTGATACGGTGTTCTGGGAACTGTTTAGCCATACCAGACCAGAAACAAGTTGTAGCAGCTGAAGTGATTGTAATACCACGTTCTTGCTCTTGTTCCATCCAGTCCATTGTTGCTGCACCATCATGTACTTCACCAAGTTTGTGAGATACACCTGTGTAGAACAAAATACGTTCTGAAGTTGTGGTTTTACCAGCATCAATGTGAGCCGAGATACCAATGTTACGGTAACGAGAAATTGGGGTTTGACGAGCCATGATCTCTTGCATTCCTAAATTTTGTTGTTTAAAACAGGACGCTTTAAGCTGCTAGCAACTTAAAGCGTTTTGATGACAGTCTGGGTAAAACCCAAACCATCACTGTCCTGATAAGGGCCTGTTTTATTTGCTTAGAAACGGTAGTGAGAGAATGCTTTGTTGGCTTCAGCCATACGGTGCACATCTTCACGTTTTTTAACCGCTGCGCCTTTACCTTCAGATGCATCAAGCAACTCGCCAGCAAGACGTAAAGCCATAGTTTTTTCAGAACGCTTAGCAGCAGCATCTACTAACCAACGCATCGCTAGAGCAGTACGACGGGATGGGCGTACTTCCATAGGAACTTGGTATGTAGCACCACCAACACGGCGTGCTTTAACTTCGACCATAGGACGAACTTTTTCAAGCGTAGCTTCAAAGAATTCAACCGGGTCTACTTTAGATTTTTCTTGAACGCGGTCTAAAGCACCGTAAACGATACTTTCAGCAATAGATTTTTTACCATCTTGCATTACGTGGTTCATGAATTTAGCGATTGTTTGGCTGCTGAACTTAGGATCCGGAAGGATTTCACGAGCAGCGACTACGCGACGTCTTGGCATTTTAAAACTACCTATAAATATGACACTTCAGGTTTATCCAGCAGTAGCACAAAGTGTCATGTGCTTTCGCTGGCCTTACTACACGTCGCTTGAATTTCACAAAATTAAATGCAGAAATCAGACAAGCGAGACGATAAAGGATTGCAGTTCTAGCGAACTAAGAATTTGATCTTGAAAGATTATTTCTTAGGACGTTTAGTACCGTATTTAGAACGAGCTTGGTTACGATCTTTAACACCAGCACAGTCTAAAGAACCACGAACGGTATGGTAACGTACACCTGGTAAATCTTTAACACGACCACCACGGATAAGAACAACACTGTGCTCTTGAAGGTTATGACCTTCACCACCGATGTAGCTAGAAACTTCGAAACCTGAAGTTAAGCGAACACGGCAAACTTTACGCATTGCTGAGTTAGGTTTTTTAGGTGTAGTTGTGTAAACACGTGTACAAACACCACGACGCTGTGGACAAGCCTTCAACGCAGGAACTTTAGATTTTTCAACTAAAGTCGTACGACCCTTGCGGATCAACTGATTTGTTGTTGCCATGTGGCAATTCTCCCGTTAATAAAAAGCCCCAAAAAACTACTACTTTTTGAGGGCATGCAATTGTAAGTCAAGATGCAAAATTGGTCAACCTAATCAAGTCAAGCAAATGCCGATTCTCACGACATTGCTTGCTTTTATAGCTTGATTAAAATCCGCTTATTTTTTCGAATTTTTTCCAGTTTTTTTTGTAACATTTTGGACTTCAGATTGAGGGTCTGATTTGTCCTGATTATCTGCCTCAAGCTCTGGAGTTTCTGCAGCAGATTCTGTCTCGGCAGCCGCATCTGGATGCAGTTCAGCCTCAATTTCCGGATTAAATGAAGTTTTAGTTAAAGCCGGTTGCTGTGACTGCTTGTCTGCGGCAGGTTCAACCAATTCATCGTTGAGCGCTTCCAGCCCTTCACTAACTTTTTCATCTTTCTTCACTTCAGCATCTTGAGCGCTTAAATCATTCTGTTCTTTTTTGACCAGTTTAACCTGACTGATCGTGCTATTACCCTCAAGTGGAATCTCTTTATCCATGATTGGCTTATCTTTTGGAGCTTCAACCGACGGAGAATTACTTTCTAGCAGCTTAGGACTCGCCTGTTGCAACAAATTGACTGCTTTCTTATAGGCAGCATAAGGTGAAAGTTGTGAATCCTGGTGCTGAATCAGATATTGACGAGCATGGGAAAATGCTTCCTGAGCTTTCTGATTCACGTCCTCAACAAAGCGATGACTATATACAGCACCAATACCTGCACTTGCCAGAGGAGTCAGCCTAGTTAACTGCTCCAGAATCGAACTTTTCGGCAGATGATTCATCCATTGCCATTTCGCTTCTCCCTCATGACGACTGAGCCATTGCTTAATAACGCTGATATCGTTACCAGAACCTAGCATCGCCTGTAACTGGGAAATATCATGACTTTTAAGGGTATTACTTAACGCTTTTAAACCCAACAACAAAGTTTGCTTTTCTGCAATCAGACCGAGGTCGATCTGTTTAAAGATATGCTGGACGATTTCCTGGTCTTCCTCTTTACTCAAGTCAAAACCATAAGAACGACCAACTTGATAGATGGTACGTAATGCCATAAGTAAAGAAGCCGGAATATCGATCGCAGTACCAATCACCCCTGAAGCACCACTGACCGCCCCCTGTACAGTTGCAATCCATTTATTTTGCTCACCCAAAGCTTGAGAAATCCGTTTGGAACGATCAACATCCTGAGTGAGTTCCTCCAAATCTTTCACTCCAGCCTCATCAAGAATGGCATCGACCGAACTGGTTTGATTACTGAATTGATTCAGACGCTCATAAAAATAATTCGATACTTTTTCGGTCAGATCTGGCGCCACAAAGTGTGCAACATTATTTACGGTATTAAAACGGTTCCCGAGAAGTTGACGGGATACATTGGGAAGATGTTCACGGAGCATTTGCTGAGGATTGTCATATTTTTTTGAGGAAAAAACACTTTTCACCTTTGCTGAACCGTCAATCACCTGATCAGAGCCTGAAGGCTTCAGTGCTTTAGTCACTGAATCCGGTGCAACATGATTCAATAAATCCAATCCAGTTGAACTGAACTTTTTCGCCACTCCAAAGGCATTCGAAATCAGACCATTAGATTGTTTATTATTAGCATTTACCATTTTTTACCTCAGCATTCATGTGCTTGTATTTGGTATAAATACTAGGTGTAGTCAGCATTTATCTCAACTTTATTCTGTTTCATTTAGTAAAACCCGTACACGCCGACTCACAAAGTCAACCGACTGTCACACGGCATAACATTTGCCATAAGATTTCAAAAGTCTTTCTGCTATCATGTTCCCCATCATGAAATTAAGGCTGAGCGCTGGATTGGGCGATTTAAAAGCCCCTGTATCTGCCGTTGAGCATAGAGCTAAACTATAAGGATCTGTAGATGAAACGTGTTGTCATCACTGGCATGGGTATTAACTCGTGTATTGGTAATACATTAGAGGATGTAAACCATTCTTTACAAAACGGGATTTCAGGAACACGTTTTAATCCGACTTATGCTGAACTCAATTTCAAAAGTCATGTTAGTGCTGCAGCCGAGCAGGATTTTGACGGGATCGACCGCAAACTGAAACGCTTTATGGGTGTATGTGCGATGTATGCATATAACTCAGCTCTTGCTGCGGTTGAACATGCAGGTTTAAAGGCTGAAGATCTAGCTGGCAACCCACGCTATGGTATCGCGGGTGGTTCAGGTGGCGGTTCAACTGCTTCCGTTATTGAAATGAACGAATTATTGCAAACCAAAGGTGCGCGTAAAGTCGGTCCCTTCTTTGTACCACGCAATATGACCAACACCATTACGGCGAACGTGGGTGTCGCTTTTAAACTGCAAGGTGTAGCGCATACCATTACCAGCGCATGTGCAACCTCTGCGGATGCGATTGGTTATGCCTACAACCTGATTCAACTCGGCAAACAAGATTTAATGCTGGCAGGTGGCGGTGAAGAAGATCACTGGTCACAAAGCTTGTTGTTTGATGCCATGGGCGCACTTTGCTCTAAATACAATGATAGCCCGGAAACAGCCTCACGCCCTTATTCTGCAGACCGTGACGGTTTCGTGATTGCCGGTGGTGGTGGTTTCGTGGTGCTCGAGTCGTTGGAACATGCGCAAGCGCGTGGTGCTAATATTCTTGCCGAAGTCGTAGGCTATGCAGCCAATTCGGATGGTGCCGACATGGTTGCACCAAGTGGTGAAGGTGCAACGCGTTGCGTACTGATGGCTTTAGAAGAAGCAAAACAACACGGTGTCGATAAAATTGACTATGTGAATACACATGGTACTTCTACTCCAGCGGGTGACATTACAGAACTTAAAGCGATGGAACGTGCTTTCGGTGAAGGTCAGGTTCCTCCACTCAGCTCAACCAAGTCAATGACGGGTCACAGTCTTGGTGCTGCTGGTGTTCAGGAAGCGATTTATTCGGTTCTAATGATGCAAAATGACTTTATTGCGCCAAATATCAATGTAACTGAGCTAGATGAAGGCGCGAAACCGTTTGATATCGTGCTTGAAAAACGTGACGCAAAATTGAATACTGTAATGAGTAACAGTTTCGGTTTCGGCGGCGTAAATGCTTGTCTCATTTTCAAAAAATGGGAAGGCTGAGCTGCCCAATTTAGGGTGACTTGATGGATGCTCCTTCTGATGCTTTCTTGTGGGTAAAAGCATTACATATTATTGCGGTGGTATGCTGGTTCGCAGCTTTGTTCTACTTGCCACGGCTGTATGTCTACCATGCCATGAGTGAAGATGCCGTGAGTCATCAACGCTTTGAAGTCATGGAACGTAAATTGTATCGTGGCATCATGTGGCCGGCCATGCTGGCCACTCTGATTACGGCGCACTTTCTGGTGGATTGGGGGGATGCAACGCAGCATTACCATGAAGCTTTATGGTTTTATCTGAAAGTAGGTCTGGTCGGTTTACTGGTGATTTACCATCTGGTATGTGGTTATTACCGCAAGAAGCTGATTGATAATGCACATTACAAGTCGCACAAGTTCTGGCGTTATTTTAATGAGATGCCTACCCTGATCTTATTTGCCGTGGTCATTCTGGTTGTGGTGAAACCGCAGTTTTAATGTATTCAATTTAAAAAAAAACCTCCTATTGGAGGTTTTTTTTAAATCTTTTTTTATTCAATACTTCAAAATCCTGCTTAAGCCGAATTTCCTATAAGCCCCAAGCAAGCATCTAATAAATCCTACTTTTCTAACTGAGAAATACGGAGAGAATGCCTAAAAATCACTTTAAATTAATCTTAAGCAGCGTAAAAAAGCAGAAACCTTCCAGATGACTTTAAAGAAAAATTCCAATCCGTAAATCACGGTTAATCTCATACTCTAACGTGCAATTCGAACTTCCCCTTCTAAACCATTTGGACTGAATACGATTTGCCATAATTGTAATTCTCGTGCTCGAAATGCACCAGCACAGGCATTTAAATAATAATTAAACATTCTTTTAAAGCGAGCACTATAATTGGCTTCAATTTCTGGCCACGCTTGAAGGAATCTTTCCGACCAGGCCCGAAGTGTTAAGTCATAATCGGTACCAAAATTATGCCAATCTTCCATAATAAATTTGCCACTACTAAAATGAGCAATTTTTTCAATTGAGGGTATATAACCATTCGGGAAGATATATTTCGTTATCCATGGATCAGCTCCCTTCCTTATGGTATTAGAACCAATGGTATGCAATAAAAACAATCCATCTGCATTTAAATTACGTTGTACGACTTGAAAATAGGTATCGTAATTTTTCAATCCTACATGCTCAAACATGCCTATAGATGCAATACGATCGAATCTCTCATTTAAGTTACGATAATCCATAAGCAAGATTTCAACATCAAGTCCTTTACATCGCTCAACGGCTAGTTTTTGTTGTTCTTTAGAAATGGTAATACCTACTACAGAAACTTGATAATTTTTGGCCGCATATTCGGCTAACCCACCCCATCCGCAGCCAATATCCAGCAATCGCATACCTGGCTGCAAGTCAAGTTTGCGACAGATCAAATCGAGTTTTTGTTGCTGGGCTTGAAAAAGGTTATCGGCATTTTTCCAGTAGGCACAAGAATATTGCATATATGGATCAAGCATATGATTAAAAAGATCATTACCAAGATCATAATGTTCTTCACCCACCTGCCAGGCTCTTTTTTGAGTCTGTAAATTTTGAATTCGAGAAATTGCAATTCTAATAATATCTTTTAAATTATAGGGTATTTTTTTATCTAACTTGGCACGTAAAATTTTATAGAATAAAATATCCAGCCGATCACAGTCCCACCAGCCATCCATATAGCTTTCACCTAGACCTAATGAACCTTGCTGTAAGATACGGTTATAAAAATCATCATTATGTACCTGTATGTCATAAGGCTTGTCACCATTAACCTGAATGCCAGCTTCATCCAATAATTTTTCCAAGATCTCTTTTAGACCATCATTTTTATGCTCAACATAGATATTCATATCTACTCCTACATCTTCTATTTTTTTAGTTTTATTAAATAATTATATAATTCCAGATAACTCTACCTCTTATGGATTTCACTCCAAGCGCCAGATTATGCTTATTTTTTAGCAGCACTTCATCAGCTACTCGAGTCTCTGGACTTTGTCCTTTGAAGAGATTAGCTAATCATTGCAAAATTTTGGCTGTTAGACTGTTTTTCTAGTGTTAAGAGATAAGCTTCTATTGTAGGCAGGTCATTGTAAAAAGACCTTTATTATGAGATTCAGCATCCGCTGAAACAGGCATTCATTTTTCAAATTATTTTTTATCCATGATTCATGGTTAACTCAAATTTCAATCACCATTTAAATAGACCCTCATAAAAAAGAGAGGGGTTTCTTCCCCTCTCTTTTTAATTATTTGAACTCATAGTTACCGTATATCTAAAGACTGGATGCGCTTCTTCATCCTTGGTTTATACAACATATGGTAGGTGGCAAACAGAATAATCAACCAGAGTGGACTAATCATCAATGCTTTCATGGTATCTGCTTCCAGACTCAAAATAACCAATGCAAAGAACAAAAAGATCAGTACAAGATATGACATCCAAATACCACCTGGCATTTTGAAGGTAGAAGCTGCATGCTTTTCAGGCTGCTGTTTACGGTAACGGATATAGCACACCATAATCAGCCCCCAAATACTGATAAACAGGATCACACACAGCGAACTTGCCAGCGTAAAAGCTTCCATGGTGTTGGGTACGAAATACTGAAAAGCTGCGCCTGCCATGATAAAGGCACAGGAAAACAGCAAGCCTTTGGCTGGAACCGCACGACTCGAAAGTTCAGCTAGCGCCTGGGGTGCCTGAGAATCACGAGCCAAGCCAAAGAGCATCCGGCTGGTCGAGAATACTCCGCTATTCATTGATGACATCACAGAAGACAGCACCACCAGATTCATGATAATGGCCGAAACCGGAATCCCTGCATGCAGGAAAAGTGTCACGAAAGGACTTTGATCTGCGGGAATTTCCACCCATGGTGTTACAGACATAATCACCAGCAGAGACAGCACATAGAACAGGATAATTCGGGTCGGAATCGCATTCACTGCTTTTGGCAGGTTCTTTTCAGGATCCTTGGTTTCAGCCGCCATGGTACCGAGCAGCTCTACCCCTACGAAGGCAAACATCGCAATCTGAAAGCCTGCGAGAAAGCCCATAGTTCCTTTAGGAAACATGCCATCATAAGCCCAGACATTACTAAGACTGGCAGCAGATCCATCTGGCGTCTGGAAATTGCTGAAAATCATATATCCGCCAATTGCAATCAGGCCCAGAATGGCCAGAATTTTAATCAGGGCAAACCAGAACTCAATTTCACCGAACAGTTTGACGGTCAGCAGGTTAATTCCAAGTACCAGCAATACACAGCCAGCACTGATCATCGCCTGCCCCAATGGGGTAAAGGTCATATCCGGTGGCAACCAGAAATTCAGATAATTGATAATTGCCGCCAGATCCGCAATACCCACCAGAATCCAGCCTAGCCAATAGGACCAGCCAATATAATAGCCCGCACCCGGGCCAATCAGGTCATGCGCCATATCAATAAAAGATTTATAGTGCAGATTGGACAGCAAAATTTCGCCTAATGCACGCATCAGAAAAAAGAACATTGCACCAATAATCATATAGATAAATAAGATTGACGGTCCTGCTAATGCAATGGTTTTACCGGAGCCCATAAACAGGCCTGTACCAATGGCGCCACCAATGGCGATTAACTGCAAATGCCGGTTAGAGAGCTTACGCTGCAATTCATGGGGAGCAGACGCTGCGTCATCCTTAGAGGAGGCGGTATTCATAATCGGTTCCTTTTCTTAGCTCAGACTTTCGCTCATCTAATCGGATATCTTCCTGAAATCCTGATTGCAGATGCAGTTTCATTTAAATAACTAAATGATCAAGTCTGATGTCCTTATAAAATCAAAATAGGGAGATGTAAAAATATTCTTTAAATCAAGGTAATGCTGCTATCACTGCAATTTCAATCAGCCAGTCAGGGTTCACCAGATCCGCCTGAATCGTAGCGCGTGCGGGCGTGCCATGACCTTGCAGCCATTCCACCCAAAGCTGATTCACGGTTTGAAAATCGTCCAGATTTTTCACGAATAGCTGTGCAGAAAGCAGACGGCTTTTATCAGTATTTGCCAGTGCCAGCAACTCCTCAATCTTGGCGAACACTTCCAGTGTCTGTTTGCGTATGTCCAGATCGCTGCTGTCGGGTATTTGACCCGATAAATACACGGTTTGATGATGAATCGTTACAGCACTCATAATTCCATTGCTCTTGAGCCGCTGAATAGCTGTATTGTCCTGTGTCATGTTGATCTTCCTTGTTTGGGATATGAAATAAAAAATTAGATTAAAAATTTAAGCATCAATCTGAAAATTAACCCGGGCGGTTACCGCACACATGAGCTCATAGCCGATCGTGCCAGAACTGGCCGCCACCTCATCAATTGGCAAAAGCACACCTTCGGAAGATTGCCCCCAAAGTACCACTTCACTGCCTACATCCGCCTGCGGCAGTGCAGTGACATCCACAGCGAGCATATCCATACTGATCCGGCCCAATGTATGTGTTTTAACTGAATCCACCAGCACAGGCGTACCGGTCGCCGATAGCCGCTGATAGCCATCGGCATAGCCACAGGCCACCACTCCGATCCGCATCTGCTGCGTGGCAATAAATTTGGAGCCATAGCCAATACTATCGCCTGCCTGTACTGTTTGAATGGCGATAATTTCACTACGCAGACTCATAGTAGGACGTAAATTCCAGTCTTGAATACTATGTGCAGGATAATCCGGGGAACTGCCATACAGCATGATGCCGCTACGTACAATATCGCAATGAAGGGTTTGATGATGCCGCAAAATGGCCGCACTGTTACTCAGCGAGGTTTTACCCGCAAGTCCCTGAATCGTTTTATTAAAAATAAAATGTTGATGTTCAATTCCATCCACTCCAAAACGCTCGCCATCCGCATCGGAGAAATGGGTCATATGCGTGATTGAACGGACAGTATTCAGCTGATGCAACTCCTGCCAGATTTCTGCATATTGCTGTGGCTCAAAACCCAGCCGGTTCATGCCACTGTTCATTTTTAAATACACATCAAACTGTACATCTGGTGCTATTGCAGCAAACTGTTTCAACCATTGCACTTGATGCAGAGAATGAATGGCAAAGCTCATTTCATGCTTCGCACATTCAAATAAATCCTCAAAAGCGAAAATACCTTCAAGCAACAGCAGCGGCTTCTTGCACCCAAGCGCACGTAGCCGCGTGCCCTCCCCGATATCCAGAAAGGCAAATCCATCTGCGTCCTGAAGTGCCGTATAAACACGCTCAATCCCGTGTCCATAGGCATTGGCCTTGACCACGGCAAATACCTGGCTGTCAGGCATACATTGGCGTGAAACACTTAAATTATGCCTAAGCGCCTGCTGATGAATGATCGCGGTAATAGGACGTGGCATAAAACGCCTCCTTGAATACTGTGCCTCAGATGATCTTAGGCCGCCTGCTGATAACGCGACAATGAAAGACCTTCGGTACTGATTTCAGGATCACGAGCCAAGACCAGATCGCTGATTAACTTGCCCGAACCACACGCCATGGTCCAGCCCAGCGTGCCATGTCCGGTATTCAGGAACAGGTTTTTAAAACGGGTTTTTCCAATAATTGGTGTACTGTCCGGAGTCATTGGGCGAAGGCCTGTCCAGAAGCTGGCCTGATTCATATCCCCCCCAGGGAATAAATCACGGGTCACCATTTCCAGCGTGCCACGACGGTCTTCATTCAGACCCAAGTTAAAACCGCTCAGTTCAGCCATTCCCCCTACGCGGATGCGCTGGTCGAAACGGGTGATTGCAATTTTATAGGTTTCATCCAGCACGGTAGATTGTGGAGCGAAGGCTGGATCTACAATAGGAATCGTCAATGAATAACCTTTCACCGGATAGACCGGTAAATTCAGTTCAAGCGGTTTGAGGAAATCACGTGAATAACTACCAAAGGCCAGCACGTATTTATCTGCTGTAAGCATCTGACCATTCACCAGAACACCTTTGATCTGGTCGCCTTCTACAATCAGTTTTTCAACGTTTTGATTAAACTTGAACTCTACACCTATCCCTTTGGCATGTTCTGCCAAGGCATTGGTAAACAGATAGCAGTCGCCCGTTTCGTCATTGGGTAAATGCAGACCACCCACCAGTTTGTCTTTTGCCTGTGCCAATGCCGGTTCTACACGCGCCAGTCCATCACGATCCAGCAACTCAAACTCCACACCAGTTTCTTTTAGAACCTCGATATCGCGCTGCACCGCATCCAGCTGCGCATCTTTACGGAAAATCTGCAAAGTGCCTTTCGCACGGTTTTCATAAGAGATGCCAATATCACGACGCAAATTGCGTAAACAGTCACGGCTATATTCAGCCACACGCACCATCCGTTCTTTATTGACTGCATAATGCTGGGCATTACAGTTTTTCAGCATTTGTGCCATCCACTGCAATTGCCACAGGCTGCCATCGACATTAATCGCCAACGGAGCATGATGCTGGAACATCCATTTGACCGCCTTAAAAGGAATGCCTGGTGCCGCCCAAGGAGTCGAGTAGCCCGGAGAAATCTGTCCAGCATTGCCAAAGCTGGTTTCCCGAGCCGGACCCGCCTGACGATCCAGCACAGTTACAGTTGCTCCCTGCTGCGCCAGATAGTAAGCGCTTGCCACACCAATCACACCACTACCTAAAACCAATACGCGCATTACCTTAATCCTCAAACATTTTTCCAGGTTATTTCACTAGTATATTTTTGCTTTAATAGTTAAATTCACTATATTCAGTGTATAAATTCAGTGGAATAAATATTTTTTCGGGCAGAATTAAAAAAAAGAGGGAAATATTAATGCGCAAATTAGACCGCATTGATCGCATGATTCTAGACATCCTGCAACGCGATGGCCGGATTGCCATTAGCGAGCTGGCAGCACGTGTCAATCTTTCAACCACACCCTGTTCAGAACGGGTAAAACGGCTGGAGCGTGAAGGTATTATTATGGGTTATTACGCCCGTTTAAATCCGGAAATGCTGGAGCGTAGTTTGCTGGTATTTCTGGAAATCAAACTCTCAGCCAAATCAGGTGATGTATTTGATCAGGTGGCTCGTAATCTGACAGAAATTCCAGAAGTCCTGGAATGTCATTTAATTTCTGGTGATTTTGATTATCTGGTCAAAGCGCGTTTAAAGGAAATGAGTGCTTATCGCCGTTTACTGGGGGATTTACTGAAAAAACTGCCCGCTTCTGCTTCCTCGCACAGTTATGTCGTCATGGAAGAAGTCAAAGAAAGTTTATATCTGGACTTAGGGATTTAATACCTTAACTTTATTAATCTGCCTGCAAAAACGTTAAAGCCCCGGAAGGGGCTTTATGTTCGAAAATTCATTGATTTTATTGATCCTTAAGCAGGAATACGCAGTACCTGCCCAGGGAAAATATCATCCGCATTTTTAAGCAAGGGACGATTAGCTTCAAAAATCTTATTATACTGATTAGCATCACCATAAAATTCTTTTGAGATTTTAGATAAAGTATCGCCAGATTTGACTGTATAGAATTTACTTTCAGGCTCTGGGTTAGTCACAGTCAGCTGATCATCTACTTTGGCTACATGATCAATATTTCCCACTGCCAGAATAATCTTTTCACGATCGGCCTGACTTTTTACCTGTCCGCGCACGGTGGCCAGATCAGAGGTCGAGTTATAGCTAATCGACAAACCTGTGATCGGCAAGCCTAAACTTTTGACATGGCCCAATAGCTTGTTTGCCATTTCCTGGGCAGAAGGCTCTGCAGGTGCGGCTTTAGGTGCCTGCTGCGTCGCTGCCGGAGTTTGCTGTGGTTCTGCAGCAGCCGTATTTTTTTTACCGATACCTTTTACGAAATCAAAAAGACCCATGGTGAACTCCGTTCTTGTTGTTAATGTCACATCACTCCTATTTTTATAATGAAAAGAGCCCAAAGATAGTTAATCATTGGTGACATAAAGGTAATGGATTGTAAAACCTTTATTCATGTGAAAAGCGGACACAAAAAAACCACCTTACGGTGGTCTTTAGGTTCAGCAAAGCTGAAAATCAGCAATTAACCAAGTTTTTTAGTTACATAGTCAATAGCAGATTGAACAGTTGTGATTTCGTTAGAATCTTCATCAGGAATCGTGATGTCGAAGTCATTTTCGAAAGACATAACAAGTTCAACTAAGTCTAGAGAGTCAGCACCCAAGTCATCCATGAAAGATGCTTCGTTTTTAATCTCTTCGATTTTGATACCAAGTTGTTCTGCAACCGCTTGCTTAACGCGTTGTTCGATATCGCTCACAGGAATTCTCCTCATTGCTTGTGGCGTTTTTAATGCCGTTAGTTTAATTGAATCTAAAAAATTTGGAAAGTTTATACTTGAGCTTAGCTCATGTATAAGCCCCCATTTACATGAATAACTGTACCAGTAATGTAACTGGCTTTATCCGAAGCCAAGAAACTTACGGCATTGGCAATATCCTGCGGATTACCCAAACGGTTTAAAGCCACCTGTTCAGTCATCTTTTTACGAATATCTTCACTTAACTGCTCAGTCATTTCAGTCGCAATAAATCCTGGCGCCACCGAGTTTACCGTAATCTGACGACTACCCATTTCTTTGGCCAGGCTGCGGCTAAATGCCTCAATACCTGCTTTGGCAGCAGAATAGTTGGCCTGCCCCGGGTTGGCAAAGTGTGCCACCACAGAACTGATATTGATAATGCGGCCGAAACGCGCCTTGGTCATGCCTTTCAGTACACGTTTAGATAAACGGTAAACGGCCTTCAGGTGAATATTTAAAATATCATCCCAGTCATCTTCTGACATGCGCAGTAACAGGTTATCTTTGGTAATCCCGGCATTATTCACCAATACCAGTACCGGACCATAGTTTTGCTCGATATCACTCACCAGTGCATCAATTGCAGCACCATCACGCACATCTAAAACTTTACCGGCACCATTTTCAGCAAACTGTGCAGTTAATTTTTCTGCACCAGCTTCAGAAGTCGCAGTACCGACGACAAAATAACCGTCCTGAATGAGTTGTTGTGCAATTGCAGCACCAATGCCGCGACTCGCACCTGTTATCAAGGCAACTTTACGTTCCTGTGTCATGCAATTTTCCCTTCTGCCACCAGTACGGTGTTAAGCGCATCTTCCAGACGAGATTTGGTGTCCAGTGGAAGTGCTTTTTCAATATTTGGTAAACGTTTTGCCATATTCGCCAATACATTACCTGGGCCGCATTCTACAATATACTCAATTCCTTCATTTTGAAGGAATTGTAGTGTTTTAGTCCACTGTACTGACTCATATAGCTGCGCCGTTAAGGCCTGACGAAGTTCAGTCACATCAGCCGCCGCTTTCGCACCTACATTTTGTAATACAGGTATACGTGGCATCTCAATGGCCGTTTGTTCCAAAGCTGGCGCGAACTGCTCGGCAGCAGGTTTCATTAGTGAACAGTGCGAAGGAACTGAAACAGGCAGCGCAATGGCTTTAGCGCCATTTTCCTTGGCCAGTACCATAACAGCTTCTACACGTTCTTTATTCCCTGCAACCACAACTTGGCCTTGTGCATTATAGTTCGCTGCTTCCACTGAACCTTCACCTGCTTCAGTCGCTTTCGCACAAAGCTCAATCACTTTGGCGTCATCCAAGCCTAGAATGGCTGCCATTGCACCGACACCTTGAGGTACAGCAGTTTGCATCAGCTTACCACGCAGGTTCACCAGCTTAACTGCATCACCCAGGCTTAAAGCACCGGATGCAACCAGTGCGCTGTATTCACCCAGTGAATGACCAGCCATGTATTTTGGTGCCACCCCGCCTAACTCCAACCATACACGCCATAAGGCAATTGATGCAGTTAAGAGTACAGGTTGAGTAAATTCGGTTTGATTCAGACCTTCACCACTTTGGGCGATCTGCCACAGATCAAAGCCCACCGCTGCAGATGCCTCGGCAAATGTATCGCGGATACCACTAAACTGTTCTGCAAGTTCAGCGAGCATGCCGACTTTTTGTGAACCCTGACCTGGGAATACAAATGCAGTTTTAGTTGCTTGAGCTGCTTGTTCGAGTTGTTTAGCAGACATAAATAAAATCCTTTCATTCAAGAGGTGCGAATCTGTTAAGCAAGCCAAAGAATTGGCCAATCAGATCACCCTACCCATTGTGGAGCGCAATTTAGCACGTAATTTCGGCTTGGGTAATTGCCAAATACAACAAAAACCGCAACTTCAATATTAAGCATGCAAAACTTAGACATAGAAAGCAGCCATAAAAAAAGGGAGCTTAACGCTCCCATTTTTTCTACTAAGCTTTAACGCTTAATACATCATCAATTATTCAGCAGATGCTTTAGCGAATAATTGACGACCACGGTAGATACCATCTTTAGATACGTGGTGACGACGATGAGTTTCACCAGTAGCTTGGTCTACAGTTAATGCATTCTCAGTTAAAGCGTCATGTGAACGGCGCATGTCACGGCGAGAGCGACTTTTACGGTTTTGCTGAACGGCCATGATGGCTCCTTACAAATATCGAAAAAATGGATCAGAACAAATTCGATTGTCTTATACATATGAGTATAACACAAAAATTAGTTAAGTTTACCCTTCAGAGCTGCCAAAACTTCAAACGGATTATCCCGTTTTTCTTCAACAACTTCTTCTACGGCAGGTTGATGCTTATGTTCGCAAGCATCATGCTTAGGAGACAGCGGCATCAACAATAACAATTCATCTTCTATCAGTGCGAGTAAATCAGCGGTGGCAGGTGCATCATATGAACCTTTCGTCGTTGCTTCACTTTCACCTAAGACGATGAAATCAGCATCCTCATCCAAGCGCTCTATCAGTGACTCATCATCTACAAGAGCCAGATGAAAATCTGCAACGAGTTCAATTTCAACGGTTTCCAGACAACGCTGGCATTCCATTGGAACTTTCGTTTCAACATGACCATCTAGCCATGCAATGCGATGATAGGCATCCATTGATAGCTTACAGTCTATGTTAATCAATTGATCATCAATTGATCCAACAGCTTCACGAGCGATACGAACAAAGCGAGACAATGGCAGGGTACCTGACCATGTAAAGCCCTGTTCAGCCCATTTAAACGGCTCAATCTGTGCCGGAAAGGTATTTGCTGACATAATTAAGGCGGCAATTCTACAAATTCATCAGAACTCTGTCAAAGATTAAGATACAATTTTGTACTTATTTTTAGACAGACCAATTGGGTAATTTCAGTCATGCATCTGTTGCAGCCGCAAACAGAAGTGAATATTTCATCACTCGTTAGCACACTTTCAACCTCCGATTCTGACAGCTCACTACAGCAAGTGCAACGCTTACCGTGGGCGAATTTATTATCAGAAGTGCAGCAGGTTGATTGGCTCATCTTACACTTTAATCACTGGTTTTCCCACCTAAATGTCACTTTAGTCTGCGGCGATTTTGAACCAGAATATTTCCCGGCAACCCAGGATGCTCCTGCCCGGATCCAGTTTGCACACGGTTTCTTTAATAGTGCCTTGCATGAAATCAGTCACTGGACCATTGCCGGAGACAAACGCCGCCTGTTGCCAGATCTGGGCTACTGGTATGCGCCAGATGGGCGTACCCAGGAACAGCAGGCGTTATTTGAACAGGTCGAAGTCAAGCCACAGGCGATTGAATGGATGTTTGCCCAGGCTTTTGGCCGTAAGTTCCGGGTATCTTTGGATAATCTGACTGGCGACGGTGGGGATGGCAAGGGCTTTAAAGACAATGTCTACGCCCAGGTGCAGGCTTATTTCAACGGCACGGCCAAGCTTCCACGTGATGCAATGCGCTTTATCCAATGTATCTGTGCCTGTACCAGAGGTGGTAAAAGTTTACAATCTGATGAATTTATACGTGAAATGCTTGATTAAATTACACAAATCTACCTTTTTAATGATTGTCAGACATGACTCAAGCGCCACATAATAAGCCATCAGTCCAAGCTTGGAGTAGTCTCTATGCTGCATTTACGCGTACACCCAGATAATCCACAACCCCGCTTAATCAGTCAGGCAGTGGAACGTATCCGTGCGGGTGATGTTGTGGTCTATCCCACTGATGCGGCCTATGCGATTGGTTGCCAGATCGGGAACAAGAGTGCCATGGAACGGATTGCGCAGATTCGTGGTCTGGGTCCAAAGCATCAATATGCGATTCTGTGCTGTGATTTGTCCGATATTGCCACCTATGCCAAAGTGGACAATGCCATGTACCGTTTGCTGAAAAATAATACACCGGCAGTCACGACCTTTATTTTACCTGCGACCAGTGAAGTCCCGCGTCGGTTGATGCATCCCAAAAAGAAAACCATTGGTCTGCGCATTCCGAATAATCCGGTATGCCAGATGCTGCTCAAAGAACTGGGTGAGCCGCTGTTGACCTCTACCCTGATTTTACCGGGACAGACCGATCCACTTGACGATCCTTATGACATTGAAATGCAGCTGGGCAAACGCATTGATGTTTTTATAGATAGCGGCTTAGGCACGCTGAGCACAACTTCTATTGTAGATTTATCCGGTGATCATCCAGAAGTGATCCGTCGGGGTGTCGGTGATGTGAGTGCATTTGAATAGTCGTTAAATGAAAAATGCGAAAATTGTCCTTCAGTATTGAGAGAGTTCGAATGCATGGATCTATTTTATCTCCTGCTAAATCAGCATGAATTTTCTGCACAGGATCTGATCTACGCTGAAATGCCTTGGACTCTACAATCCAAGGCAGTCATGGTCGAAGCACATTCTTCTCCCCATCCCACTGTAAATATTGATCATACTGAGTACCAATTTTTCCTGACGTTGGCTCTATTGAGACAGTTGTTGCAGATCTATTCAAGCCAGAACGTATGCCTGGCAGAGACTTATCAGCGTCTCATTGAGTTTGCAACCAAGGAACAAAGTTACTTACGGCCCTGAAAATATAAAAACAGCTTAGGGTGAAAGGTTTTGGTTCTACTTTTTTCAATTTAACAGGTATGCAGGAGCTGCCGAAAACAGTTTAGGTATCTGAACGTTCATAATGACGAACTGCAATGAAATTTGGGCATTGCGATAGCTTCTGTTCATGGTGCATGAGTTCCTCGCCCAGTTTATTTTTCAGATACACATGAAAAACGATCTGATCTTCCTCCAGTACGTTTAGCATTGCTGTACGTGCCTTGGGTTCCATGACTTTAAAGGAATTGATTGACTCACAAGACATGGCTTGCATATCCAGCTTAACCCTTTCGTCTAGCTGGTCCCCTTCATAGGCCATATGCCGCATATAAAAACGGATCTGAGGATATTGGTCAAGGATGCTAAAATCCATTTTCATGGCCTGCATGACAGGCTGGGCCCGTTCGGCAAAAGCCGAGAATCCCCCTGATTTCAGTCCTGTGCGTGCTTCATCTTCAAGCTGCATAATCTGATATTTGGGATAAGCCCAAAATCCCCCGAATGCGATCATTCCAATAACAAGCAAAATAAGAGGCATACTTTCTTCACCTTTTTAATATTTTTTGTGAGCTTCGACTATTTTTTCAGCAGTATAGCGAAGTTTTTGACCAAAAATTATAGAAGTGCATTTTATTAATATTTATTAATTTCATGTTTCTTAATGGAAAATCCGTTTAGAATTCATTCAGCGCCTATCCACTAAATCACTTTCTCTTTTCAGTAAGAAGGACAGCCTTTATCCAGCTTTTTGCATGCATCAACCGATGTTTATCCTTCGGTCTCTTAATTTTTAAACTCGTATTAACATGAAGATCATCGTATATTTTCTGACGTACTCGGTCTTTTGTTCTATGCTTTTTTTAAAGAGCAGTTAAATTCCATTATTTTTTTAAGTTTTTATTGCTTTGAGTGTTTATTTAATTTATTTAAAGTTACTTTTCCAGTACAATGCCACTGCTAAATCCTGTGCTTTTGTTTCGATCAGATACCGAAAATCAAGCCTTTGCATGCCTTTGAAAATTCGCGTGGCCTATAATTGTAATGACTCAAATTATCCATAACATTAGGGAATCTGCTCCGCACATTCGGGTTCTGGATGAATGGCAGGAGACAATCCCGGAGGATCTGTATATTCCTCCAGCAGCATTTGAAATTTTATTAGAACATTTTGAAGGCCCGCTCGACTTTTTAATTTACCTGATTCAAAAAAACGGTTTTGACCTGTTACAAGTCGATATTGCACCGATTGCAGCCCAGTACTTGTCTTACATGGACGCAATGAAATCCCTGAATATCGAACTGACAGCAGACTATATGGTGATGGCCGCATTACTGGCAGATCTGAAATCACGTTTGCTATTACCTAAACCGAAAAGTCTGGCTGCAATTGAACAAGATCCAAAACAAGAACTGATTGACCGTTTAGAAAATTATTTAAGAATTAAACAGGCAGCAGAACGTCTGGGCCAGATGCCGATTCTGGAACGTGACACCTTTACCGCCAATGTCAATCTGGGAGACATCCAGCAGCCGAATGAGGGCTATTCAAGCGATTTACTGCGTGATGCCTTGCTTTGTATATTTAACCGTCCTGAACCGGTGATTCATCAGGTACAACAGGAACCGGTACTGCTGGAAGAACGGATTGCCTATATTGAAAGTTGTATTGAAACTGGCGCAGTACTCAGCTTTAAGGACTTGTTAAAACCGAGCCAAGGCCGTATGGGTATGGTGGTCACCTTTATGGCAGTGCTGGAACTAACCCGGCAACAAAAAATTCAGATTATTGCTACAGGTATTGAAGCCCCGCTCGCGATTCAAGGAGCCAACCAATGACACCCAATCAGAATATGCTGTTATCTGCAGAAGATAATCTGCATGAAGTCCTGATGCAGCTTGAGGCAATTATTTTTGCCAGCGACACTGCGGTTTCATTGGCTCGTCTGAAAGAAGCTTTTCAGGATCGTTATAGCAAACAGGAATTACGTCAGTATTTACAACAGCTTTCCATGCTGATGCATGGCCGCTCAATTGAACTGGTGGAAACAGCACAAGGTTATCGTTTTCAAGTACGTGCAAAATATCGTAATATTATTGCACAGACCTGGCCTGAACGACCGGCTCGCTTGTCGCCTTCCTTACTGGAGACGCTTGCAGTGATTGCTTATCATCAGCCTGTGACTCGAGCGGATATTGAACAGATTCGTGGTGTTACGAATAACAGTCAAAACCTGCGTACGCTGTTTGACTGGAACTGGATTAAAGAGTCCGGATTTCGTGAACTCCCTGGAAGACCTGCGTTGTTAATGACAACGCCACAATTTTTAAATGCGTTTGGCCTGAATAGTTTGGGCCAATTGCCTCCCCTGCAGGATGCCAAGGAAGCTTTTATGGCCCTCGATGCAAATGCACCGAAGTCATAAATAGGTGAACTGTTGATAATTATTTCTAAGGTTATGCTGTCATGAGTGAAAAGTTGCAAAAGGTGCTTGCACGCGTTGGTTTGGGTTCTCGCCGTTATATGGAAGAAGTCATTGCCGCAGGTCGTGTAAGTGTCAATGGGCAAATTGCCCAAGTGGGTGAACGAATCGAACCAGGTGATGAGCTTCGCATCGATGGTCGTAAAGTTGCGTTCCAGATTGAAGACGAAATCCGTCGTCGTGTCATTATTTATTACAAACCTGAAGGCGAAATCTGCTCACGTAGCGATCCTGAAAACCGTCCGACTGTGTTTGAACAACTGCCTGCTATTCCGGGCGATCGCTGGGTAATGGTGGGTCGTCTGGATATTAACTCGACCGGTCTGCTACTGTTTACCAATGATGGCGAACTTGCGAATCGTCTGATGCACCCATCGAATGAAATCGAACGTGAATATGCGGTTCGTGTCATGGGCGAAGTAACACCACAACTGAAAAATAACATGTTGAAAGGCGTAGTGCTGGATGATGGTCCTGCGAAATTTGAATCTTTCTCTGAACTTGGCGGTGACGGGATCAACCGCTGGTATCAGGTGGTGGTAAAAGAAGGGCGTAACCGTGAAGTTCGTCGTATCTTTGAATCACAAGGCCTGAAAGTCAGCCGTCTACTGCGTACCCGTTATGGTAGCGTGATTTTGCCACGCGAACTGCGTACCGGTCGCTGGATTGAACTGGATAAAAATGATATCGACAACCTGACCAAATCAGTGGAATTGAAACCACGTCAAGGTACTGGCTTGTTTGGTATGGCAAAACGCCGTAATGAACGTATGCAGGACAAGCCGATGGCTGCACGCCGTGGCGGTTTCTTGCGTCAGCAACGTCGTGACAG
>NZ_LSZJ01000017.1:23848-86975 GCF_001647575.1 Acinetobacter sp. SFD
TCGTGAAGAGCGTGATGAAAATGCGCCGTGTCGTCCATATGGCGTCAACAAAGGCTTTAAAAAGTTTTAATAATTAAGATAAATAAAAAAAGTCAGGCACATTGCCTGACTTTTTTATGTCTTATGCATCAGGCACTTTGTGGAATCCCTTGCGGGATAGCCCCGAGTAAACGCTTGGTATATTCATGCTGTGGTGATTGATACAGTTCATCTGAATTGGCGATTTCTACCAGCTCCCCATGATTCATCACCATGATCTGATCAGAAATATATTTCACTACCGATAAATCATGCGAAATAAAGATATAGCTCAGACCAAATTCATCCTGTAAATCTTGCAGTAAATTCAGCACTTGCGCCTGTACTGATACATCCAGCGCCGAGACCGATTCATCACAGATTAAAATCTCAGGTTTTAAAGTCAGACAACGTGCAATTGCAATCCGCTGGCGTTGACCCCCGGAAAACTCATGCGGATAACGATAAAAAGCCTGTGCAGGCAAGCTGACCCGCTCCAACAGGTCTAAAGCCATTTGTTTGCGTTCGGCATCATCCTGACCAATCTTGTGAATCTGCATCGGTTCCATCAGGATTTGTCCAACAGTAAAACGTGGATTCAGCGAAGCATAGGGATTCTGGAAAATGATCTGGATTTTACGTTGATACTGGGTAAACTCCTGTTCCGACATGTCCAGAATGTCCCGACCCTGAAACAGTGCCTTACCACCCGTAGCCTGTTGCAGACGCATCAGCAATAAACCGATGGTAGTTTTACCTGAACCGGATTCCCCGACCAGCCCCAAGGTCTTGCCTTTGGCTAGCTGGAAAGAAACCCCTTTTACTGCCTGAAATTCATCTTTGCCAAACAGTCCTTTACGACTATAAAAAGATTTTTTCAGATCCCGTACATCCAGAATAATTTCCTCTCCGCCCTTTAGTCCACGTGAACGTTGCGGAAGCTGAGTATTCAGACGGATATCTTCCAGCCAGGTTGAGCCATCCTGTTTCATAAAATCGCTGATCATCGGCAAACGTAACGGACGTTGCGATAATTGTGGACGGCAGTGTAACAAGGCTTTGGTATACATGTCCTGAGGCCGGTCCAGCACCTCCCGAACCGGACCCTGTTCACGGATTTCCCCATGCCGCATCACAATCACCTGATCAGCAATTTCACCAACCAATGCCAGATCATGGGTAATAAACAGCATCGACATCTGGCGACGTTGCCGCAGCGATTCCAGCAAGTCCAGAATCTGCTTTTGAATAGTCACATCCAGAGCTGTGGTCGGTTCATCTGCAATCAACAGTTTAGGTTCACAGGCAATGGCCATGGCAATCATGACCCGTTGTTGCTGTCCACCGGAAAGCTGCCCCGGATAGGCATCAATTTTAGTTTCTGGCGCAGGGATCCCTACTTCTTTGAGCAGCTCCAGAGTACGTTGCCGCGCCTGTTTTTTATTCATGCCCAAATGTAGTTGCAGGATTTCTGCAATCTGCATGCCTACCGTAAATACCGGATTTAGCGAAGACATTGGCTCCTGAAAAATCATGGCAATGTCTTTGCCGCACATCTGGCGCATTTCTCGTGTTTTAAGCTTGAGCAGGTTTTTCCCTTCAAAGATGATCTGGCTATCTTCTGAAATACGTGCGCTTTCTGCCGGAAGCAGGCCCATAGTAGCGAGAGAAGTAACCGATTTGCCACTCCCCGATTCACCTACCAGTGCAACCGTGGTATTGGCCGGAATCTCGAAAGAAACCCCTTTTACGGTCTCAATATATTCTTTATTTTCACCTTTAAAACTGACTCGCAGATTTTCTACGCGAAGTAGCGCAGGTACTGTGCTTGGATTGATTTCAGACATCGTTGCGCTCCTATTTCAGTTTTGGATCTAATGCATCACGGAGTGCATCGGTAAACATCGAGAAAGCAGTCACCAATACCGCCATGGCGATTGAGGCTGCCGCCAGTTGCCACCATTTACCCAAAATCAGCTCGCTTTGCGCTTCGTTTAGCATACTGCCCCATGACACTACCCCGATAGGCACACCGAAACCAAGAAAGCTCAAAATGACTTCGGACTTGATAAATGCCACCACCAGAATAGACATCTGTACCAGAGCAATATGGCTGACATTGGGAAAAATATGGACAAACATACGACGCATATTACTCACGCCAATCGCCTTGGCAGCCAGCACATATTCACGTGCCGTATGTTTCATGTATTCGGCACGAACCAAACGGAAAACCCCGGTCCAGCCAGTCAGACCTAAAATCAGGATAATTGATAAAATACCTTTCTGCTGTAACACTGCGGCAATCGCCAAAACCAGCAACAGATAGGGAATCGAAGTAAAGATATTATAAAACCAGTTTAGGACATCATCGACCCAACCACCAAAGTAACCTGCTATTGCACCCAGTGCAGTCCCAATCAGTACAGCGACAAAGGCTGCAATCAGTCCAACCAGAATCGAGGTTTCAGCCCCCTTAATGGTTTTCTGTAAAACATCCTGCCCCCATTTATCGGCGCCGAAGACCAGACTTTGCTTGAGTTCCCCACTTTCATCCATCAGCTGGCCGCCGAGCTCCTGATTAATGGCCTTCATGTCTTCTGCCAGCGGATCGACCACTCCATAATAATCGATGCCTGCACCAGCACCCTGCTCAGCAGCAATTTCAGCATTCAATTCAGCAATGACATCTTTTAAGGGATCAACTGGATTGACCGGTAGAGGCACAGATTCTGCGCTCTGCTCTGTATCAGATGCAACCGGAACTGGCGCTGCATTGATAAAACTCGGCGGTGCATAGCTGACCGCCACTTCTTTATTCCAGTCTTTGGCAATCAGGCCGCTCATTGACAGCACCAGCAACAGCAGATAAAACAGCACCACATACAGGGAAAACATGGCAATCCGGTCACGTTTCAAACGGCGCATAGCCAGTTGCCATAAGCCTGTTGAAGCCGACTCAGGTGCTGCTTCAGCCGCTTGTTCTTTTTTAAATATCGCACTCAGCATAATTCACCTACTTCAACTGTACACGCGGATCGACCCATTTATAGATCAGATCGGCAATCAGGTTGAATATCATGGTCGCAGCAGCGACATAGACCGTAATGGCTTTAATCACAGGAAAATCGGAACGTTCTACCGCAATAATAACTTCACGGCCAATTCCCGGAATACCAAAAAAACGCTCAATCAGGAAAGCACCGATCAGCAGTGCGGGAAGTCCTGCCATCACATCGGTAATAATCGGAATGGAGGCATTGCGCAGGACATGCACGCCCATGATACGGTTTTCACCTAGGCCTTTGGCACGCGCAGTACGTACATAGTCCTGATTGACTTCATCCAGTACAAAACTACGGTATAGACGTAGTGTTGGTGCAATACTCACCACCAACATAATCAGCACAGGTAGCAAGGCATATTTGAAAAGGTTGTCAGCGAAATTATCGCTCCAGCCCTGTACCGGGAACCAGCTCAGTTCATAGGCTAGGAAATACTGGAACACGATGATGTACACCAGAATACTGATCGACATACCGATCGTACATAGCATCATGATCATGCGATCAGTCAAAGAACCACGAACCGAAGCCACACCCAAAGCCAGAATGATAGAAATAATAGTTTGCAGAATGGTCAGTGGAATCAGAATGGTTAGTGAGGGTCCCAAACGGGTGGTGATAATCTGTGCCACCGATTCCCCGGTACTCCAGCTCACCCCATAATCAAAGGTTAAAATCTGCTTGATAAAGATCCAGAGTTGTACGTAATACGGTTGATCCACACCCAGTTGCTGACGGATGTTCTCAATCTGTTCCGCATTGGCCATTTTACCGGCCAGAATATAGGCAGGGTCTCCACCTACCCAGTTAAACAGCAGGAATATCAGCAAAATCACCCCGAGCATGGTCGGGATCATTTGCCAAAGCCGTCGAATAATATATGCCAGCATCGCTTGCCTTCCTTAATTTTTTCCAGAGATTTCATTAAAGAAAGCTTTGCTGTCCGGATCACGACCCAAGAAGTCTTTCACCATTTGCTCGCCATGCTTTTGACCACCTTGAGCCAAGACCGTATTGCGATAATGTGCACCGACTTTCTTGTCCATCAGCTGATCACCAAAGGAGGAAAGCATATCCAGGGCAATGACCTCAGACCACATATAGCTGTAGTAACCTGCCTGATAGCCGCCCATCAGATGCCCGAATTGTCCCGGGAACTGCTGACCGTTGACATAACCCAAGGCGGTTTTACCTTCCATATCCTGCCAGAGTTTTAAAGGCTCAATGTTTTTTGCATCTTTACCATGCAAGGCCATATCATATTGGGCATATAAAGCCTGACGGGCATAATGCAGGCCTCGACCGTAATTCTTCACATTCTTTAAGCGCTCGGTCATGGCAGCATCCACCCGAGGACATGCCGGCTCACAGTAATCCGCTACTTTTGACAAGGTTTCCAGACGGCGTGCCCACTCTTCATACATCTGTGACGGCGCTTCTACAAAGTCACGCTCTACCGAGGTACCAGACTGTTCTGTATAGCGGGTTTTCGATAGAATCCCGTGCAAGGCATGCCCCATTTCATGCACAAAGGTTTCCAGTTCGTTGCTATTCAAGCCCTTACGGTTAAAATTGGTTACCAGTACCGATACCGGACGACGCTGATTCAGGGTACTGCCGCCATAAGCTCCCCAGACAGCTGCATGCCCATATTTGCCTTCACGCGGGTATTTATCGACATATAATCCGCCCAGGAATTCGCCCGTAGCCTTGTCATGTACCGCATAATATTCCACTTCATCATGCCAAGCCTTGACTTTCACCGGCTTGAACTCAATGCCATAGAGTTCCGAAGAAATAGCGAATAACCATTTTTGCGATGCTTCTGTCGGGAAATAATCCCGCAATTTTTCCTGGTCTACCTTGTATTTGGCCTGACGCAGTTTTTCACTCCAGTAACCCTGATTCCAACGTGTAATTTCTGCTTTCTCTACTGGAACTTTTAAAGTTTCAGCCTTGAACTGGCGTAATTGTTCTACATCCTGCTTTTCTAGAGGTGCAACTTTGGCATAAACCTCATCCAGAAAACCGTTCACTGCTTCCGGAGTTTTGGCCATGCGGAATTCAAGCGCAGAATGGGCATAGCTTTCCTTGTCAAAAAGTTGTGCCATTTCATAACGCAGATCAATGGCTTTTTTCATGAATTGCAGGTTTTGTTCAGTCCCGCGACGCGTGTAAGCGGTCTGGTAGCGTTTGCGTGCTTCATCACTTTCTGCCAGCTCCATAAAAGGCTGGTATTCCGGATAATCAAAGCCAAGCAGATAATTGCCCTTTTCATTTTTCTTTAAATTTGCGATGTAACTTTCTGGCAGACCTTTCATTTCAGCTGGAGTAAATTCAACTTTTTCAGGGTTATCCCGCACATTTTTGGAAAAATCCTGCCCCAGTTTGGTACTTTCTTCAATAATTTCTTTCAGTCGTTTCTGTTTTTCTGCACTGAGTTGTACCCCGGTGTTCTCAAACTGCTCCAGAATATCTTCTAAAAATTTCTGATCAATCGGATCACTGGCTTTCAGTTTCTTGAACTGAGCATACAGTTTAGGATTCTGATACAGGGTGGTCTGGTATTTGCTGATTTTAAGTTCACAGTCATCGGCTGCCTGACGCAATGCAGGATCCGGATCGACATTACTGTACAACCCTACTGCAGCACCGAAATCACGGGCTTTGGCATGCAATTCATCCCATTCAGCCAGATAAGGTCCTGCCTTGGCATTATCTTTAATTTTCTTATTTTCAAATATCTGGATATCTTTTTGCATGGAAGCCAGGCTGGCATCACATAAAGACGGAATTTCTGCAGCCTTGAATAATGGCAGCAGCTGTACTTGGGTATCTGCCGCTACACCTTGATACCCCCCCATTATCATTAAACATAAGGTACTTAATTTTAAAGGCTTTAACTTCATATTCATCTCCATATTTTTTCTTACTTTTTCGTATTAATATCGATATACATCCATTCTGAAGACAGAATCGGATGGGACTTATGTCCGATAATTTGGGGTTGGGTCAAGGCGTTACGGTAGGTGCTATAGAGCATCAGGGTCGGCATATTGACTTCCAGAATCCTGGTCATTTTGCGATAGAGCAGATCACGCTCTGGACCTGGCGGCATGCTCTGGGTTTGCTCGTATAGACGATCAAATTCAGGATGCTTGAAACAGGCATTGTTGGTGACATTGACATTCTTGCCGTAGAACAACTGCATAAAATTGTCAGCGTCTGGATAATCGGCAATCCATGCAGAACTCTTGAACATGGTTTTACATTGCTTTTCCAGCTTGATGCCTTCAGCGAATGGCATGGCCTTACTGGTCAGCTGAATATGGATACTGTCCAGGGTCTTTTTCCAGAATTCACCCTGCTGCTGGCCCCGACTGGTATTCCCAGTAATCAGTTCAATCACCAGAGGTTTACCTTCAGGCGTCTTTCGCCAGCCATCTGCACCGATCTTGTAGTTATAGCGGTCGAGTAACATGTTGGCTGCTTTGACTGAATAGGGAATACTGCTTTTATAGGACGGTGAATAACCTGCTACTCCTGGGGGAATAGGCATGTGCAGTTTTGCTCCATCTCCCTTAAGTAATACATTGATCATGTTTTCTACAGAAAATGCCATTGCCATGGCTCGACGTAAGGCAATTTTTTCTGGCGCGAAACCACCCACGACCGGATTTTGCATATTCCAGTAATGGTAACTAATGGAGGGCTCTAAAATACGTGACAGCTTCACCCCCTGCTGGGCCAGCTCAGGCTTTAATTTATCGCCATCGAGCGCCTGTACGACGATATCGCCCTCAATTTCGAGCAGGTCCAGTTCATTTTTCTTAAATGCCAGCATCCGGGATTGCGCTTCTTCAATAACACGCACATCAATAGTGCCGATTTGAGGCATTTTTTTGCCCTGCATGGCTTTTACAATGGCCTGATCTTCTGCACCACTGGCTTTAAAGTCCCAGACAAAACCACGATAAGCTGGATTTGGTTTTAAGATAATCCGTGAGCCTGGTGTCCAGCGGCTGAGCACGTAAGGACCAGTTCCTACTGGCCTATTCATGACCCAACCCGCCTTGTCTTTATATTTTTCAATCACTTCACGAGCTACTGCAGCGGCAGGCCCATGTGCCAGCAACATCGGAAAGTTCTGATCCGGATTATTCAGCTTTAATACCAAGGTATAGCGGTCTGGGGTCTGAATACCTTCAAACGGATTTTCATAGGCTTTGCCATTCTTTTTGGTTAGGGCCATCCATGCGTCCAGCCCTTTAATTCGGCCATCCAGCAACCAGCTGTTCGGTGAATGCAGCTTTGGGTCCAGTAGACGTTTCAAGCTATAAGCATAGTCATACGAGGTCAGTTCACGTTTTTTACCGCCAAAGACCGGATCATCGGCAAAGTAAATACCCTTTTTGATTTTGATGGTATAAGTCAGGCCATCCGCACTCACTTGAGGCAGACTGACTGCAGTCAATGGCACTAATTTTGCCGGTGAGGCCAGATAATCATAGGTATATAAGGTTTCGAAAATCGCCGAGTTAATCTTGGCCGAATAACGGTCATGGATATAGCCCGGATCAAAACCGGTTTCAGCTGCCAGAAATACTGTTTTTAAAACCTTATTCGGATTGGCAGGATTGCTGGCCCATGTCGATGCACTCCCTGCCATCATCAAACCGGCCACTAACACCCCACTGGCCAGTTTTTTTAAAGTATTTTTATTCACATTCATACTGGTTCTTAATCTTCTCAAGTTATTTTTTAACAGGTTCAATATCCATATATTGCCAAACTGCTCTGGTCACCGGATGGGCTTTAAAGCCCTGTACATGCGGATGAATCAACCAGTTACGTATCCGGGTATTGTGCAGAATCCATGGATTATCGGCCTCCATCTGACGGTTCATCTGCTCATAATATGGCATCCGCTGCTGCGGCGGCAGTTTCATCGCGGTCTGGTACAACGCGTCATAGGCTTTTGAGGTATAGCAACTCAGGTTGCCTTGCTGCGCATTTGGCCCATACAGTAACTGGGCAAAGTTTTCCCCTTCCGGATAATCCGCAATCCAGGCTCCACCCCACATCATATGTTTGCATTGGGTGGCTTCTTTTAAATTGTCAGCAAAATTACTGACCTTGAACTCAATTCGTACCCCGATCGCATCCAGATTCTTTTTCCATAACTCTGCAGAAATCACCGAAGAGCTTGAGCTGGTCGAATTCATTTTTAGTATCAAAGGCTTTCCATCAGGCAAGGTTCGGTAACCATCAGCACCTTTCTTATAGCCAAAGCGGTCAAGCAGTTTATTGGCCAATAATGGGTTATAAGCAATACTGCTTTTATACTTCGGGTCATGTCCACCCACTCCCTCTGGCAAAATCATTTCAGCTTTATCGGCATGACCTTTGTACAACTGCTGGATAGCTTCTTTCTGGTTATAGGACAAGGCGAGAGCACGACGTAAGGCAATTTTTTCCAGTGAATTCCCACCAATTAACGGATCACGCATATTCATGATGGTATAGGTAATTTCCGGTTCTTTATTCGGATAATGCAGGATGCCTTTTTTCTTATATTCGCTTTTCAGCTGCTTATTTTCCAGTGCCTGTTCAGCGCCGCTCGCAGTGAGTTTGTCATAGTCCAGTTGTCCAGACTTTAAAGCCAGCCAGCGAGACTGTTCCTCTTCAATAATACTGATTTTGACCTTACCAATTTGCGGCATCTGCTTGCCTTGCATGGCTTTGACAATACGTTGATCCCATTCGGAACCATCGCCCTTAAAGTTCCAGACAAAACCACGATAATTCGGGTTGGCTGTCAGTTCAATACGGCTACGCGGCACATATTTGTGTAACTGATACGCCCCTGTTCCAACCGGATGCTGACCTGCCCGATGACCATAATGTTCGATCACTTCCCGTGCGGTACCACTAAAAGCCACATAGGCCAGAATATATGGAAAATTTAGGTCGGAACGCGTCAGGGTAATTTGTAAAGTATATTTATCTAGTGCTTTTAAACCGGGAATAGCTGCATCGTAGTTGAACTTGCCGGTTTTTTTAGCCTGCTGGATGACCTGATCTGCCCCAAGGATTTTTCCCTCGATAAAAGAAAAAGATGGAGAATGATTTTTGGGATCCATAATCCTTTGCATAGAGTAGATATAATCACGTGCCACCAGTTCACGCTTCTTGCCCTGAAATGCCGGATCTGGGCTGAAGTAGATTCCCGGCTTGACTTTAAAGGTATAGACTTTTCCATCCTGCTCAACCTTGGGTAAGGATTCGGCGGTATTTGGTACCAGGATTGCCGGCCGCGCCAGATAGTCATAACGTAACAAAGGTTCAAAAATAGCCTCGGCAACGCTACCACTATAAAAATTATAAGTTTTGACCATATCAAAACCATCATCAGGTGCTTCGAAAGCCAGGTTTAAAACCTTATCTGGTTGTGCAGGTGATTTTGCTAAGGTTATTTCCCCGGATACCACTGCCAGCGCTAAAACTGTCATCCTTATAATTGCTGATTTCAAATTCATACCTATTTTTGTTTATTTAAGCTATTTAAACGATTAAGTTTTTTTGAAAGCATCTATCTTTTTTTGATTGGCTGCATGTTTTTTATTTTTCAACACTCAGCCTATCTTATGACTCCAGCGTTTGAAAGCTAATTTCATGCCACTCTAAGTTTCAAGCAGTAATTAAGTTCTTTTTACAGCAAAAAACATATTTTTATTAATTATTTAAAATAATAATGATTTAGAAAATTATTCAGATAAATTCCGAAATATTTATTACATTAATCCTACAATGACTTTCATTATATTGCACAAAAATAATTCACCCGTGAGTCATTTTATAGCACATCTCAACTTTTCAATTTATAACTAAAAAAATAATCCTTTATATTTTAATAACTAAGAGCATGATCAATAATTGATCAATTATTCTCTACAGCCCATTTCATATCTATGTTACAGAATTTTTAAATGTGAACTATTTCACATATTTTCTAAATAACACTTACTAGAAAACAATTAATACTGATTTTCAATATCATTTTTTCTTATATTTTCCAATACAGCCTGTCTGCTTTCCATGACGCACAAGTTCTTTCTTTATAAATCCTTATAAAGTAAACATTTCTCAATATATTCAATATTTTTATAAGAATTACAGCTAAGTTGGCACTTGCTTTGCTTAAAAAGAATACAGCATTATCTTCACACAACAAGAAAGGTGAACTTTACGATGAAAATAAACAAACTAGTCGGATCTATGGGGGCTCCAACAGTTGGCAAAACAATACTCAAGTTAAGTACGCTTACCTTAAGTATGATGTGTTTGTCTTTGGCACATGCAGCCGATGAACCAGAAAACTCCGCTACGCAGCCGACCAAGGTGCAAAAAGTGACAGTAACGGGTTCATCTATTAAAGGGGTAGCTGCACAGAGTGCATCACCAATTACTGTACTTAAAGTTGAAGATCTGGTGAATCAGGGGGTCACCACTGTTGAGGAAGCACTGAATAGGGTCAGCGCCAATCAGGCCGGTTTTGCTGTATCCCAGAATATTGGTAAAAGTAATACTTCAGGCTCTTCTGCCAACCTTCGTGGTATTGGTACCGATAAGACCCTGATTTTATTAAATGGTCGTCGTCTGGCCAACAGTCCTTTCAGTACATCTGAAGTTAACTTAAATATTATTCCACTCGCTATGGTTGAACGTATTGAGGTGCTACGCGATGGTGCTTCTGCCGTGTATGGTGCAGATGCTATTGCCGGGGTAATCAACTTCATTCTCAAGAAAGAATACCAAGGTTTTGGCATATCTGGTGGACTTCAATTACCTGAACACAAGAATGGGGATGAATATGATGTTTCCATCTTCGGTGGCTATGGTGATCTGGACGAGCAAGGATTCAACGTCTATGGGGTAATCGATTATCGTACGTCCGACATGATCATGGCGAAAGACCGCAAAGTCAGCCGCCGCGGCGGTCTGATTCCTGAACTAGGGATGGCGATCGGTTCGACTGCTGGCTTTCCAGCAAATATTTCAAATCCAGGCGTGGGTATAGTTAACCCTTATATCAACCAGAACTGTAATAATGCTCCAAATACGTTTATCTCTGGCACACGCTGCCTGCTGAATACACAGGCATTAATTGGTATTACTCCGGATGAAGAAGCCTTCTCCGCTTTAGCGAAAGGTACCTTAAAACTTACCGATTCATTAAACGCGGTCGCGGAATATGTTTACACTAAAAGCGAAGTGACCACTTCTATTGCACCTGATGTATGGGGTGGTAGCCTGACTATTCCAGACAGCAGCAAATACTATCCTGGTCAAGGAATCACTCCAGATATTCCTGGCTTGACAGGCACATCCTCAATACTTTATTTACGTTCCCAGGCTGGCAACCGTGTATCTAAATCAGAGAATGAATCCAACCGGATCTTTGCTGGAATCGAAGGTGAAGCCTACGGCTGGGACCTCAACGGTGGTGTAACTTATGCCAAAGGCGAAGCGACTGATAATTTCGTCAGCGGTTACTTAAACCAAAGTAGAGTCCAGGCAGCCCTGAATGACGGCACACTCAACCCGTTTGGCCCTCAAGCACCGGAAGATGCCGGAAAATGGTCTACTTTTGATGTCGCAGGTCCGACAAATCAGGCAACGCTAGATTCAACTACCGTGGATTTCACCCTAAGCCGTCCTATCTATGAATTGCCTGCAGGTGAGGTCGGTTTTGCCGTAGGTGGTAGTTACACTACCCAAGACTGGGAAGCCAAAATAAATTCCGATCTTGTCCGTCAGGTGCCAGGCAGTGGTATAGACCCGGACAAACCAATCAGTAAAGGTGATCGCGATATCACTGCAATATTTACTGAATTTCACATACCAATCGTAGCCGGGTTAGAAGCTCAACTTGCTGCACGTTATGATGACTATAGCGACTTTGGCGATTCTTTCAATCCGAAAGCCTCGCTACGTTGGGAGCCGGTAAAAGAGCTCATGTTCCGTACTTCATATAGCACAGGTTTCCGTGCACCGAGCTTATGGGAAATAAACTCTCCGCAAAGCGAAACCTATACCAGTTCACCTTTCAATAACCCGCGTTTCTGTAATGCTGATGGCACACCGAACAACCTTCAGTTTGCCGATCAGTGCGGTATGCAGTTTAAACGTAAACAAGGCGGTAACCCGGACTTACAACCTGAAGAGTCAACTTCTTATACTGCCGGTTTTGTCTACGAGCCAATCAAGAACCTGGTTTTCACAGCCGATTATTACAACATCAAGATTGAAGATCTGGTCGGTACAGTCTCTCCAGATATGATTTTTGATGATCTTGATCGCTATGGCAACCTGATTGTTTATGCACCAGATGGCCGTATCCAGTATTTAAATACGACCTTACAAAATATGGGTGGCCTAAAAACTCAAGGGATCGACCTCAGTCTGAACTATTTAAGTCCAATGACAGCGACTGGCCGTTTTGGTTTCGGAATTGATGGGACTTATGTCATCAAAATGGATTACCAAATAGAACCAGGTGGTGAATGGGAAGATTACGTAGGTATTTATGATGATCCGGCAGTCGTTCGCTGGAAACATATTGCCAATGTGAACTGGACTTATGAAAACTGGAGAATGTTGCTGGAGCAACAATATATCCGTGGATATAAAGATTTTTCAGAAACACGTGATGTAGGTGCATGGATGGTTTACAACTTTGCAGGAACATATAAAGGATTCAAGAACCTTGAATTGACTGCAGGGATCAAGAACATGTTTGATAAAGAACCACCTGCGTCTGATGCAACCAACAATGCACAATATGGCTATGACCCTCGTCATGGTGACCCTACAGGCCGTAGCTACTTCTTACGCGGTACTTATAAATTCTTTTAATTAATCACTTTGCAAACACTGCTGCCAGGCGGTGTTTGCAGTTTTCCCCGTTTAATTTTGGCCAAACAAAAAATAATGCAGCCTGTAACTAAAAATAATTTTCTCATCAGTGCACTATTTCCTGTTTGTCTTAAATTCTAGGAGTCATGATGGGCACAAAGTTTGAAGACTTAGAAAAAAACTCCGCCAAAAAACTGACTGGTATTGGGGTGGTAATTTTATTGCATATTCTGGTGGGCCTGGTGCTGATAGCTGGTATGGCAAAAGAAATAATAAAGCCGTCAGAACAGCCGGTAGAACTGATGATCATTCAGGATATTAAGCCGCCTGAACCTGAACCACCAAAAGAAACACCACCTGAACCACCCAAAATAGTGGAGAAAGTGGCACAAGTGCCTGAAGTGAAACCGGTTGAAAAAGTCGTTCCTGTACAGAAAACACTTCCAACGCCGACTCAACCGACAACTGTTGCAGTACCTACCCCTGTTGCAGCCAGTCCTTCGCCAAGTCCAGTAGCAGCCCCGGCTCCAGTTGTTGCAGCCGCTCCAGCACCAGCTCCCCCTCAGCCTTCTGGAGTCACTCGTGGTGTTTCTGAAGGTGAAGCTGGATGTAAAAATCCTCCCTACCCTCGTCAAGCAGAGATGAGTGGAATTACGGGCGAGGTAGTCATTTCCGTATTTGTTGATGCAACAGGAAACGTTCAAGAAGCAAAAGTAAAACGTTCTAGTGGTGACCGTACCTTAGACCGTGCTGCCTCTAAAGCATTTAGCTTATGTACCTTCAAGCCGGCAATGAAAAATGGCGAGCCACAAGCATCTTGGTATGACATTCCATATGAATTTGTCCTTGACTAACAGATACAACAGATAAAGAAAATAATCAGGAGATCCATGATGAAAAAATCACTAAAACCTTTAAAAAACATGACTGCTGCCGGCGTAATTGCCATCAGTACTTTATTGCCTTTACAAGCAGTTTTTGCAGAACAGTCTGCTACACCCAATACCAGTGCTGTCACTGAAACAGCGGTAACAACACCAGCAACAGCGGCTACACCGACCCCGCCGCCATTATCAGCTGAAGCTAAGGATGAAAAGGCTGGATATAATCCTTATGGTCTGGAAGCCATGTGGAAAGAAGGTGATATTGTTTCGAAAATTACCCTGTTCATTCTATTGATTATGTCGATTGGTACCTGGTACATCATGATCAGCAAATGCCTGCAACAAGGCAAGATTCGCAAGCAAGCCAAGGAAGCTGAACACCAGTTCTGGGAATCGTCTTCTCTGGATAACGCAGCCCAAAACCTCAATGAAGCCAGCGTTTACCGCTTTATTGCGGAAAAAGGTATCAAGTCGACCCAAAATCATGGTGGTAATTTACTTGAACGTATTGATTTCAATACCTGGGTTACCATTTCGATTTCCCGTGCAATCGACAAAATCCAGAACCATCTGAGTGGTGGCCTGGCCTTCCTTGCCACAGTCGGTTCTACTGCACCCTTTGTTGGCCTGTTTGGTACGGTTTGGGGTATCTACCACGCGCTTACCGCGATTGGTGTTTCTGGTCAGGCTTCGATTGATAAAGTAGCAGGTCCAGTGGGTGAAGCACTGATCATGACTGCAATCGGTCTGGCCGTCGCTGTACCGGCAGTACTGGGCTACAACTGGTTGACTCGCCGTAATAAAGCGGTCATGGAAGAAGTGCGTACTTTTGGTTCTGATTTACACGCAGTATTACTCAGCGGTGAAATTACAACCAATAATCCTGTTAATCGTGACGTGAAATAAGAGTGAGGCATCAGCCATGGGAATGATGGTCAATTCAAACGACAGCGATGATGAGGTAATTGGAACCATTAATACCACCCCTTTGGTTGATATTATGCTGGTTCTGCTCATTATCTTCCTGATTACTGTACCGGTTGCCATTCATACCGTACCTGTCGATCTACCCGAAGAAAGAAATGTACCGTATGAAACCAAACCGGAAAACATCCAGCTGGCAGTCAACAAAACAGGTGATATTTTCTGGAACGAAATCTATATCGCAGATAAATCAGTTTTACTGACCCGTTTACAGGCAGAAGCCCAGAAACGTCCGCAGCCTGAAGTGCATATCCGTGGTGATCAGATAACGCCTTATGAGGCAATTGATCAGGTGATCAGCACGACCCAGCAAGCGGGTATTGGCAAAATTGCTTTTGTCACCACTCCGCCCGCTACACCTTAAGCACAAAGAGGGATTAAGTTTATGGGTATGAATGTTGGTTCAAATCAAGATGATGATGTGATGCTAGATGTCAACATGACACCACTGATTGATGTCATGCTGGTCTTGTTGATTATGTTTATCATCACAATTCCTTTACCAAACAACTCGATTAATATTGACCTGCCAAATGGCACACCGCCTGTAACCGAAGAAAAACCGCCTGAGCTGGTGGAATTACGTCTGGATGCACAAGGTAAGATTTTCTGGAATGATCAACCAGTAGAGAATACCCAGGCTCTGGAAAACTTATTCAAGACAGTAGCGCAAAAAGCGGATCAGGATCAGATTAAAATCAAGGCAGATCGTGCGACAGAATATAAGCATATCGCCATGGTCATGGCGGCAGCTCAACGGCTGGAAGTCAAAAAAATCGGGATCGTGAGTAATAATAATTCTTAAGTCATCAGTCATAAAAAACCCAGCATCTGCTGGGTTTTTTATGACTCTGTATTTTACATTTGTGACTGAATATAATTTTGCAGACCAATCAGCTCGATCAAGCGTAACTGTTTTTCTAACCAGTAGGTATGATCTTCTTCAGTATCCGACATTTGCTGGCGCAGCATGTCACGGGTTACATAATCACCCTGCTCTTCGCAAAGTTTTACCCCTTGAGCCAGTTTTTCACGCACATGATATTCAAGCTTGAGGTCAGCTTTCAGACAAGTCACAACATCTGCACCCACTTCAATATCATCTCGCTGCATATTCGGCGTACCTTCCAGGAACAGGACACGACGGATCAGGGCATCTGCATGCTGTGCTTCTTCCTGCATTTCATGATCGATGCGTTCAAAGATTTTAGTCAGACCCCAATCTTCATACATACGAGAGTGAATCAGGTATTGGTCACGAGCAGCCAGTTCGCCACCGATCAGCATATTTAAATAATCTACGACTTCTGGATTACCGCGCATTTGAATTACTCCCTGCTTTTATTTTGCTATTATGGAGAAAAGATTTTTGATTTGCAAAATTAAAATGATTGTAAATATATGATTTTTATATAATTAAAATGAGAAGCACTTGCATTTACGCTCTCTGTTAGGCCAAATCCCATTTATAAAACAAGGTGTTGCATTTTTTGTACCCGCTTTATTCAGATGAACAGGCTGGAATATTCAAACGTTTATTTTTGTAAATATTAATAAGCACTTATCTTGTTACTTATTTTTTGTCTTGGACTCACCTGTTTGGTCTGGTTCGTGCATAATTGTGACGACGATGCGAAGTTAAAACAACAATGGTTAAAATATGACATTACAACACAGTACAGCACCTGTTCTGGTGACCGGTGCATCTGGCTATATTGCCAGCTGGGTGATCCAGAAACTTCTGACACAAGGTTATACCGTACATGCCACGGTACGTGATCTAAACAAAAGCCAGAGTTATACGCATTTGGAACAAATTGCTGACAGCAGTCCGGGCACACTTAAACTGTTTGAAGCCAATCTGCTCAAGCCGGGTTCTTTTGATGCAGCCATGCAAGGCTGTGAGATTGTCTTTCATATGGCTTCGCCTTTTGTGGTGACCAATTATAAAGATGCGCTCAAGGATATTATTGAACCTGCGATTTTAGGCACACAAAATGTGCTCAACAGCGTCAATAAAACCGAATCGGTCCAACGTGTGATCGTGACGTCAAGTATTGCTTCAACTTATGGTGATGCAATTGATATTTTGCAAACCGAGCACACCAGCTTTGATGAATCACACTGGAATACCACCAGTTCAGAAACCCATCAGCCTTATCCATACTCCAAGGTTATGGCAGAACGTAAAGCCTGGGAAATGGCTGAAGCACAGGATCGCTGGGATCTGGTCTGTATCAATCCTGCACTGGTTTTTGGGCAATCCTTAACGCCAAATACCCAGTCTGGCAGCGTAGAAGTCCTGCAACAGTTTGCCAACGGCATGACCCTGCTTGGCGTTCCACCGATGTGGAATGGCGTGGTCGATGTTCAGGATGTCGCTGAAGCACATATCCGTGCTGCGTTTAACCCACAAGCGCACGGTCGCTATATTGTCTGTAGTGAGACTTTAAGCCTGCTGGAAATGGGTAAAATCCTGCGTAAAGCGTTTGGTCCTAAATTCCCGTTCCCGCGTAATCAACTGCCGAAAACAGCCTTCAAGCTGTTTGGTCCTGTGGCAGGCTTTAGTCGCAAGTTTGTCGAATTAAATATGGGCTATCCAATTTTCTTTAATGCACAAAAAAGCAAGGATGAGCTCGGCATCGAATACCGCCCTGTGAATGAAAGTCTGGTCGAACATTTCCAGCAGCTGCTGGATGATGGTCTGGTCAAAAAATATATTCCTTAATTTTTTCTTCCATTCATAAAAAAGCCACCTTCTGGTGGCTTTTTTATGAACTAAAAGTCTAAGAGATCTTGGAAAAATCAGCCCTCAAGCTGGCCATAGTTCTGCATCAAGGCAATAAATTGTTGTTCATTGATTACCGGTACGCCAAGCTTTTCTGCTTTGTCCAGTTTTGAGCCGGCTTTTTCACCTGCAACTACACATTTGGTCTTGCTAGACACACTCCCGCTAACACGGGCACCTAATGCCTGTAATAATTGAGTCGCTTCATCACGTCCCATCGAACTTAAAGTGCCAGTCACGACCCAGCTTTCACCATTCAGTGGCTGGCGCGTGGGTGCAATTGGTGCATCCCAGTGAATGCCTGCTGCCAGCAAACGGTCCAGAACTTCCAGATTATGTGGGGCCTGGAAGAAATCCACAATCCACTCAGCAGTAATATCACCGACATCCGGGGTTTTCTTTAATGCTTCAATATCAGCATCGCGTAATGCTTCCAAAGTCTGGAAAGTATTGGCCAGCATACGTGCCGTAGTTTCTCCCACGCCACGAATACCGAGTGCATAGATGAAAGCTGCCAGTGTGGTTTTCTTGCTGTTCTCGATAGAATCAATTAAATTCTGGACCGATTTCTCCCCCATTTTTTCGATCTGGAGTAACTGCTCACGGTGTTCATGCAGATGGTAAATATCTGATACATCTTTTAGAAGATTTAGATGTAGCAGTGACTCTACCCAGCGATCACCCAGCCCTTCGATATCCATGGCCTTACGCGACACAAAGTGACGAATGGTTTCGATCCGCTGTGCAGCACAATAGAGTTCGCCAGAACAGCGAGCCAATGCTTCACCTTCCGGCATCACCACTGGTGAATCACATACTGGACAATTGGCCGGTAAATGCACTTCTACGGCATCGACTGGGCGGAATTCCGGCCAGACCTTTTCGACTTTAGGAATCACATCACCACTGCGGTATACGCTGACTGTATCCCCGATTCTTACGTCTAAACGGTGAATTTCACCGATATTATGCAAGGTCACATTGGAAACCGTAACGCCACCGACTGCAACCGGATTCAGGCGTGCTACAGGGGTCAGAGTCCCGGTACGGCCTACCTGCCAGTCAATATTTTCCACTGTGGTCAGTGCAGCCACTGCAGGGAATTTATAGGCAGTGGCCCAGCGTGGTTCCCGGCTCAGAAAACCTAGTTTTTGTTGCTGTTTCAGATCATTGACCTTGATCACCATGCCATCAATTTCAACGCTCAGCTTTGGACGTTTCTCCATGACCTGCTCGTAAACCTGCTGCACTTCTTCAATACTGCTACAGACAAAATGGCACTCACCTACAGTAAAGCCAAATTGTTGTAGCCATTCCAGACTGCCCGACATGGTGCTTTGACCATGAGGTGGTACGCACTGGGCAATGCCATACGCATAAAATGCCAATGGTCGTGAAGCAGCAATATTCGGATCTAGCTGACGTAAACTGCCTGCAGCAGCATTACGCGGATTGGCAAAGGTTTTTTCGCCCTTGGCGGCATTGGCAGCATTCAGACGTTCAAATCCAGACTTGGGCATCAGTACTTCGCCGCGTACCTCCAGAAGCTCTGGAATAATTCCATTGACTGGAGGCAGGAATTTTGGCAGGTTACGGATCGTTTTGACATTCTGGGTAATATCTTCACCCGTTTCGCCATCACCACGCGTGACACCGCGCACCAGTACGCCATGTTCATACCAGAGTGAAATCGCCAGGCCATCAAATTTCAGCTCAACATCATATTCAATTTTTTGATTTGGCAAACGTTCTTCAATACGGCGGGCAAAAGCCAGCAGATCTTCCTGATTGAACACATTCCCTAAAGACAGCATCGGCACGGCATGCGTGACAGTTACAAATTTTGCAAGTGCCTGCCCCCCCACCTTGATAGTGGGTGTATCGGGTTGCTGCAAGTGTGGATATTGTTCTTCTAGGGCTTTGAGCTGATGAAAGAGCTGATCATATTCACTGTCTTCAATGCTCGGCTGATCCATCACATAATAAGCATGATTATGCTTGGCAAGCAGTTGAATCAATTGACGCATTTGCGCAATCACAGTGGCATCTTGGGTCATAATTTCACCATAAAAAAGGGCGGAAAATCCGCCCTGTAGAATATTCAGCTTTTGGCTATTATAAAAATTGCAGTCTACAGATTCAACTTGGAGATTGAACAAAGCAATCTTCGAGTCAGGTGGCCTGTCCCGGGCGATAATCAATCGCTTGATGGCGCCAGAATTCACGTAATTGCGGCGTGAATTCCTGTTGGTTCTGATCGTAGACCAGACCATCCACTTCACGAGCAATTAACCGCGAAATACTGTCCATGGTATCAAAAGCATTTTGTACATCACTATGCGGTAAAGCCAGGAAGAATGCCAGACCTTTGACTTCCTGAGTCGACAGGGTTTCCAGATCAAAGCCTTCCATACCTGTATCAGTCATTTGCAGTACCGAAAACAGCAGTTTTGAACCATCTTCACTATAACGGTGAAAACAGGCCAGCTCGCCATAACGCAGACCATATTTCAGTAGAACTTTCAAAGTTTTATCACCTGAAAGCACACGACCTTGCGGATAGATATGCAAAGAAATAATGGTTTCAGCACTGGATAATGCACTTTCTTCATCCACTATTTTTTGCTCATGCAGATGTGCATCCAGAATACTGCTTTCATCATTAAATTCAGAAATTTCAGCTTTTTCAATATTGCTGTTCAGACTGAATTCGGCAGCTTTATCTTTATTTTCGGCGTGATTGTTTTCCTGTTCTGTTTCAGCCAGCTTTTGCTCTACTGCTGTGTCGGCTACTTCTGTCGCGACCGACGTTGCCACCACTTTAGCCTCTGTCACATCGCTCGACTGGGCAGCTACAGGAGTTTCGACTGCTTTTGGCTCAACCGGAGTTGATTCAGCCTTGCGAAAAGCAGATGGCTTTTCAGGAGCCGGTTCATTTGCACTCAGGCTTGGCTCTATGCGTTGTGTTGAATCTGCGTCCTGCTTTGCCAGTTGCGATCGTACATGCCGAGGAATGACAGGGGTCTGGCTATCCGGGTCGATATGCAGGCTGGCATCCAGGGAAGGAGCTGCCTCGACAGGTTTTTTGAGCAACATTCTGATGCCCAACAGCATGATGATAATTGCAATAACAATCCCGATAATGGTGGTGATTTCCATATTATACCTCCGCAGCTAAGCCGTATTCTTTTGCCTGTTCCAAATTTACTGTCACTAATTTTGAGGTTCCCGGTTCAGGCATGGTTACACCTAAAAGATCAGTCGCCATCATCATTGCAAGTTTGTTATGGGTAATATAAATAAATTGCACTTGTTCAGAAAGCTCTTTGACTAAATTACAAAAACGTCCCACATTGGCATCATCCAGGGGTGCATCGACTTCATCCAGTACACAAAATGGTGCCGGATTTAAGCGGAAAATTGCGAAGACCAATGCCAAGGCAGTTAAAGCCTTTTCCCCGCCAGAAAGTAACGCGAGTGAACTGTTACGCTTGCCTGGTGGTCGGGCCATTAGTTTTACACCCGATTGCCATCCATCTTCAAGACTTAAACTCGCTTCACCGCCCTCAAATACTTTCGGAAACAGGTTTTGCAGCTCGGCATTGACCTGATCAAACGTGTGCATAAACAGTTTACGGGTTTCCTGGTCAATACTCTTCATCGCAGCCTGTAGCTGTTCAACCGTATTTTCCAGATCCTGCATCTGGTGACTCAGTTCCTCGTAACGTTTTGATACTTCTTCATATTCTTCAGAAGCCGCCAGATTCACGGCACCCAGCTTATCGAACTGGGTTTGGGCTTTTTCCAGCTTCGCCTGATGGGCTTTGATATCAATATTTAAGCCGCTAATGACATCATGGTTCAGTTCTTTCAGCTGTTCTGAATAATGCTGTAAATCAGATCTGGCTGCCTGCCAGGCTAAACGTTTGGCTTCTAACTCGCTACGCAGCTGTTCATCCTGCTGTTGGAAACGATGGCGCTGTTCGGTCAGCTGCTGCTGCTTGCTCTGCACCTGATTTAATTCAACCTGCCAGTCGGCCCAGGTCTTTTGCAGCTTTTCAGTGATCTGCGCCTGTTCATTAAACTGACTCTGTAAAGCAGGCAATTCTAGCTGTACCGGATCGACAAATTTCTTGGCCTGTTCGATTTGTGCAGTAATTTGCTGAGACTGTTCTTTTAGGAATACCTGATCTTTTTCCAGTAATTCGATCTGCTGCTGGGTTTGCACACATTGACGGCGCAGCAATTCCAGTTCCTGCTGCGCTTGCTGGCTAATCTGCTGCGAGTCATCTAACTGAGCGCTCAATTCTTCTAGCTGAAATTGCAGGATTTTATAATTCGGTAAAGCCTGTTCCAGCTTTAGATTCAGGGCATGCAAATCAATTTCCAGATCGTCTTTTTGCATGGCATCTTCTTCAAGCTGCTCATCCAGTTGTTGTAGCTGATGCCTTAATTGCTGCTTTTGCAATGCGAAAGCCTGCACACTACTTTGTACTTTGGCAATATGAATATCGAGTTGTTGCAGCTGTTTTTGAGCTTGTTTCTGCTGCTCGCTGATACTCTGAATCTGGCTTTGCAAAGCTTTAACCTGATCAGTGAATTCAGATAACTGCTGCTCCAGCTGCATAAACTTAGGTTCAAGTTCTGCAAGTTGCTGCTCGATTTCATCCAGACGAATTCGATGGCTTAAAGCACCTTGTCCGGCCTGACTGGCTTCATCATAATCCAGAGCAATGACCCAGTCTGCACCAATATGATAGCCATCTAAACTCAGTAATGTCTGGCCTTGTAATAACTCAGTTTGAAGCGGTAATGCTTGTGCTAATGTATCTACGACCGCGACTTGTTGCCACAGTGAATAATGTGGAGATTCAATCCAGTCGGCCAGACACATCGTATTGGAAATCTGAATTTTATCCTGAACAGCCTGTTGTTTTAACTGACGTGCACAATCTTCAAGGAAGTGCTCGCCCTCGGCCAGAATCTGGGCAGACAGCCATTTTGCCAGAAACTTTTCGATCAGGCTGGCATGTGCCTTGCCTGCATCATTGAGCTTAAGTACATGCATCAGCTGGACCGCATCACTCTTGCTATTCGGGTTGGCTTTGGTCAGTAATTGGCTCAGGTTTTTCTGTTCTGAATGTAGCACCTGAATTTCAGATTTGAGCTGCATCAAGCGCTGTTGTTGGGTCGCCTGCTCTTCCTGAATCTGCTCGAATTGAGTTCTTAAATCTGTTAATTGAATTTCATAGCCAACGATTTGCTGTTCAGCCTGTGCTTTATCTGTCTGATACTGCTCCAGCTCATCTTGCTGCGCCTGTTGCTGAATCTGTGTGCTTTGCTGTTGTAGCGTCTGTTTCTGCTGTTCAATCCGTTCAATATTCTTTGCCAGTTGCTCGCTTTGAGCCAGCATTTGCAATTTACGCTGTTGCTGCTGTTCGACCTGAGTTTTAATCTGTGCGAATTGCGCTGTAATTGTACTCTGCTGGGATTTGAGCTCACTCAGATTCTGACTATGCGTCTGACTCTGGCCATCTTGTTGCTGCAATTGTGCCTGCTGATCTTCAAATTGCTGCTGTAAAGTATCGAGTTGCAGTTCAATCAACTGCAAACGCTCTTTGGTCTGGGCTTTTTGCTGTTCCAGTTTAACCAGACTTGTAGAATTCTGCTCCAGCAAAGACTGCTTTTGCTGCAGTGTCATTTCCAGTTCAGCCAGTTTTTTCTCGGCCTGTTGCCATTCGCTTTGCAAAGGGGTGGATTGCTGAATCAGACGCTGGAACAGTTCACTGGTACTGCCTAAATCATGTTCTACGGTAGTCAGTTCAGAACGCACCAGCTTAAACTTTTCCCCGAGCGTATTCATCTCAAGGGTATATTCTTCCTGTAAGCGCTGGCTCTGCTCACATTGAAAAGACAGAATTTCAATCTTGATCGTACGGATCTGCCCTTCCAGTTCTTTATATTGAATCGCACTTTCCGACTGACGTTTCAGGGTTTTTAGCTGGGATTTCAGTTCAGAAGCAATATCTTCCAGACGCGACAGGTTTTGTGTGGTGTGATCCAGATGCAGCATGGTTTCACGGCGACGCGCCTGATAGCGCGATACCCCAGCCGCTTCTTCGATATAAACCCGCATTTCCTCTGGCTTGGCATCGACCAGACGGTTAATCATACCCTGCTCAATAATCGCATAGGAACGCGGACCCAAACCGGTGCCAAGGAAAATATCGGTAATATCACGACGACGGCATTTGCTGCCATTCAGGAAATATTCGGACTTGCCATCGCGGTTGACCTGCCGGCGTACCGCCAGTTCATTATAGGCATTATAGGCACCGCCGAGCTTGCCATAAGTATTGTCAAAGCGCAGTTCTACACTGGCCATACCGACCGGTTTACGCTTGGCAGTTCCGGTAAAGATGACATCCTGCATGCTGCCACCACGCAACTGACGCGCACTGGACTCGCCCATGACCCAGCGTATGGCATCAATGACATTGGATTTACCACAACCATTTGGTCCCACGACCGCAGTACGATTATCTTTAAAATGTAAGGTGGTACTGTCGGCAAAAGATTTAAAGCCTGAAAGTTTTAAACTGCTTAAACGCATAATGTCCTGATTTAACGTCGTGAGCGTCTGGCCCACGCGAGTTCAATTTGTTTCATCCGTGTCAGAGATTCCAACACAAGGTTGCGCAAGTGTCGACAAAAATCTTCCATAAATAAAGTGGCCTGATGGGTTTTTCGTATCAAAATTGCTTCAGTGACCAGTTTAAATAAGTCAAAAGATTCTTGTAACTCGCGTCTGGAAATATTCAGGGTCAGAAAATAGCTCCGACGTAAAGATGGCAGCAGTTCCTGATAGTAGCGTATCAGATAAGGATTCCCCACCATCTCATGCTGCTGGGCCATGCCCTGAAAGATCAAATCATAAAACTTTTCAGTGTGTCCTTGGCGGGTTTCTGCTTCTAATTGCTCTAATAATAGCTGAATGCGCTCAGCTTCATGCACCCGCCAGGTCTCCGCCATGCGATGCACCATCTGCCCGAGCAATAACGAGGTCATGTCAAATAAGGCACGCACCTGCAAGGCCGACATTTCTGAAACAATTGCTCCCCGGCGTGGAAAAATTTCAATCAGTTGGGTGCGTTCCAGCAACAACAGTGCTTCACGAACCGAACCCCGGCTGACATCAAGCTCCGAGGCAATCCTAAGTTCCTGTATACGTTCGCCTTCGACCAGTTCACCGCGAATAATTTGTTCGCTAATATGCTTGGCAATCTGCTCAGACAAACTTTGCGCTTGTTCTAATGGCATACCGTTCCTGTGTTTATTTTTATGAATAATGGTTTAACCCTTTATTTGGGCTATGTTGCTATTAAACGGCTTTTTTTTAATGATTACTTTGACATTGTCAGACAATCTTGTGTCTATATAGCCAACTCCCACTTACAAAAAAGGAGAATAGTGATCTATTCTCCTGCAGCGACGCATTGATTTAACCTGAACATTTGAATCAGGCAATGAAACCCTGATAAATAAAATACAGGCCGACGGTAGTCAGCAAGGCCGCAAAACATTTTTTCAATACAGCCGGTGAAAGCAGATGTGCCACTTTTGCGCCCAGTTTCGCAGTAAAAAAGCTCATCGTGCTGATACCGAGAAACGCATAAATATGAATATAACCGATAGTATTTGGTACGGTGACCTGCGCCTGTTTACCAAACCACATAAAACCTAATGCACCCGCGATTGCAATTGGCAAGCCACAAGCGGCAGAGGTCGCTACTGCTTTTTGCATGACAACCCCACAGCGATTCAGAAATGGGACCGTCAAACTGCCCCCGCCAATCCCAAAAATGGCCGATGCCACACCGATCCCGCCACCCGCAGCAATTTGTAGCGGTGTTGAAGGTAATTTTTGGTTTGGGTCGACCTGAACATTCGCACCTTTAAACATTCGAAATGCCACCCAGACTGCAAAGAACCCGATCAACAACTGCAAACCTCGACCAGATAAATAATCGGCAATCCCCGCACCCACAAATGACCCTATAACCAGACCTGGCGCCAGATTACGAAACACGGGCCACAGCACTGCCCCTCGTTGATGATGTGCCATGACCGAGCTGATAGAGGTCACAATAATCGTCGCCAGGGAAGTACCCACCGCCATATGCATAATCACGTTAGGATCGTACTGGAGTTGGGTAAAAACAATGTAGAGGATGGGTACAATGATCAAACCTCCACCGACCCCAAACAGGCCTGCGGCAAATCCGGCAATTGCACCAATCAATAAATATATGATTAACTCCATAACGATATTTACCACGTTTAGATTCAAATGGATGTAGAAACTCGTGAACTGCAACAACGATTAAGCGATGCAGGCCAACTCCCGGAAGTATTACTCATCAAACCGATTACCACATCGACCAATGATGATGTGCGCGAATTGGCAACGAAAGGGGTACAGCAGGTTCTGGTATGCAGTCATGTGCAGACCCAAGGCCGTGGACAGCGTCAACGTCAGTGGATATCACCTGAAGGGAACATCTATTTAAGCACATTGCTGCATACACAAAAACCCATTGATGGTCGTCTGGCGCTAGAAATTGCGTTAAATATCCTGCAAATGCCAAGTCTAAAAGGCCTGGAATTACAGGTGAAATGGCCGAATGACCTGTATAGCCTGCATGGAAAATGGGGGGGTATTCTGGTCGAGCCGGTTTCAACCACGCAGGTGGTGGTCGGGGTCGGGCTAAATATTGATCCTCTGTCCACCGATCTTCCAGACCAGCAGGTCAGCTCCTTGAGCGAGCTGGGATTATCGCATACATCAAGAGTCGAGCTAATTGCCCAGTTATATCTGGCGATTCAGCAAGCCGGGCAATGGTTTAATTATGGCAGTCAAAACCTGGCGGCGCGTTTCAATCGATCGGCTGCATTTATGCAACAAACAGTTGAATTTACCGATGTGCAAGGGCAATATTCCGGTACTTTTCTCGGGATTCAGGACGATGGTGCAGTCAAGATTTTGACCGATCAAGGAATCCAGACCTTTTATCAGGGACAGCTCCGCCTTCAACACGGTGGATGAACAGGCATACAGCAATGAAAAAATTATGGTTGGATATTGGCAATACCAGACTGAAATACTGGATTACCGAGCATGATCAGATTATTGAACAGGCAGCGGAATTACATTTACAGTCTCCTGCCGATTTATTACTGGGCCTGATCCAGCATTTTAAAACACTGGGCTTGCATCAGGTGGGTCTATCCTCGGTCCAGGATAAAATCAGTAATGAGCGTATTCTCAGCATTTTAGAAAGTCTGCATATTCCAGTGATTTTTGCTCAGGTACAGGCGGAATATGCCGGTCTGATCTGTGGCTATGATGAACCTTCTCAGCTTGGCATTGACCGCTGGTTACAGGTACTTGCAGTGGCGACTCAAGCGCATGAAAATTACTGTGTAATTAGTTGTGGTACGGCACTGACTATTGATCTGGCGCAAGGACAACAACATTTGGGTGGATTTATTCTGCCGAATCTGTACTTGCAACGTGATGCACTGATTCAGAATACCAAAGGTATTAAAATTCCGGATGGTGCTTTTTCTGAACTTAATCCTGGCCGCAATACCCTGGATGCTGTGCATCATGGCATTCTGCTGGGCCTGCTCAGCACCATTGAAAAAGTCCTGCATGATTTCCCAGCACAGCTGGTTTTAACCGGTGGAGATGCCCCACTGTTTGCGCAGCATCTCAGCCATCACCATCCCCGGATTGAACCTGATCTTTTACTTAAAGGCCTGCAGCATTTTGCAGCTCATTTGCCAGACATTGTTTGATGATATCCAGCAATTGAGGGAATTCGGCAAAGCCATCAGATTTATTAAAATGCCCGGCTTTTTTGATCTCAAAAATTTGTGCATTCAAGCTATGGGCTAAACGCAAGGAAATCGGTGCAGGCACATAGGGATCATTACTGGAGATCAGCATCACCGCACGTTTATAGCTATAGGGCAAGTTTTTCAGATCGAGTCGCACAGCCTGCAGTATTTTATTCAGTTCTGACCAAGCCACCAAAGGTGTATCAAAGGCTGAGACCAGAATGATACCGCCGATCTTGCGTTGCTGCTGAATATAATGTTCCTGTAAAAAGTTTAAAACACTGACGCAACTCAGGCCATGTGCAACTAAAAAGGTATGTTCATCCATCTGCGGAATGTGCAGTTTCAGATTCTGCTGCCATTCTTCTAAATCAGGCTGAAAAGGGTTGGCCAGCATAATCCGCTTGGACTCAAAACCGGCATTTTTAAGCTGGCGACTGAGCCAAGGGTACCAGTGATCATTGGAGGTCGCCTGATAATCCGGCACGATATAGACTTTTTTTATTATATTTTTCATAGTGCATTACTTATAATTATTGAACGCAAACGGCGTCGATAAAAATCAGTTTTAAACAGTCTGGAGATGGAATTCAAGTACCTTTTTGAACACCATCTCATATTAAATTTTAAAATTTAGTGAATACAATAACATGCTTAAATTTAAGATTTAATCAGATAAGGCTCGATCACTTTCCAGAGCTCCGGCAGATCAGTACAGCCTTGTGAATCAATAAAATGTCCGTGATGCTTGGCATTCACCACAATTGCATCAAGACTGTCCGCTTGTTCCAGACTAAATTCTGGTGCAACCCTGTCATCTCCTTCGGAGTAGATCACCACACGCTCTGCAACCTGTTGTTTGAGTAAATCAAAATCGATATCCGCGGCATCAATAAAAGGGTTTACTTCATCCAGACGACCCAGCCGGCCATTAAATCCTGCGATCAATACCAGTTGCTGAATTTTCTGCTGTTTTAATTCTCTGGATAGGTAATGTAATGCGGCTACAGTTCCCAAGCTATGTGCAATAAAAATACTGTCCTCATCAATTGCATCAATCTGTTCACGCATTTGCTGATCCCAAGTGTCCAGTGTCGGTGTAGTTGATGGATCCAGCCGGAGGACTTTTAAACTGACATTTTCCTGTTGGGCTTTTTCCTGAATCCATGGGTACCAGTTTTCTTCCGGGCTTGCAGTATAACCATGTACGACAATTACTTGGTTCATTTGAAATTTCTCTTTATTTTGTGCTGATATTCCCGAGTCTGCCTGATTAGATTTTTATTTTGGGTAAGTAAATGTTGTTTTGTTTAAACCAGTTTGACCATCTATTCGCAATAAAAAAAAGGCGCATATTGCGCCTTTTTTAAAACAAAACTTATTTCTTGTCGTTGCCGCCGAACAATGGTCCCATACCACCGCCGCCGCCAAACTGTTTCTGCAGACCGCCGAGTGATTTCATCATTTTTGCCATACCGGATGGATTGGCAAATTTTTTCATCATCTTGGCCATCTGCGCATGTTGCTTGATCAGCTTGTTGACTTCTGCCACTTCCATACCACAACCTGCTGCGATACGTTTTTTACGGCTTGGGTTCATCAAGTCTGGATTACGGCGCTCTTTCAGGGTCATCGACTGGATAATCGCTTCCATTTTCTTGACCTGCTTTTCAGGATTGGCTTGCGCCAATGCATCTTGCAGACCGGCATTGCTCATGCCAGGAAGTTTGTCCAGGAAGCCCATCATGCCGCCCATCTTGTTCATCTGCTCAAACTGCATCAGCATGTCTTCAAAGTTGAAGCTGCCGCCTTTTTGCAGTTTTTTCGCCATTTTTTCGGCTTTTTCTTTGTCGACCTTACGTTCAAGTTCTTCGACCAAAGAAAGTACATCACCCATACCGAGAATACGCTGTGCAACACGCTCAGGATGGAATGGCTCCAAGGCATCGAGTTTCTCACCCATACCCAAGAATTTGATTGGCTTACCGGTAATTGCACGTACTGACAGTGCCGCACCACCGCGTGCATCACCATCAGTTTTGGTCAGGATCACACCAGTTAAAGGCAAGGCATCATTGAATGCTTTGGCGGTGTTTGCCGCATCCTGACCAGTCATGGCATCGACCACGAACAGGGTTTCAGTCGGGTTAATCGCTGCATGCAGCTCTTTGATTTCACCCATCATGTCATCATCGATATGCAAACGGCCTGCCGTATCGACAATCAGCACATCGGCAAACTGGATTTTTGCCTGTTCAATCGCACGTTTTGCAATATCAATTGGGCGTTCATCTGCGTGAGATTCTAAGAAAATCGCACCGACTTCACCCGCGACGGTCTGTAGCTGTTTGATCGCTGCTGGACGGTATACGTCGGCAGAGACCATCGCGACTTTTTTCTTTTGACGTTCTTGTAAGAAGCGTGCAAGTTTCGCTGCGGTTGTTGTTTTACCTGCACCCTGCAGGCCTGCTAGCAGGACAACAACAGGTGGTTTTGCAGCGAGGTCGAGGCTTTCATTGGCCTCGCCCATCATTTTGGTCAATTCGTCATGAACGATTTTGACAAAAGCCTGCCCAGGAGATAACTGAGTCATCACTTCTTGGCCCAATGCTTCTTCCTTAACTTTCGCGATGAATTCACGAGTTACAGGTAACGCAACATCGGCCTCAAGAAGCGCCATACGCACTTCACGTAACGTATCTTTAATATTGTCTTCGGTTAGCTGCCCTGAGCCAGTAACATTTCTTAAACTCTGCGTGAGTCGTTCTGTTAAGGTATCAAACATTGCAAAATCCGCTTAAAATAGCCATGAGCAAAAAATTGTTTCTTAAAATAGAAAATTTATGCATAGAATGCTATAGGATACTGTAGTTCGCAGCGAATTTATATAAATGAATATTCATCACCCTTAAAAAGGTTTGACATGGTTAGCCTCCCCTTGGTTTATACGATCTTAGCATTAGTCGCTTATACCGCTTCTTTCTGGTATCTGTTCATTCATTTAATGTCTAAACGTACTCCTAATCAATGGTTTGTTTCGCTAACTGCACTGCTTGGACTGAGCCTGCATGCACTGGTGTTATATGGTGATATGCATACTCCGCTAGGCATCAATTATGATGTCTTTTCCCTGTTTTCTTTTACCTCGGGTTTGATGCTGCTGCTCAGTATTATTTACAGTACTTATCGTCCGATTATTGCCCTGAACCTGATCGGGATTCCAGTGGCTGCCACAGGTTTGATCCTCGGTTTTGTCTTTACCCAGCCAGCTAAAATTATTATCCAGAACTCTCTAGGCTTGGACATTCATATTATTTTGTCTTTGTCTGCTTATGCAGTATTGCTCATGGCAACCATTCAGGCTGTAATTTTACGTTTTCAGGATCGTGAGCTGAAAAAGAAGCACAAACGCCGGGTTTGGGTCAGTTTGCTACCCTCTTATCAAGACATGGAATCACTGCTGTTTGATATGCTGATGACCGGTTTTGTTTTACTTACCCTCGCTTTGGGCTTTGGCTTCTTTACCATCGACAATTTCTTTGCTCAGCATCTGGCACATAAAACTGCGTTCAGTATTATTTCTTGGCTGGTTTATGGTTCACTATTAATCGGACACTGGAAGTTTGGTTGGCGTGGTCAGAAAGCCGTGCGCTTTACCCTGCTCGGTTTTGGCTTGCTGGCACTGGGTTTTATTGGGTCTAAATTTGTGCTGGAAATGATTCTAGGGCGATAATTCTGAGCCTTGAAATATTCAATTCATTGTCCAATAAAGTTCAATAAACAGGCTTTAGCTTGAATAATCTTTAAACGGTTATACGCCCCGCACGTACTGATAATGGCCAGCCAATGACTCTAGGCAATTCTGGATCTTCCCATTCTGGCAATAAGGCATCTGCCAGTACATTCAGTGGATTATGTCCAAGTGCGTTAGTGGCAGCTTTCACAGCTGACCAGGTACTCATATAACCAATTAACTGATAAAAGTTCCATTCAACCTCTAATACAGGTGGCTGAATCGCAATTTCCTGAAATGGAAATGGTAGATTTTTATATCCTTCATCTACATGGCGACGTTCAGGCGGCCAGTACGGTGCAAGCGTGACTTCATAAAAATGCTTAAAATACTGATTCAGATGTGGCTCATCCACACTGAACACGCCATAGCTAATTAAAGCCAGAATGGCTTTAGGTTTCGCGATGCGTCGAACTTCTGCGTAGAATTTTTCCAGATCGAGCCAATGCGCTGCTTGAGCCACTGAAATCAGATCAATACTCTGGTCAGCACACGGAATCTCTTCAGCAAATGCCTGACCATACTGAATTTTTGGATGCGGTTTGGCTTGGGCAAGCTGTTCAGCACTCGCATCAATTGCAATCACCTGATCAAAATAATTCGCCAAAACTTCTGAAAGCTGTCCAGAACCACAGCCGACATCTACAGCCAGTTTGGTACCTGGTGACAGCTCTGCCAATAGCTTTCCCAATGCATCCGGATAATGCGGACGAAACAAGGCATAATCCTGTGATTGCTGGGAGAAATGATCCTTGAAATGAGGCTGTTCCATACTACCACCTGATATATTTATGATTCTTTTCAATATAGCTATCAATCTTTAAAACTCTATTATTTTATTGTGCTGAAGACAGCTGTTTTGTTGATATGTCCTAAACCCATTCTCACTCTCTCTCCCCTTTATGAAGCGTGAAATTTAGACTGCCTGGACATTCAGGCTAAAAAAACGTATAACACCGTTTTAAATTTACAGGTGTGCATCGTTGAAACTTGTGCTTGCTCCCATGGAAGGCTTAACCGATCCGATTATGCGTGATGTGCTGACATCCGTAGGTAGCTTTGACTGGTGCGTGACCGAGTTTATCCGTGTCACCGACTCCATTCTGCCCGATCATATTTATCATACTTACTGTCCTGAACTGTTGAATGGTGGCAAGACGGCGGCAGGTACACCGGTACATGTGCAGTTTCTGGGAAATAATCCGGAGATGCTGGCAGCGAATGCCGCCAAAGTGGCAGCCATGGGCGCACCGGCAATTGACATGAATTTTGGCTGTCCGGCCAAAACCGTGAACCGTCATCGCGGTGGCTCAATCTTGCTCGATGAACCCGACGTGGTGCATGAGCTGGTTAAAGCCGTGCGTGATGCCGTCCCTGCGCATATTCCGGTTTCCGCCAAAATGCGCCTGGGTTATATGGACCGCAATTTCATGCTGGAAAATGCGCATGCCATTGAAGATGCCGGAGCAGCGTGGGTTACCGTTCATGCGCGCACCAAAGCCGATGGCTATACCCCGCCCGCATTTTGGGACCAGCTACAACCGATTCGTGAAGCACTCAAGATCAATGTAATCGCCAATGGTGAAATCTGGAACAATGCCGATGCCAAACAGTGCCGTCTGGAATCCGGTTGTGAAGACCTGATGATTGGCCGTGGTGCAGTGACCACACCCGACCTGACCCAATGTATCCGTCAAAACTCGGATGCACCTTTGATGAACTGGAATGAACTGCTGCAACTGCAAATTCGTTTTATCAACGGCCCAGCCAAAACTGAAATCGGGATGGTCGGTCGTTACAAGCAATGGCTCGGCATGATGTCGAAACATTATCCTGAAGCCAAAGCATTATGGGATGAGGTAAAACGGATTAAAGTTCTGGCCGAAATTATCGAAAAACTGAAAGCTTCAAATATTTAAAACCCAAAAGCCTTTGAATCATTCAAAGGCTTTTTTATGGGCTCATAAAAGCTTATGACTGCTTACGCTGCTTTAAGTTTTCTACGTGATCCCGATTGGTTTTCCAGGATTTTTCTAAAACTTCTTTTTCTAGCCGCAGTTGTATCCGTTTTAATTTCGTTTCCGAAATCATCTGCCGATCAAAACTTTTCACATAGTCAGTCCAGCCTGCCCCCCGAAACACATGATTTGGCATCGGCGTTTTAAACACGGCATCCGGCATAAATACAATCACAGAATGCAAAAGATCTGGTTCCACAATATCTGCCAGTAGCCGCTCCAATACTTTGATGTGCTTATAGTTCTGATGAATCGGATTCTGAAATTTATAACTGTGTTTATAGATTTTCTGGGTCCAGGTTTTTTGTCGCTCGTTTCCAAATATCCAGCCTTTATAGTTTTTGGTCTCAATCACGAATATTCCGTAAGGACTTAATAACAGATGATCGATCTGCGTGGTCGCGCCTGTCCCGTCTGGAAGAGTCAAATCATTGAGCAGAATATATTGAGGATCTTTTAAATACAGTTTGACATGGGCAGCAACCGCAAATTCTCCTAATTTCCCTTTTAAAAATGGCTTGAATAATTTAAAAATCATCACGCCAAAGAAAAGCAGAAGAATCCACCCTAAGCTGGACCAGAGTGGACTTAATAGCTGTATCGTAGAATGTTCCATATTCTAATTTTCATTTATTTTAAGTGTTTAAATATTAATGCGTTCGCTCAATATTTAACAGGATTTGTTTTTTATCCAAACCACCGGCAAATCCTACCAGCTTGCCACTGCGACCAATCACCCGATGACAGGGTGCAATAATCGAAATCGGGTTTTTGCCATTGGCTGCACCCACGGCGCGTACTGCTTTAATATTACCCACCTGTTCAGCAATATCGCGATAGCTTCGCGTTTGTCCGTAGGGAATATTCAGGAGCGCCTGCCAGACTTTTTTCTGAAAATCAGTACCGGCAAAGTCCAAAGGCAGGTCAAAAACATTGCGCTGACCGGCAAAATATTCCTGAAGCTGACGTCTGGTTTCAATCAATACCGGATGCTGCGGATCTTCAACCAAGGTCGCCAGTTTCACCCGATTCGGCTGTTCACAGTCCCAAAGCACGGCCACCAGTGCGGTTTCATTCGCGACCAGTCGTAACTGTCCTACCGGAGAATCCATATAGAGATAACTTAAGTTCATGATGGCGCCCTGTCCCAATCACTATAGTTCATTTTCTATATTAACCCAGTTCACCGAGATAGGCAGAAACAAATTATGAAGAGGATACTTTCATCAGGACCAGACCGGAAATGATGAGTACAGCAGCCAGCATACGCAAGGCGGTAGCAGGTTCACCCAGAACCCAAATACCGATGAGAAATGAACCCACTGCACCAATCCCGGTCCAGATCGTATAGGCTGCACCTAGCGGCAAAGTACGCATCGCATAAGCCAGCAAAGCGAAACTCAGTACCATGAAAACAATGGTAATGATACTGGGGGTTAAACGAGTAAATCCTTCGGACAGCTTCATCGAATAAGCCCAAACGATTTCAAAAATACCTGCAAGAATAAGTACAATCCAGGCCATGCAGCCCTCCTCCTTTTATATAAGAATCAGGCCGTCCTGACGATTTTTCCTGTAAATTTTGCACTGCAATCCACAAGGGAGGTCGTTCCTCCTCAATATCCAGATATAGAAATTTTATTAATTCGCGTGCTAACAATGTGGTCATTGTTACAAAACATGACTTTTAGAGATACAAATTAACTTTGTCTTACTCAAGTCCTCACGACATTCTTATCTGCTCTGGTTATGGTAGAGACTAAAAATAGCAAGTTAGTATAGTTCCATACTCGGGCAGTTGAATTAATAACAATTACATGCGATTCCACTCGGAATGTTAAGTTATACACATTAATTAAATTCAAACATTTTAGGGATAAATTACATGATTAAACATAAACTCGTGAGAGATTGATCATTTTTTACTTGGTTGAATTATTAACTATTGATTAACAAATAACTACTAAACACAAGGGTTATATGTAATAAAAAGAACCCTATTTGAGTTCTTTTTATACAAATATTGTCTAAATCGCAATCAACCACGGTACAAATGATTACATTTTATGCAACATATCCATATGGTTATCAACATAGATATCTACACACTTATCCATAAAGTTATCCACATATTTATGCGCATCTGATGTTTTAGCGATTAGAGTTGAATCTGTCCTACTCTGGCTAACTCTGCACGCATTTCATCAATCACAGCTTTATAATCTGGCTTGCCAAAAATAGCTGAACCCGCCACAAACATATCGGCACCCGCTTCAGCAATTTCACGAATATTACTCGGTGTAACACCACCATCGACTTCCAGACGAATATCACGACCTGAAGCATCGATCAGTTGACGTGCCTGACGCAATTTATCCAAAGTCATTGGAATAAATTTCTGTCCACCAAAGCCCGGGTTTACACTCATGAGCAGGATTTGATCGACTTTATCCAGTACATAGTCCAGATAATGCAGTGGCGTTGCCGGATTAAATACCAAGCCCGCTTTGGCACCACCCGACTTGATCAACTGTAAAGAACGGTCAATATGATCAGAAGCTTCCGGATGGAAAGTAATGATGTCGGCACCCGCTTCGAGAAAATCCCCGATCATGCGATCTACCGGCTTAACCATCAAATGCACATCAATAGGTGCTTCGATGCCATATTTTTTCAAAGCCTTACACACGCCAGCACCAAAAGTCAGATTCGGCACGTAATGGTTATCCATAACATCAAAATGGACAACGTCTGCACCTGCTTCCAACACGTTCTCGACTTCTTCACCTAGACGGGCAAAGTCAGCAGACAAAATAGAAGGGGCAATTAAATAAGGCTTGGACATGGAGAACCTGGCTTGTTGAAATTGGATTTTTCCCATTATATCAAATCCGCTCCGGCTACTGTGACTTCGATGTTGCAAGAATAAAACGCTATGTAACGCTTTGCGGCTTATGATTCCACCCATGACTGGTTTAAAGTACAGGGGAATGATTACAAGTGTATAAGATCAATGAAGAAAAGTACTGCCCATATCCAGACACAACAAGCCTCACGCGTTGCCAAACGCCTGGCCAATCACTGGAAACATAAATTCAATATTGATGAAACTGAATCGGCTTTTCTGATTCATTTTCCAAGTGCGGAAGTGAACCTGGCGCCAGAGGCCGAGCATCTTACCGTAACGATTCAAAGTAACGATGACGCTACTGATCTGAATAAACTTGAAAATGTTGTGCTGGATCATCTGATCCGTATGGGCCAAGAACCACTGGAAGCAAATTGGCAACGTGATTAACTCAATCATGGCTGACTGCTTGCTTAGACATTTTTGCATCAAAGGCATGAATACGCTCGATGCGTTCCTGTTCTTCGGGATGTGTATTCAGCCATTTTTCAAGTTCAATCTGAATTACCAGCTCCTCTTTCTTCGGCTGTGATAAACGCAGGTTTTCCACCCGTTGTAAGAAATTGGATAAATAAATACTGGAAATGCCGCGTCCGTATAAATGTTTCATGGCATAGTCGTCTGCATCATATTCCAGATGTTTTGAATAATCGGCATCACTTAACTTCACTGCAGCTGCAGTGAGCATACTGCTGCCATCCTGGAAAATCATTTCCCATGCCATCGCGACACTGGATGCCGCAATCAGCTTTTGCATGGCATGCTGGCGTACAATATGACCTTGTTCATGCGCCAGTACTGCAAGTACCTCTTCTTCCATTTCTGCGATCGCCACCAATTCATCCGTAACTAAAATAGTATTGTTCGGAATCGCCAAGGCATTGGCGCCCAGCTCTTTACCTTTACGAAAAATCAGTTTAGCAGGCGCATGCGGATTTTCAGCAATTTCCTGTTGAAAACGCTGACGTATGCGACTTTGATAATCAGCACTTAAAGCAGACACTTCCGTTCTTTTCACCAAATTTTGTTCAGTAACATCACCAATGCGCTGTACCGTATTGTCTGGTACCCAAGCTGCAACTTGTTTGGCGCCCCACGGAATCACCCATTTCACCACACTAAAGATCATGACCAAAGCCAATACTAGCAAGGTGAGCAACTGCGCAGGCGAGCGCTCCAATTGCCATATCGCTTCATAAATAGCTTTTTGTGGTTTGGCAAACCAATATGGTACACGGCTAATAAACTCAATACGTGCATCATTCGGAAGTTCTACAATCGCAGGTCGACGGCCCACAGCACCAATAAAAGCCATCATTTTATAAGGAATCTCTACATCCCGGTTTTCGTCATCGATATAACTTAATTGAATGAGGTGCTGATCAAGGGGGCGGATTAAAGCGGGATGTGCTATTGCAGAGCTACCATCATAATAAAGCACTTCAACAGGTCTTTTTTGCATGATGATTTCCCCTACAATGATGCATCAAAATCAAACATAGAACTGAATTCAGCTGCCAGGGAATTAGGGTCAGGCTGCAACATATTTTGTAATTTGTTAGGGTCATCCAAGACAAAGAGTTCCAACATACTGGTTTTATATTGATAAAAACGGATGTCGGCCCATGCGGATAACAGGCCCAAACTGATAATTTTTAATACCCAGTTTGACAAAACAATCCATGCATAACGCCATGGATTGGCACGTGTTTTAAAAAAATTCTCCCCTAGAAACAGATTGTTCCATGTGGTGATATAGATCCGTGCCAACATGATCGGTAAGATAAAAATCAGGCCAATGACCCACAGCAATAATAAAATCACAATCAACAAGTCATATTCTGAGTTTGACGATTGACTTGCATCGATCAGGGCCACCATCGCAAAGCTAAAAGCCAGCATCAACAGTAAAGGTCGATAGACAGCCGACATATAGTTTTTGTGGGTGGCGTTCAAGCGAAATTTAAATTGTCCCAATTGTAAATGATCGAAGCAATAATGCTTATAGAGCCAAATTAAACGAGGTAGCAAAATAAATAAACTTAAGAGAGTCTTGATTACCTCGACACTCAATAAGCGATATAAATATTTGTTTTCACCATAGAAATAAAAACGTGTATTGCCAAATTTGGTGTTGCGACTTCTAAATTTAAGCGTCAGGCGAAACAACCACGGTACCGCCATATACAACATGCCCAAGCCCAGAGTAGTCAACAACACCGAGTAGTTCGACACCACCAAGAACACTATATAAATTTCCAGGGCTAAAAGCCGGCCAAGAAAAATCTTGCTGGGTAAACCGGTAAAATCAAAGCGACGCTGCAAAAATTCGGTATTGCCATAAAAATAACGCTGACGACGCGATTTCGCCCAAGGTGAATACAAGGTCAAGGTCAATACTGTCAATAAAATATTACTCAACCAAATACCAAAATATTCCGAGGTACTACCATGAAACTTGAATTCATATCGCTGATATTTCGGTCTGACCGAAGGCGTGGCTTCAGTCGAAAAACTTGAAGCAGCTGGAAATAATGGCTCACTGACACGAATACCGCCTGCTGTCTGCTGCATGACGACCCCAATTTTTTATACTTTTATACAACTGATATTAAAAGAAAAACCCCCAGAATGTAAAAACATTTTGGAGGTTTTTTAATCTTTTTAGCGCTATTACATCTTTGCAATACCGATTTAAGGATTTAACTGCACGGCATGGAATTGCAAATGATCATCTACAAAACTTTGAATAAAGTAATACCCATGATCATAGCCCTGATGTTCACGCAAAGTTAAGGGCTGGTTCACGGTATCACAAGCCTGCTGAAACAAGGCTGGATTGAGCTGACTATAGAACTGGTCTGAGAACCCCTGATCAATCAGGATATCATTGAACAATGCGCCTTTCTCCTGAACCAAAGCGGTCGCATCATGCTTGAGCCATTCTTCACGGTTTTCACCCAGATAATTCGAAAACGCCTTGTCGCCCCACGGGCACTGGCTTGGCGCACAAATGGGTGCAAAGGCTGAAACAGATTTGAATTTTTCCGGATATTTAAATGCCAGGGTCAAGGCACCATGCCCACCCATAGAGTGGCCAAAGATGCCGATTCTACCGGAATGGATCACGAATTCCTCAGTGACCAGTGCATAGAGCTCATCCACAATGAAGCTTTCCATCTGGTAATGTTCAGCCCACGGCTCCTGGGTGGCATTGATATAGAAACCCGCACCCTGACCAATATCCCAGTTGTCACCTTCTGCCACGCCTTCACCACGTGGTGAGGTATCCGGTGTGATTAAAATTAACCCCAATTGTGATGCCAGGCGCTGGGCATGTGCCTTGATGGCAAAGGTTTCTTCAGTACAGGTCAAACCTGCCAGATAGAATAATGCCGGACAGCTATGACCTTCCAAGGCTTGAGGCGGCAGATAAATTCCAAATTTAGTCGGGGTTTTAAGATAGCGCGAATCAAAACGATAAATCCGCTGTTCACCTTCAAAGCTTCTATTGTTCTGTATAAGTTCCATGGCTATTCCTTATTATTGCAGCTGATCTATTGAGGATATTGGGCTAGGGAGACTGTATCGTGGTGCTGTTCTGGGGAAATAAACGCTGCTCCAGTTGAGGCAACATCAATTCCATATTCTTGCCAATCACCCATTGCGGTTCTGAAGGTTCGAAGCCCTGGACTGCCTCCCATTTAGCTACCGTGGTTTTAGCCTGTTCAAAAGAAGCTTTTAGACTATTATTTTCACGCATGGCTTCATCAAATAATGCCCGGCCAAAATAGGTATAATCCGCTTCATTGGAACAGCCAAAAGACTGGCGGTCAGCTGCTGAGGCAGTGATAATCAGGGTATTATCATTCTGCAAGGCAGAAGCAAAACTGCCCGAGAAACAGGCTGAAATCACAATCACCCGCCAGCGGATTCCAGATGCATCCAAGGTATCACGCAACCATTTTGGATCGACTTGGGCCAGATCCAGTGGAGCATTTTCCATTTCGAACACATTTGGCAAACCGTGAGAAGTCATATATAAAAACAGCACATCACTTTCACGGTTCATCTGCTGCCCCATACGGCGCAATGCCAGTTCCATACTGGTTCTGGAAGCAATCGGTACGGTGGTACGTGTCGCCGGATGATTAACTAGGGCAATGGATCGGCCAAAAGTACCAAAACGGGTATCAAACTGTTCTTTAATCCGCTCGACTTCAGAATAGAATACATCCTGATAGCTGGCTCCAGCCACCCCCATGAAATACCAGTGCGACTGTGCAAATTCACCATATTCAATGCTTTCCAGCGCTTTGTTCAGCAGAACTGGCTGGGCATAGAATGCATCTTCAGCAAAACTTGGTGGAATTTCTTCAACTTTCCAGATGGGCTGATCTTTGACTGAAATCTGCCAGACCACCAGGGTAAACAAGGTCGCCAGCATGATCAGCGCACGTTCCCACCACGGCCATTTTAATTCACGCGAGATGACCCAGACCACTGCCAGACTTTGCCAGACAAACAGCATGACAAAGAGCGTTGGAATATAGTCATAGAGGATATATGGCAGGTAATCCAGATCACCCAGATACTGGATCAGGCACTGGAACAGCATGATATGGGTATCTAACACCAGCCATAATAGGGCCGGTACCAGCATCAGGCGTGGATTATTGACCCGTTGCGAAAGAAAAATACCAACAATCAGGGCAATAAAAGGCCATAGCGCATAACTGATCAGGCCTTGAGAGTTAAAATCTCCCATACGGCCTGAACTGAGCCAGCTAAATAAACTGTTGGCACAACCTCCCAAAATACCCCAGAACACCAGTTGCATGATGGATGGTCGAACCAGCTGTAAAGAACGCCGAGATCCCAAAAATAACCACATCCCGGCAGTTTGGTTGCTTTTAAAATCGTGCCAAAAATTAATGGAGGGTTTAAAGTCGATCATAGGATGTCAAGGAGATAAGTGGTTCGCCAATGTGCTGAATAAGTTTATGCTTGATAAGCATTTAATCAATGTTAATTTTAAATATATAACAAATCTTTGCTTAATAAAGAAGCCATTCTCCTATTCAGCTACAAGTTCATGCTGAAAATACGCATCAAAGCGACAAGCATCACCTTGCCATTGATGATTAGGTTCTTTTCCGGCCAGAAATACCGCCAGACGCGGACGCTTGACCACGACACGCCTGCCAATTTTTTGTGCCAGTTCCAGAAGATTATCGCCCAGATCCATTTCACCATCTTCAGGCAATAACATATGTAACAGCTGCATCTGTTTTTTGACCTGTGCCTGCTTTTTGACTGCCTGCTGGTTTTGGTCACGCTGAGGGAACATCGGGTCAAGATAAACCACATCAACAATCTGCTGCTGCTCGGCCTGCTGTTTTAAATAATCGGCTGAATCTGAAAATACCAAATGAATCCGGGATACGACCTGACTCAGGAACGCATCCGACTGGGCACGTGTATGGCTATCTTCCAGCAAGGTGAATAAAATCGGATGCCGTTCAACCAGGGTGACTTTCGCGCCTAAATGTGCCATCAACAGACTGTCATGTCCCAAACCTGCAGTAGCATCAATCAGGCTCGGCTTCTCAGCTAAATTACAAGCGCGTGCAATCATTTCCGATTTTAAAGAAGCCCGTTTTAACCGTCCGGTTTCCGCTCGCCAGTCTGGTTGCATTTTCATACCATTGGCACATAACCAGAGTCCGTCAGCATCAACACAAAGGGCCAGTTCAGGATTTAAGCGGAAAAAACGTGCATTGAGTTTTTCCACGTGTTCAATCTCGACCACTACCCCACGAGCAGAAAGCACAGCCTTGAAGTGCTGTGCTTTCTCTTGATAGTCAGATTCGGCATATAAGCGAATCGTGCTTACCATAATTTCCAACCTGTATAGGCAAATAATAAAATCAGCAGACCTGAAACAATACGGTACCAGGCAAAGATCATAAAGTCGCGCTTGGCCACATATGCTACCAGCGCACGGATGAGTAACAATGCCGAAACGAAAGAAACCAGAAGCCCGACCGCAATTACGGTCCAGTCTTCAGTGGTATTTAGAACATCATAGCTTTGATAAAGATCGAGCAGGCCAGCACCAATAATCACCGGAATACCCAGAAAAAATGAGAATTCAGTTGCGGCCTTGCGTGAAACGCCCAGGAACATCGCACCGATAATGGTCGCACCAGAACGAGACGTCCCTGGAATCAAGGACAAGACCTGAATCAGACCAATCCAGCACGCATCTTTAATGCTGAGCTCTTCAACTTCATGGACACGCACTGGAGGTGGATTCTTTTCAATCCAGATAATAATCAGACCACCAATAATCAGTCCCATGGCGATGGCAATATCATTGAACAGAAACTGCTTGACCGTTTGGCCAAAAGTCAGACCAATCAATACAATCGGGATAGATGCCAGAATCAGGCCTATACCTAGACGGCGACCTTGTGGCTCACCACTGACAATCCCGGTCGCTGCTCCCCAAAGACGTGCCCAGTATTCATAAATAACGGCAGCAATTGCCCCCATCTGGATTGCGATGACAAATACATCACTCTTTTCCTTGGTCCAGAAATTCATTAATTCTGATGCCAAAATCAAATGGCCGGTACTGGAAATAGGCAAAAACTCGGTAATGCCTTCGACAACACCCATGAGAGCCGCTTTGAGTAGCAGTAAAAGATCCATGCTTTATCCTAGTTAATTATGCTTTACCTTGTTCTGGAATTTTTTTCCATGCGTTATCACGTAAATATACCGGTAATGCCAATTCTGCACTGACCCAGTTTTCGGTTTGTGCTGCTACACGTGCAATACTGGCAATATCCTGTGCGGTCGCGTGCACATTTTTATAAATTGACGTTTCACTTTGTACCAGTTCAGCTCCTGAACCGACCGGAGTATACTTTACTGCCTGACGACCCTCAGCATAATTTAACAGTTGCTCATCATCGACCGGCTGCATAATTCCTTGGGTATCCAGTTGATAGCTCGCGATATAGACTTCGCTCATGCGAGCATCCAACACGGCAGACACTTCAGTCAACCCGTGTAAGCGGTAGGCGGCTTGAGCCAAAGCCTGCAAAGTCGACACCGGAATCACTGGCAAATCATTGGACCAGGCCAGAGCCTGAGTTACAGCAGCATTAATCCGCACACCACTGAATGAACCCGGACCACGACTAAAGGCAATCGCGGTCAAGTCAGCAATGTCCAGTCCAAGATCTCGCAGACCTTGTTCAATCATTGGAAGAATCGTTTGCGTTTGTGCCCTGGCGCGCGCATCAAGCTGAAAAAATAATTCTTGTGTATCATCGATTACAGAAACGGAACACTGCTCATTGGCAGTCTCCAATGCCAGCACTTTCATGCACAACCTTAAGTCAGAGAATATAAAAACGCGGATATGATACTCCACTCATATCCGCTGCGCGAGATTTTCCCGAAACAGATACAAAAATGCCTAGAAAATCTAGGCTTATAATTCAGACTATAGAATAAAGAAAAGTACCCTAAAGTTGCACTTCTTCCAAGTCCTGAAAGTTTTGAAAATGCTCGGCATAATGCATGGCACTCATTTTCAGTTTTTGAATACTGTCATCATCCAGCGTTTTTACCACTTTACCGGGTGAGCCCATCACCACAGAATTGTCTGAAATCACCTTACCTTCAGGAATCAGAGCATTGGCACCAATAATACAATTCTTGCCAATCACGGCATGGTTCAGAATAACTGCCTGAATTCCGATCAGGCTATTATCACCAATGGTACAGCCATGCAGCATGGCCTGATGGCCGATTGTCACATAATCACCAATGTGCATCTCAATGCCTGCATCCGTATGCAACACTGCATTTTCCTGCACATTGCTAAAGTCACCCAATTTAATTTTACTGTTATCTGCACGTACTACAGCCCCAAACCAGACACTGACTTGGCGACCAAGTTCAACTTGCCCAATCACGGTTGCCGTTGGTGCCACCCAGCCATCCCAAGGCTGATGTGTAGCAGTAGGGGTATATTCCTTAAATTTATACAACATTGATAAAATCCTGTTCAATGGTTAAAAAAGTTTGGAGATTTAAAGGCCGGCGAATTCAGCAAAAATGGCCAGTCTTTCTTATAATCCAGTCCATACTGGAACAGAGAAATCAGCATACGTGCGGTCAACCCCCAGACCACTTCATTTTCTACCCGCATACTCGGAAAATATAAAGATTGCTGGGCAAAACGGACTTCATAGGGCGTGGGCGTCACTTCAAGCAAATGCTGCAATGAAGCAAAGAAAATCCGGTCAATTTCTGTTGGCTGTGGAATCAGCTGCACTTTCGGAGGAATCAATCCCACAATCGGCTTGACCAGCATACCATTTCGGGCTTTTTGCATGGGCAAATCACCCATTAAATGCACATCAAAGGGGTTCAATGCCGTTTCTTCATAGGCCTCTCTTAAAGCCACTACAATATTACTGGTATCTTGCGGATCACGCTTCCCCCCGGGAAATGAGACTTCTCCAGCATGATTATTCAAATAAGCTGAACGGCGTGTCAGCAATACTTTGGGGTCAGCTTCATCTGTAATTGCAATCAACACGGCAGCATGCGCAGATCGGATACGCTTGGAAAAACGTAATCTCTGCCGCAACCTTTGTGTCAATTCACATCCATCCATTCTTTCAGCCCTAGCAATGATCATAATTTCATCATAGCTGATTTTTGTCAGGACGGGAGAGAAATGATGTCAAATTTAGGTTTTTCAGTTATCCTGAGCTTACTTTTATCATTGATGATGAATATGAACTTCTGTGTGAATTGTGGACATAAAACCACAGCTAAAATTCCTTTGGGCGATCAGCAGATTCGCAGCGTGTGTGATTCATGCGGCTCTATTCATTATATTAATCCGAAAGTCATTTGTGGTGCTTTGGTCCTGTTCGAAAACAAGGTGCTGCTGTGCCGTCGTGCCATTGAACCACGTTACGGCTTATGGACGTTACCTGCCGGCTATATGGAACTGTTTGAAACCATGGAGCAAGGCGCGGCACGGGAAACCCGTGAAGAAGCTGAAGCTGAAATAGACATCGAACAGCTGTACTGCATGTATAACATTCCGCGTATTGGTCAGATTTATGTGCTGTTTAAAGCCAATCTGATTGATGGAAAATTTGGTGCGGGTGAAGAAACCATCGAAAGCCGTCTGTTCAATGAAGCTGATATTCCCTGGACTGAACTTGCCTTCCCGAGTGTAGAACATACCCTCAGACATTACTTTGAAGACCGGAAAAATAATACTTTCCCAATGCATCTGGAAACCTTAGGCACACGTCTAGACCATACCGGCTAAATTCAGCATGCATAAAAAATCCCACACTAAGATGGGATTTTTTATTTTTAAAAATATTATTTGGCTTTGACTTGATAACAATCTGCCAGCTTAAACTCGACAGACCCGCCATTTAGTTTGGCCAGTTGAGTATCTGCAGGCGTTAAATCCTTATTATTGTTATTATAAACTTTCTGAAAACTGGCATAGGTATTGGCCCACTGCACTTCTTCACCTACCGAATTCAGGAAAGTGACACGTCCAGTCTGGCCAACATTGCTATTCAATACATTAGACAAATTAAGCAATGCACCACCGATCACAATCGAATCCTTTGGATCCGTTGAGGACTGGATACGCGAGTCAAGCCCGACCAATGCACCATTTAAGTTGCCAAACTTTTCATTGGCCAGAATCAGGCGCATTGATACCGCTTTATCGGCAACAAATGCACGACCTAAAGTGCCAAGTCGGTATTGCTGTACACCATTGATTAACAGGTTACTGCCTAATACATCTCCTTGGCAACCTGCTACCGGGTCAGTTGCCAAATTGCTGGCAGATTGCATATTGGTACGTACATCCCCATTACTGTCAATCACAATTCCCAAGGTAATTGGATTCACTGTGCTCTCGGTAAATTTAAACTCCAGATTGGCATACATTGGGAAAATATAACTCTGCCCAGGTTCTACGTTCTCCGCTGTTCTAAAGATCTGACGATCCAGATAACTAATCGGGAAAATCTTGTAGAGGTCAAAGCTTCCAGCATAATTCTCATTATCAGCCGCTAAGCGCCATAAACCCAAGTTGGCTTGATCAGAGGCATCTAGTACCGTTTTGTCAGTTACTTTTTTATAAAAAGCTTCCTTACCTGCGATCACATAATCATTCAATAATTTGCCTTGGTACAGTTCAAGCGGATTACTAGAATTCGCCACATTCAGGCGATAAGGTGTAGTGATGGTTTTTCTGGTTGGGTGAATCCAGGAACTTTGTGGATCTGCAGTCATCTGTACCGGCTTCACCTTACGGATAAGCTGAGCATTAATGCCCCCCAAGGAAGATAAATTTTCTGTCGCCATTTTTAACTGTGTATCACGCCATTGAAGGCCACTACCAAAGGTATAGCCTTGGCGATCGGTAATCAGCATAAAATGGCCAAATAAATATTTGGTATTTTTATTTTTAATATCACATGGACTTAGGTTACAACCCACCAGTCCATCTGAACCCGACAGATTAGTACCAATTACACCTGAAGTTGAGAACAATGAAAACTCTGGCTGATACACGGCTGCATTGGCAATCGTTACCAGTTTTTTAACTGTGGCAAAAGCCACCTCATCAGTAATCTGGCTGACATCCACAAAATCTTTAATTTTCTTTTCAAAATCAGTATCAGTCAGGCTGATATTTCCGCTGGTTTTTGCCAGGTCTTTGCGCATCTCTTCGGTAATATATAAAGGCTGTACATCCGATGGATTTACAATACGCCCTTCTTGTAGCGCCAAAGCTTGTAAAATTTTAACCAGACGCATAGCCACCTGAACGGTAGGGTCTGTAGTGACTAAATCACCTACTCGGCGTCCGGTAATCCCACTTGCAATATCAATTACACTTAAACGCGGCAACTGGGTCTGGGCATTAAAAATGGCATAGTCACTCAGTTTAATTTGCCCTAAATTGATCTTGTTTGAAGCAAAACTTTGAATATAAAATTCAATATTATCTATCTTGGTACAGGTTCCGGAAGCTACACCATTTTTACTATCAAATAATGTGATAAATGTATTTTCTGTATCACTACTACAGTTAAAGTTCAGACCATCGAGTGGATATTCCAGCCCCCATTCCACACAGTTGGTGGTACCGGGAGTACACGTACCATTGGTTGTGGCTTCATCATTTTTTTCTGGAATAACATTGGCACTTTCCCCCCCGCAACCAGCGAGTGTGGCCAAAAGTGCAGTTACAGCAAATGGGTATAATAATTTATTTTTCATTTTTCTATACTCGAATAGTCCTTATCGAATAGCGACTAATTTTAGTTGTCCATGATTTGTCAGCATCTTGTCTTCGACATCTATAGCTGAGGCTAAAGGTGTCAATAATACGTATTCAGTTTTTGCAGGTATCTGCAGGATCCCTTCAATATGTTCATGTTGAATAATATTCGCCGGCCCTTCCTGATTTTTAAAACCGCCAGCGCCTTCCAGCACACAGCCACGATTGTCTAAAAATACAACAAAAGGCCAATAATAAGTTGGATTTTTTTGGCTAGAAGCATAAGAGTTAATCTGAATATTTTTAATATCAGATTGAAGTTTCACCACTTCAAAATCAAATTCTTCTGCTTTAAGGGGCACACGAGGCCACAGATTGATCGCTTTTTTAAGGCTGATTTCTTTAGCATTTTTAATTTTTTTATCGTTAAAACACTGTTTTCCTAAGCTATCGATAGTTTCAGGCTGTGATATACGATAATAACTTTGTGCCAGTACCACAGGACCGGAATCTACCTCTGGCGTTTGAAACAGGGCTTTTAACAGGGATTGCCCGACCCCTTTTTCACGCTCAATCGTCTGGATCCGGGTAGCTCCCACATTTTTGTCTACCACACCTTCAGGCATGCTATAGAAACGTTTTTTACCATCCACATTGAATTCTTTATTTTCCAGATATTCACTATCCACATATTCAATGCCTTCTATCTGGCTAAATCCGGGTTTTTGCATAGTTGCTGCAGAAGATTTAAGGCCAGTATTAGCAATTTGAGGAACTTGAGCTTGTGATTCAGACTTCAATCGCGTTTTAGACTGCGTCCGTTGTGGGGCAATAACTGGTTGTACTGGTTGTACTGGTTGTACTGGTTGTACTGGTTGTACTGGTTGTACTGGTTGTACTGGTTGTACTGGTTGTACAACCATATTATGGTCCTGCCTAGACTTCACGTGTCTATTTTCAGTGACTGGTATTTTTTCCAAGTTTTGCTGCACTGAGAAGGATTGGACTGCTACCACAGTTCTTGTTTTTTTAGAGGATGGATATTTTTCTTCAGTTTTTTTCTCTGCAGGGTTACCAGGTACAACTAATGGTCGCCCATCCGGACCAATAATCGTAATAAATTCTTTAGCACCTGTAGTGAAAGATAAGGGTACCAGATTTAATACCAGTACCGCTGCCCATCCAACTTTCCCTGTCTTGATCATGTCTTTGTTACCAACGCGTGCGATAGTTCAAACCTAAAATGGTAATTTTGGTATCTGTTTTGATGTTTAAACCTGCATATGGGTTTAATAGCAAATTATTTACCCCGGTCTGGTTAGCTAAACTACTGGTATTTGCTGGAATCTGATCCTTACTGCGTAAGAAACCAATCGATAGATCTAGATCAGTGTCTGCATCAAAACGATAACCTACCCCCAGGCCAAACAACTGTGCACCATTAATAGGTACCATAGTATTGCGCTTATCTTTTGGAATTGCACTGGTTCGTGGCTCATAGCCTGCGCGAAGCTTTAGACGATCTGTTGCCGAATACTCCATCCCTATACCGAAGTTCCATGGTGACTTAAACCCCATAGGTAAAGCCAGACTAGAATCGGTCACATTTCCAGACAAGATTTTGGCGATCTTTAAAGCGGAAAGCGTACGATCAAACTCGAATTTAAACTTATCCCAAACCTTATAATCCGTCCAGCCGACATCAAAATTCACCTGTAAATCAGGCATTACCTTATAGGTGATCCCTGCCTGGAAATGGGCTGGATATTCGAAATCCATCGACACCAAACCAGACTCACTGGAAGGAATATAATTTGGAAATCCCAGAATTGCAGCCAGAATCTGTCCGGTAGGCGAGGTCATTAAACCTTTAATCATTTCTTGCGGTGCTTTGGCATTATCAATATGGAATTTACCTTTTAGACGCATTTTTGCAGCGCTTTGATAAACCATACCAAAACTAAAGTCTTCGCGCGGTTCCCATAATATACCCAAGTTATAGCTGGGGCTTAAATTTTGCTCGAGCGACAACTGCATTTGGCCAAATTTGCCAAATGGATTCATGCCTTCGTCAGCATTACAAATTCCGAGTAAAAGAATGTCAGTAATGATGTCGGAATTTTCTTTAAACGGCGTACAGACAACCTCATCGATCATTCTTAGCATGCCGATCAGTTCATTTGGAAAACGCAAGTCTGTTTTCATCGCAATAGCCTGATACGACATCCCGACAGATGCACCAATCGACAGCTGGTCGTTAACCTCATAACCGACAGATGGAGACAGATAAGTAATCCGCTCCAAGGCAACCTGCTGACCCATGAAGTTTGCAGGACTTCCATCTTCCTGACCAAACCCGGCCATTAACGGTGCATAAATTGCGGTCGCATAGGTTGCTTTAGAACCAGGTGGATTGTAGGCAGCCCCCATGGTCGGCGCAACCAAAGGAAGGCCTTCACCCAAATCGACCATTTTTTTAAGATAAGGCACAAAAAGACTGACGTATTCTACATCACCACTGACCTTGCCTTTAAAATCAGTACATATATCAGATGAAACTTCAGGTCCATCATGACAAACCATGGGGTCATCAGAATAGCCAAATACGTTATATCCAGCCGGCACTGAAAACTCACGCTGGATATCAAAATTAGCGACAATAATCTGCTGTTCTGTTTGCAGGCCCTGAATCTTAGTCAGGCCTGCCGGGTTAAAGTGAATGGCATTGACCCCTGGAGGATCTGCAGTTACAGCATTCCCCATAGATAATGCGCGCAGATCCACCGAAAGGTTGGCCCCTAGTTGCGCAAAAGTATAACTTGAACAGCCCGCAAGAATGATTCCTGTTAATAACGGGCTAAGTCGAATGGTTTTCATACGACACCCCTATTAACTGATTTTTTTACCAAAACCTAAAATATCAAGCGGGAATGACAATCCCAACGAAACATCCGGCGCATCTTCAGTCAGCCCTAGGCCGACAGTACCATTTACAATTGTTTCTGGAGAAACCCTGACCCCTAATGAAATCGCAAAAGTAGCACTGGTCTGATCTGCAGCAGAATAACTTTCACCCGTGTTATAGCTAAACTCAGCTCCCGTATTGAAGCTTTGTTGATAGGACATGGTCATCGAAACATCATAGTTAAATGAGTAGGCGAAACCGAATGCAAAACCCCCACTAATTCCGGGATCAAATTCTTCAATAATACGATAACCACGACGTTGGTTCAGACCGGATTCTTTAAACCCATAGTTGGCAGAAATTGATGCAAACAGTACGACCGGATCAATGTATTTACGCGTACTGGCCCCTAGCCCCGCAGAATAATATCCTTTACCGATACCGAGATCCGTGGCTGCATTAATTTCGTAGGGGCTTTCACCCGTTTTGGTAGATAAATTTGCAAATAAAATCAGAGGAAGACGGCCTGCTTTTAACGGAAAAGGCTCCCAACGCGCGCCCATGCTAATATCACCCAACCCGGCAGTAGAGGTATCTTTTAAGAGGTCGGTCTTGGCCACCAAAGGTAGGGATGCAGTTAATGTCAGATTATCTTTCACCCCATATTGGAAAGTGAAAGTATTGGTCAGAGTATGTGTCGCATTTTCTTGCACCCGCAGTTGATATAATTGTCCCTGAGCCATTTCTAGGTCAAGTTGGGTATCTCGATAGTAGGTATAGTCAATATCGTAATAAGAGGAAATATCACCTTTTTTAATCAGTGAATATTGACGTTCATTTGACGTAAATACTTCTTCAAGATTGGCTGCCTGAGTAGCATCGCCCTCTTGTTGCTGTAAAGCCTGAGATGCATCTGTGACCTGTTTAGGTTGAGCTTCTACAGGTACTGTAGTTTTAATAGTAGTATCTTCAACTACTTCATATCCCCCTAATTCCACATCTTCTGCAACCTGTGTTTCGGCTTGCTCAGTTTGAGGCTGTACTGCTGCTGCAGTTTCAACTACAACTTCCTCATCAACCGTTTCGTATTCACCTAGTGCTGGTTCTTCTGCAGCAAATGCAACGCCCATTACCATTTGAATGCTCAGTGCCAAGAACGTCTTGTTCATCCATTTACTGTTCATATCCATTTCACCATTTTAATTTTTATTACTGTTTTTCTTTACTTTATTTATTCTTGTAATACAGTCTCAGGAAATTATATTGATACTCCCCAAACTTTTCTGACTCTGTATTACGATTACGGTCCATACGGATCGTAGAAGCTTTATCAGCAATTTTATCCATATAAAACTGTGGATATTGCATGTCGACCAAGGCATAGCGGTTAATTGTCGCATCCTCTACATGGCGCATATCTGATTCTTTTAATGCCAGAAATTTTTTGCGATATTGCTCAGGGACATTGATCAGGAACAAGGTGTTATTTTCCCAAATATCCTGAAAACGTCGCTCATCAAAACTGATATTGCCAAGTGCTGGATCTGCAACATAAACCCGGCCATTTTTATAGCCCTTATACACCACAAAATGCTTAAATCCCGCATAGGAAATCGGAACAATGGCAGGCTGATCTTGATTGACTAAATCCTTGAATTCTCCTCGATAGCCTCCGCTTTCCAACCCTAAGGCTGAAACAAAGCGCTTCATATCAAGTAGAGAAAAACTACGGCGTTCAACAATTTTATCCGTTTCACCGAATTTCATCAGCCCACTCATGACTTGCTGCTCATCCAGCTGCGTACCGACATAACCGTTGAGTAAGGTAGTAAGTGCTGCTGAACCACAACTATAGTCATAAGCCTGACGTACAATACCCTGGAATTGATCCAGCAGTGCCGGCTTTATTTCTACTGTTTCGCGGTGCATGCGCTTAAAAGAATCATTTCTTGAATCAAGGACTTCAGTATAGTGAACAGCGCCCGGTGGCTGTTTTTTGATATCTAGAGCTTCTTTGGCAGCGTAATACATCAATGCCGAGCCCAACGCGATCTCTAACATAATTATTAACTTTTCTTATGATTGGCATAATATGCCTATTTTTCTTTTTATAGAGTATTCACTCTACTTCCCTGTAACTAGAAAGATACCTTCTTTTTCAAAAAAATACAGCATTTTTTTTATTTTTTGGATAAATGATTCAGTCATAAAAAAAGCGCGTGTAAACACGCGCTTTTTTTAAATGAAGATTAGTGACCAGCAATCGTAATAATCGCACCTGGGGCGTATTGACCTAGCGCAGGGCTGAAATAAGTTTGTAAACCTTGGATTTCCATATCGCCGATTGATGCAGCAGTACGGCTACCTAAATGAATACCTTTCACATAATTATCATGTGCACCGCTCGTGCTAACAATACGGATATAGCCTTTAGATGCCGCTTCCTCACCAAATACGCTAATAGACTGATTTAACGCAAGATCTCTAGAGTTTGCATCTGTTAGTTTGATACTTTCAATGAAGATTTCACCTGCAGCACGAGTGTCAGTTTTCGTTGAGTTATCCAAGATGCCTAGGTCTTTAATTTCCAGACCACCGATCATATTTGCATTTAATTTAATCATTGCGCCTTGAGGTGCTGCACCTAATTGAATGTTTGCAGACATTGGACCTGTTTTAATTGATAAACCAGATAAAATTGCATTTGTCGTACCTTGACCACCACGACGAATAGACGTTGCATCTGCAGCTGGTTCATCACCAGATGCCACAACACCAATTTGACCAATATGAATATCTAAACCAGATACTGCTGCTGCAATATTAATGAATGGATTCCCACCACCAGCATCAGAGTCAATTTTCAAGTCAGCGAGGTTACGTGTAGGCAATAAATATGCACCATTATTGTCATAGTTAGCACCAACTACTACACCGTGAGCAGCTGTTGCACCTTTACCATTTGCTTCAATAACAATCGCACCTGCTGCACCTGTACCACCAGCTCCAGAATAACCATCATTATCATGAATATAGAGTTTTTCAATTTCAATTTTTGAAATACCGATACCAATCGAGATACCTTCCTGACCCGTTGTTTCGCTTAGAGATGCCTCATCCATTGCCTGCATCGCCATCGCATTGGCACTAAATGCAACTGAAGTCGCTAGAACTAATTTTGTGAATTTCTTCATTGTTTACTCTCCCAAGAGTACTATTTTTTTTGATTGTGAATTACTCAGTGTTGAGGCTGTATTTTTTATTTTCTGACAGCTTAAACATCTTTCCTTGAGTAATTTGCTAGCCCACTTAAATTAACGTCGAGTCAGTTTTTGATCAACTGTCGTTGGTCGCAATCTGTCGCTTACCGATAAACGGTATTTCATGATTTAAAAATATTTTCCCGTCTTCTTGATATAAAATAGTAAGTCATCCCGAACTCCCCATAACTGAATGACCGAAGCTCTCTATCATCGTCCCTTAAACTTTGAATCGCCGCTAGTTGCAGATCTATTATCTGCATTGAAGACATTGGATCATCTGGTGTATTTAAATAATAATGGTCAGCCTTTCATTGCCTGTTGTGCTCAGGAATATTTTATTGCCCAGACCTCAGAAACCCAGTGTTTTAAAAGAACAGAGATTGAACAATATCAAGCTGTTCTATCCGAATTCAATCTAGAAATTGATGGATCAAAAACCCCTCAAAAGCATGGATTTTCTGGAGGCTATGTCGGCTTTATTGGCTATGATTACGCAGCTCAGCAATATATCCATTATCCAGACCGCCCCCAACCCGGTTTATTCATTGGTCAGTTCTCGTCCTATATTAAGCCAAGTTCTGAAGGCTGGATGTTCTATAGTCACGACTCGCAGGCCGAGAAAATTTTCAATCATATCCAAGGCTTGCTTGAACGAGATTTAAGTTATCCAACATTTCAGTTAAAAAGCCCTTGTACTGCACGCTGGACAAAATCTGTTTACACTCAGGCTTTTCAGGAGATTCAGGATTATATTGTTGCAGGTGACTGTTATCAGATTAACTTGACTCAAGAATTTTCAGGTCGTGCCCAAGGCTCCCTCTTAGCGACTGCCCAAGCGTTCTGGTCACTTACCGAAGCACCCTATGCGGGTTATTTGCGCATTGGTGATTTTGAATTACTTAGCTGCTCACCCGAGTTATTTATTGATTTTAAAGCAGATCGAAAAATCATTACCAAGCCGATTAAAGGCACCATGCCACGCTATAGCGACCCTGTGCTAGACGAGCAATCTAAACAAATCTTAAAAGCATCGGAAAAAGATCAGGCAGAAAATGTCATGATTGTGGATTTATTACGTAATGATTTAAGTGTTTATGCGGAAACAGGTACTGTCAAAACACCCAAGCTGTTTAATATTGAAAGCTTCAATCAAGTGCATCATATGGTGAGTGAAGTTGAGGCAACTCTAAAGGAAAATGTGAACCCTTTTGAAGTTTTAATGTCTGCACTGCCCGGCGGTTCAATTACGGGTGCACCTAAAATTCGTGCCATGCAAATTATTGAAGAACTCGAAGGTGCACCGCGTGGGGCTTATTGTGGCTCAATGGGGTATTTTAATTTTGATGGTACAGGCTCCTGGAATATTCTGATTCGCTCTATTCAGAAGTATCAGGAGGAAGTGTCTTTATGGGCTGGTGGTGGCATTACCATTGCATCTGACAGTGATGCAGAATATCAGGAATGTTTTGATAAAGTTGAAGCCATGCTGAATTTACTCAATACCTGGTATGAGCCTGAATAAATGAAAAAAGCGATTCAATTGAATCGCTTTTTTATTTTGAATCCACTCTCACCTTCTTCACCAAAGGAGGGAATCCTCTAATTCAGTAAAATCAGGAAAGTCCTTCTTTTCTAAAGATGAGAAACACCGCTTCGCAAGGGAGAGATTAAACTAAAATCTCGTTTTTTAATGTATCTAACAAACGCTGATTCTGTTCATCCGTACCAATGGTGATACGCAGGAACTGATTTATCCGTGGTTTATTAAAATAACGCACGATGATGCCACGTTCACGCAACTCACTTGCAAGTTCGCCTGCATCCTTAGATGGCAATGAGGCAAAAATAAAGTTTGCCGCTGAAGGTAAGACTTTAAAACCGAGTTCACTCAGTTGAGCAACTAGCATTTCGCGACTCGCAATTACTTTAGCATTTTGCGTTTCAAAGTATGCTTGATCCTCAAAAGAAGCCACCGCAGCAGCAATTGCAAAACGATCCATCGGATAGGAGTTGAAGCTGTTTTTTACCGCTTCAAGTGCAGCAATTAAATGTGGTTGCGCGATTGCAAAACCGACCCGTAAACCTGCTAGTGAACGGGACTTAGAGGTCGTTTGACACACAACCAGGTTGTCATACCTCTGTACCAGACTTACTGCCGATTCGGCACCAAAATCCACATAAGCTTCATCAATCACCACAACCGAATTTGGATTGGCTTGAAGAATTTCTTCAATTGCAGACAAACCTAAATCAATACTGGTCGGGGCATTCGGGTTAGTGATAATAATGCCGCCATTAGCTTGCTTATAATCGTCCACCACAATTTCAAAGTCGTCATTGAGTGGCAAGACTTTGGTTTTGACACCAAAGAATTGACTATAAACCGGATAGAAACTGTAGGTAATATCTGGATATAAAAGCGGTAATTCTTGAATGAAAAAGGCTTTAAAAATATGCGCTAAAACCTCGTCCGAGCCATTTCCAACAAAGACATTTTCAACAGCAACTTTTTGCTGTTTAGCGATCGCCTGTTTTAGTTCAGATGCATCAGGATCAGGATATAAACGCAATGCATCTGCTGAATTTTCCAGTATTTTTTGCACCGCTTCCACGACTTTAGGGGAAGGCGGATAAGGGTTTTCATTGGTGTTCAGTTTTAACAGGTTCTGGATTTTTGGTTGCTCACCCGGCACATAGGGCTCGAGTTCACGAACCTCGGGACTCCAAAAACGCATTTGTTCTGCTGTGATCTTCATTTTTAAATTCTCTAAACTTCCTCTCTTTCCAGGAGAGGGTTAGGGAGAGGTCTCTTGATCACCCTTCTCCTAACTTCTCCCTGAGCCATATATGACGCAAAAGAGGAAATATTCATTTCTTTATTGATTTCTGCGGAATGACTTACTGATAACGATAACGTGCAGAACGTGCATGGGCATCCAGATTCTCTTGTTGCGCCAAAATATCTGCTGTTTTTGCTAAGGTTTTCACACCGTCTTGCGAGCACATGATCAAGCTCGAGCGTTTTTGGAAATCATACACGCCAAGTGGTGATGAGAAACGTGCAGTGCCCGAGGTTGGTAATACGTGGTTTGGACCGGCACAGTAGTCACCAATCGCTTCAGGTGTATAGCGACCCATGAAGATTGCACCAGCATGGCGAATATCTTCAGCCATTTCTTGCGCTTCATCTAAACAGAGCATGAGGTGTTCAGGCGCAACCTGGTTAATGAGTTCTACACCTTCTGCACGGTCTTTAACTAACACCAATGCACCGCGGTTCTCAATGGATGTACGTGCGATCTCAGCTTTTGGTAATGCTTCTAAATGCTTTTCGATCCATTCACCTACAGCATTTAAAAGTTCCTCATCAGGTGTAATGAATACCGCCTGTGCAACCGTGTCATGCTCAGCTTGTGACAGTAAATCCATCGCCAGCCATTCAGCATTATTTTCGCCTTCTGCATAGACTAAAATTTCAGAAGGACCAGCGATCATATCAATCCCGACTTGACCGAACACGGCTCGCTTCGCAGCAGCCACGAAACGGTTACCCGGACCTGTGATTTTATCGACTGATGGAATGGTTTCTGTACCATAAGCCAAGGCGGCCACGGCTTGTGCACCACCAATCGTAAATACGCGTGTCACACCGGCTAAATAGGCAGCGGCCAATACCAATGGATTGAGTTCACCATTGGGTGCAGGCACCACCATGATAATTTCAGGCACCCCCGCCACATGTGCTGGCACGGCATTCATTAACACAGAAGATGGATAAGACGCCAAACCACCGGGTACATAGATCCCCACACGATCCAGTGGGGTCACTTTTTGACCTAGTGTATTGCCTAAGGCATCCACATAAGTCCAGCCATCTTGCTTTTGTGCTTGGTGGAATTCCCGAATACGATTCGCTGCAAGTTCAAGCGCTTCCCGGACTTCCGTGCTTAGACCATCAAATGCTGCTTTCAATTGTTCCTGGGTCAGCTCAAGCTCTGAGAATTGATGCGCTGGATGTCGATCGAACTGTTGAGTGAGTTTAAGAACATGAGCATCACCATGCTGACGAACATCAGCGATGATTTGATCTACGGTTTTTAAAAGTTCGGGGTCACTCACAGTTTCAAAAGCCAACAAATCAGCAAAGACTTGTTTAAAGTTCTGATCTTGAGTCGATAAACGTCGCATCAATTTATCCACAATGAAAATAATGGGAGGCTTTAGTTTACCTTGTTTCCTGATTATTGTGGACAAGATTCAACTTGGAATGAAACAACTTTCATGAATAATTACTTTTGATTTTATTGCTAAACTCGTTCAATCTAGGCTCAAGATCAAAACATCATCCAAAAAAATAAGAGTATAAATATGGATGCTATACAGATTGCCCAGCAGTTTTCTCTCGGACACTTTAATCAACTGCATCCGTATATTTCGGATGACATTGTTTGGGAGATCATCGGTGAACGTGACTTAATAGGAAAAGAAACTGTACTCAATCACATCACTACAATTGAGAGATTTTTTCGAAACGCACCTCATCTATTTACGTTAAAAAACACCCATATTTGTCAAAATTTTATTATTATTCAAGGTCATGCAACTTTCCATTTACATGGTCTTGATCATATTATTGCTGCTTGTGATATTTATGAATTTAATCTCGACTCACAGATTATTAAAATTCAATCTTATTGTATTCCTATAAATCAGTTATAAAAAAAACCGCCCTATTAAGGACGGTTTTTGTGTTCAGCATAAATTATACTTTTTTCGCTTGCTCACGTGCTTCAACCGCTTGTTCCAGTTGAGCCAAAATCGGATTTAATAATGCCTGCTTACGCTTAAAGCTGGCTTTATTAACGATCAAACGTGAAGATACTTTACAAATTTCTTCAAGTGGCTCCAGACCATTGGCACGCAAGGTGTTACCGGTATCGACTACATCGACGATGTAATCACCCAGACCAACCAGTGGTGCAAGTTCCATTGAACCATACAGCTTGATCACATCCACTTGCTCGCCCAGGCTGGCATAGTATTGACGGGTTAAGTTGACGTATTTGGTAGCAATTTTCAGACGGCCTTTCGGACGCTCCATGCCCACTTTCCCTGCCGTCATCAGTTTACAGACAGCAATTTTTAAGTCGAGTGGTTCATAGACATTTTGCGCGCCATGTTCCATGAGTACATCTTTACCCGCAACACCAATATCTGCCGCACCATTTTCCACATAGGTCGGTACATCAGAGGCACGTAAAATTAAAATACGGACCTGTTTATGCGTGGTGGGGAAAATTAACTTGCGCGATTTATCTGGATCTTCTAAAAGATTAATACCAGCTGTTTCAAGTAAAGGTAACGTTTCTTTCAAGATACGTCCTTTACTCAATGCCAAAGTTAAACCATGATCAAAATTGCCCATTACGTCAAAGTTTGGATCATCGTTTCTCATATCGCTCATTAACTTACTCGCTTAATTTGGGCACCTAAACCTTGTAACTTCGCTTCAATATTTTCATAACCGCGGTCAATATGATAAATACGGTCAATCAATGTTTCACCTTCAGCGGCAAGTGCTGCCAATACCAAAGAGAATGAAGCACGTAAATCTGTCGCCATCACGGGTGCTGCAGAAAGTTTATCCACACCTGTTACGACTGCATCATTACCTTCCACCTGAATATTTGCGCCCATTCGTGCCAATTCAGGTACATGCATAAATCGATTTTCAAAAATGGTTTCTGAAATTGTCGCAAACCCATGGCCAATAGCATTCACCGCCATAATCTGAGCTTGCATATCTGTTGGGAAATCTGGATGTGGCAAGGTACGGAAGCTCACTGCTTTCGGACGTTTACCCATCATATCCAGTTCAATCCAGTCATCGCCACGGGTGACTTCTGCACCCATTTCTTCAAACTTTTCCAGCACAGCTTCCATCAGAGTTGGATCTGTATGTGTGGTTTTGATCTTACCACCCGTGATTGCAGCTGCAGCTAAATAGGAACCGGTTTCAATCCGGTCTGCAACCACTGAGTATTCACAGCCGTGTAAGCTCTCAACCCCAGTCACCACCAAGGTGTCAGTGTCTAGACCTTCAATCTTGGCACCCATTTTAATGAGCATTTGTGCAAGATCGGTGATTTCAGGTTCACGTGCAGCATTGCGAATTGTGGTGATGCCATCTGCTAACACTGCAGCCATCAGAATATTTTCAGTACCGCCGACAGTCACCATATCAAAGACCACTTCACCACCTTTCAGGCGACCATCGACTTTGGCATGTACATAACCGGCTTCTACTTCAATCTCGGCACCCAAAGCTTCCAAGGCTTTTAAATGCTGATCCACTGGTCGGGAACCAATGGCACAACCACCTGGAAGTGACACTTTTGCACTACCATAGCGCGCTAGCAATGGACCGAGCACCAAAATCGAAGCACGCATGGTTTTTACGAGTTCATATGGTGCAAACTGGTTATCTAAAGTAGAGGTATCAGCAACAACTGTATCGCCTTCATAAGTCATGGTAATCCCAAGACCTGCAATGAGCTGCACCAGCGTATTGACATCTTTCAGATTAGGCACATTTCTAAGCGTAATAGGAGTATCAGCCAGAATCATTGCCGCCAATAATGGAAGTGCTGCATTCTTTGCACCAGAAATACGCACTTCACCTTCGAGCTTAATACCGCCCTGAATTAAAAATTTATCCATTAAATGATTAAGCTCCAAATAAGCTTGCTTTGCGCCATTCTTCTTTTGTCATTGCTCGAATTGTCACTGCGTGAACTGCACCACTGGCAATATGGGCATTGAGAGGAGCATAAACAGCTTGTTGGCGTGCAACTGGACGCTTACCTTCAAATTGATCATCTACAATACGGAGATCAAATTTTCCGCCCTGACCACTCACAGCAACATCCGCCTCGGGAAAAGCGGCTTTTAAAATTTCAGTGAGCTGTTCATTATTCATCACAAGACCTCTAATAGGACTAAGGGTGTAAAACGAGCCATTTTACTATAAATAGCAAAAATAATTCATGAATCCCTACATTATATCTATAAAAAAAAGAGGCTTTTAAAACCTCTTTTTTATCATTTGTCCGTTATAGGACTAAAGCATGCTGCTGTAAATGTATTTCCCGGTATCGATCAATTTGCCGTTTAAGTTTTTCTGCTAATATTTTAATCGATGTATACATATCATCTGCGGTGGCGTGAGCAAAAAATTCAATGCCCGGTAATCGGATAATAGCCTCTGCGATATGATTACTACTGCCCTTTCTGGAGGGTTTATCGATTTGATGATCTTTGGAGAGTTTCACTTGCATACTATTCACCTGGTCCAGATGTTTCGTCATTTGTGAAAATTTGGTTTTTATACTTTCTTCAATTGCTGGCGTAATAGATAAATGATGTCCACGAATTGTTATTTGCATAGTTCTATCCCTCACCTTCGTTAGGATTAGAAGAGTCACAATATAAAACAACTTAAATACAGTAACTTATAAAATATATATTCCCATTTCAAGTCCTGAATAAAATCATTTTTACTGTCACTCAAAAGAAAGAAGATTCATTATGCTGTCATAATGAATCTCTAGAATAGCCAGATTTCAAATTTCAGATCAAGACTTTTCGCTCAGAAGATGAAGGAATATGTAACGATTCACGATATTTAGCTACCGTACGTCGTGCCACATCAATACCCTCATCTTTCAGAATGGTGGCGATCGCATTATCCGACAAAGGTTTGCGGGCATTTTCTTCAGAAACCAGTTTTTTGATTTTGGCACGAATGGCAGTAGAAGAGGCCTCCCCTCCTGAGGTGGTACCCACATGACTCGAGAAGAAATATTTCAGCTCAAATAAGCCTCGTGGGGTTAGCATATATTTATTAGTAGTCACTCGTGAAACTGTCGATTCATGCAATTCGACTTCTTCGGCAATATCTCTTAACACGAGAGGTTTCATGCCTTCCGCGCCGATCTCCAAGAACATTTTTTGATGTTCTACAATACAGGTTGCAACTTTCAATAAGGTTTTATGGCGTTCATCAATACTTTTAATAAAGTTTTTTGCTTCCAGCATTTGATTACGTAAATACTGATTATCATCACTTTGATCGGCACGACGAATCATTTTGGCATAGAACGAGTTGATACGTAACTTTGGCAGGATATCGGAGTTTAAATTGACCTGCCAACAGTTATCCTTTTTCATCACGACAACATCGGGTACCTGATAATCTGATTCCTTATTTTCAAATTCCAGTCCCGGGTGCGGTTTCAGAGTTTTTAGCAGATCCACTGCACAGCGCAACTGTTCTTGATTGAGTCCAGTTTGCTTTATCAGCTTAGGAAGTTCATTAGTAATCAATAATTCATAATGTTGCAGAAGTTTAATCGCATCATTTCGACAAGGCGTTGATGCGGGCAAATTATCAAGTTGAACCAGGAGACATTCTGCCAAGCTTCTAGAACCTACACCCACCGGATCTAAACGCTGGATATGTTTTAAAACGACTGCCACTTCATCATCTTCAATTTCTTCTTCAAAGTCCATAGAAGATAAAAGGTGTTGTACCGAAGCCGTAATTTCACTCAAATCTGCATCTAGAAAGCCTTTATCATCCAAGGAGTCAATAATGCAATAAGCAATCAATTTATCCACTTGGGAAAAATTCAATAGATTGATTTGCTCCAGCATATACTCCTGCAGAGTCTGATGTCCTTGACGATTATCTTCCCGCTCTTCGAATTCAGCCGCCCCGAGGCTCGTAGGCTGATGCGTATAAACATCATCCCAATCAGTATCTACAGGTAAGTCATCAGGCAGATGATTAGCATTAAGTTCATTGGTTAGATCATTATGTTCATTATCAGATTCAATAGTAGACAGGCTTTCAAGGGTAATTTGTTCTTCAACTTTTTCTAACAGAGGATTGCTATCAAGTTGCAACTGAACTTCCTGTTCTAGCTCCAGACTTGAAAGCTGCAATAACCGTATTGCTTGCTGTAATTGTGGAGTTAATGACAGCGAGTTCGCAATTTTTATGCCCACTGATAATCTCATTGTGACCCCCTTAATCAAAAATCTCGTTTTATAAGCAATTTTTATGCCGTTTTATTTTTTATAACATAGTTTTGTTTAAAAACATACAAAATGAATTCTTAATTTATAGTCTGTAGGGGTCAAATCACCTATCAGACGGTTCATTTTTAGAACATAAAAAAACACCCCCGGCCTTTAGACCGGGGGTGTTTCGAATAATGAGCTGGCGATGACTTACTCTCACATGGGTAATCCCACACT
>NZ_LSZJ01000018.1:0-78526 GCF_001647575.1 Acinetobacter sp. SFD
AGTGTGGGATTACCCATGTGAGAGTAAGTCATCGCCAGCTCATTATTCGAAACACCCCCGGTCTAAAGGCCGGGGGTGTTTTTTTAGGCCTAAAGTTTAGGTAAAAAGCTTAGTCACTTTTTAGATGTATAAAAGGTATTGGAGCGGCTAGAGCTTCCTGAAAGGAATAATCTAAGGGGAGAGAGCGTGATTTCAAAGCCCGATAACATCGGCTTTGGGCACATGATTACGGGGCTGGTCCTAAGTCGAAATAATCTGGCTTATAAGAGCCTACCAAGCCTACAAAGTATAGATGCCGCTATTGAAATGCAGGGAAATAAAAAACCAGCAATTCGCTGGTTTTTTACTGCTGGCTATTTTAGCCAAATACACGCATAACGGCTGCAATCAACACCCAGAGAATTGCAATGGCTACGATTGGTTCAACAATCTTTGCCCATGTTGGGGTTTCTACAAGAATAACATCTTCGACATCTTGATGCTGCTGATTCTGGCTTACCATTTGATTAAACTCCTTCATTGATGCTTCCAATGATAGCTCTTCTTGTACAATTGGTTTAGAGCCTTTCAGTTCTATTAGCTTATTTGTTGTCCAAACCCAGTCATCTGCTTGACCGGATAAATGTTCAATTTGTCCTTTAAGAAGTTCTTGAATACTATTCAGATTATGATTGCCGGTATCATGTAACTGTTTCAACTCATTGAGCTGGAAATGAAAGATTTCTGAGGTGACCTGCTCAAGTTGCGGTCGTGACAAGGCTGACTTGTTTTCAACTTGGGTCGTCAGGTGGCGGGCAATTTCCAGTATATATAATTCATCTGGATGTTTGATTTCATTATAAATTTTTTGCGGATTGTGACGCCACTCAGTAATAAGTTTACCTAAAGTTAAGGCGTTGATTTCGCAGATATATTTTCGCCTTTCTTCTTTTGTATACTCTTTTAGAAGCTCAGGCTTTTGAGTTTCTATCTGTTCAACAAAATATTGTACTAAATCAAAAGCCATTCACTTACTCCATTATTTTTAATCTAATAGTCTTAAAGTTGTTTTTTTCTTTGGCGGTTCAGCTGGTTCTTCAGTGCTTGATTTTAAAGCATCTTCATCATTTTGTGTATGCTCATATTCACTTGGATCAAAGAATAAACCTTGTCCATTTTCACGTGCATAAATACCCAGTACTGCTTCTATAGGTACATAGATATCCCGAGATACACCACCAAAGCGGGCCGAGAAGCTAATCGCATCATTGCTTATATGCAGCGCATGGACGGCATGGGGTACGATATTCAGAACAATTTGTCCATCTTTAACAAACTGCTCCGGAACCATTGTATTTGGACGTGTAGCATCCACCAGCAGGTAAGGCGTCATATTGTTGTCGCAAACCCACTCATAGATTGCACGTGCCATATAGGGACGGGTAGGGCTAAGGTTGAATTCTTGTTCGGACATGAGGTTTCTCTACAGATGCTTGAGTTGCGCTGAATAACGGTTCTTTTCCTGCAATGTCATGGATTTTACAAAAGCAGGACGACTGAATATTCGCTGGCAATACAGGTGAAATGGACGGCATTGCTGCTGTGGTAATTCGACACCCATGTGTTTCAGACGGATAAAAATTGGTGCCAGCATGCAATCTAGGATACTAAATTGTTCAGACATAAAATAGGGAAAATGCTGGAATAAGGGCATAAGTGAAATCAGAATGTCCTGTAACTGTATCTGTGCCTTAACTTTGGCTTTCTTATCCAGGGTATCAGGATGACATAGCATGATATCAGCCAGTTTCAACCAGTCATTTTCAAAGCGCCAGATATATTGGCGTTGTTCTGCACGTGGCATTGGAGCATCGGCATAGAGTTTATTCTGGCGATAACGATCATCTATATATTCAGAAATAATCGGCGTATTGAATAATTTGAGCTCATTTTCAATCAGCATCGGCAATTGATTATAAGGATTGAGACTGGCCAAATCCTCATCATCAGTATCTACCAAAATCAGGTTATATTTAATCTGTTTTTCGGCAAGTACGTAGCGAATCCAATGGGAACGAAAGTCATCGGCATGACTGTAGAGAGTAATTCCTTGAAGAGGCGCGCTTTCGACTGACATAAATCCTGATAAGCTTCTAATGAATAGACTAGGATACTAAAATTCAACCCAAAAAGCACTAATCATCAAAAGTCACTCCTTTTGAGTCGGGGTAGATTATAAGAAAAACAACTGGAGGAAAATAAAATGCTGATCAAGCTTCCTATCATTTTGCTGTTTATCTGTATTGGGATTGCAAATTATTATTTGATGAAGTCATTCTGGTGCCATGAAGGGGTATGGGGTAAAGATGTGCATGAACAATAAAGAGAAAATCTTTCCATCTACTCGACTAATATACCCATAAAAAAACCCTGGAAAATCCAGGGTTTTTTGTCCGATTCGGTAAACGAATTAACGTTTAGAGAATTGAGGACGTTTACGAGCTTTACGTAAACCAAGTTTCTTACGTTCAACTTCACGAGCATCACGAGTAACGAAACCAGCTTGACGAAGAGCAGGTTTTAAAGTTTCGTCAGAAGCGATCAGTGCACGAGTAATACCGTGACGGATAGCGCCTGCTTGACCACCGATACCACCACCAGCAACAGTGATGTAAAGGTCATATTTGTTAGTCGCTTCAAGAAGCTCAAGTGGTTGGTTAACAACCATACGAGCAGTTTCACGACCGAAATACTGTTCAAGAGTGCGGTTGTTAATTACGAGTTTACCAGTACCAGCTGATAGGAAAACACGTGCAGTTGCGGTCTTACGGCGACCTGTACCATAATTAGTAGCCATGTGCTGTTATCCCTTAGATGTCCAAAACTTGTGGCTGTTGAGCAGCGTGTGGATGCTCAGTACCTGCATACACTTTCATTTTCTTGATCATTGCATAACCAAGAGGACCTTTAGGTAACATACCTTTAACAGCTTTTTCTAGAACTGCTTCTGGTTTGTGAGCGATTAACTTTTCAAAGTTAGTCTCACGGATACCACCAGGGAAACCAGTGTGGCGATAGTATTTCTTATCTTGTGACTTTTTACCAGTCACAGTGATTTCTTCAGCATTGATAACTACGATGTAGTCGCCAGTGTCAACGTGAGGAGTATAAGAAGTTTTATGCTTACCGCGTAAACGACGAGCGATTTCAGTCGCAAGGCGACCTAAAGTTTTGCCAGAAGCATCAACAACGTACCAGTCGTGTTGAACTTCAGCTGGCTTAGCGCTGAGAGTTTTCATTAAACCACTACCTATTATAGTTGGTTTGGACTATGGAATCTGTCCAAACTAAAGGAGACGCGATTCTAAACGAATACGTGAAGAATCACAAATGAAAATTAAAATTTCAAGCGCTGTATTTTATCTAATCTCCCTGGTGAAAGAAAGACCTAAGCTATTATATGCTGCAAAAACTGCAACTATATTTGTAACCATAGTTTCAATCGTATCAAAATATTGATTTATAAGTACTCTTTGCAATGATCACTACAGCGTAGACGTGATCGGGTTATAATATTTTCCAGCTTTGCCAAATTGAGAAGATGATGCTGCCTTTATATGTCACCACTGGGGAACCTGCCGGAATTGGTCCTGATATTAGCCTGAGTCTTGCAGAGCGTGTTGATGAGCGCCCAATTGTGGTATTGGCGGATATGGATATGCTCAAGCAACGTGCTCAGACACTTAAATTGTCGGTTGAGCTGATTCCATATCACGGGCAGGATGCATCTTCAGGTATCGGTGAGCTTTTTGTAGAGCATGTACCTTTGCAGCAAGAGGTGGTATTGGGTGAATTGAATCCGAACAATGCTGCTTATGTACTGGAGCAACTTCGTCGATCTGCAGACTATGCAATGTCAGGCAAAAGTGTCGGCGTCGCGACTGCGCCTGTACAAAAATCTGTAATTAATGAAGCAGGCATTTCTTTTAGTGGCCATACCGAATATTATCAGGAATTTGCTGGTGTCCCGCGTGTGGTGATGATGCTGGCCACCAAAACCTTACGTGTGGCTTTGGCTACTACCCATCTTCCGCTTCGTGCCGTGGCAGATGCGATTACGCCTGAACGCTTGCATCAGGTGATTGATATTCTGATTCACGACCTGAAATCCAAATTCAAGATTGAACAGCCGAAGATACTGGTTTGCGGTTTAAATCCGCATGCGGGTGAGGGTGGTTACTTGGGGATGGAAGAAATTGAAGTGATCAATCCGGTACTCGAAAGCTATCGTGCTCAAGGTATCAACATGAGTTTAAGCCTACCTGCTGATACTTTGTTTACCCCGGAAAACCTAAAAGATGCCGATGCTGTTCTGGCGATGTATCATGATCAGGGTTTACCTGTGTTAAAATCACAGGGTTTTGGTGAAGCCATTAATATTACCCTCGGCTTACCGTTTATTCGAACTTCTGTTGATCATGGCACAGCACTCTCCCTTGCGGGGACGGGACTTGCGAAAAGTTCCAGCCTGCACGTTGCTGTCGATTTAGCCCTCGATCTGGCGCGCCACTGATTATTGTTCATCACTCACGTTGGAAATGTTTTTATGTATCAAATTAATGCCTTAAACCCAAAAGATGAAGGGCATCAGGCTCGAAAAAGATTTGGTCAAAACTTTTTACATGACCAGCGTGTCATTGCCAAAATTGTACGCTCAGTCAATCCGCGTCCAGGTCAGAACATTCTGGAAATTGGCCCGGGTCTGGCCGCTTTGACTTCACCTTTAATTGGTGAATGTGATGCCTTAACTGTACTTGAGCTGGATCGTGATCTGGCTGCTGGTCTGCCGGGCCGTGTACCGCATCCCGAACGTTTAACCATTATTGAAGCCGATGCCTTGAGATATGATTATTCTCAATTGTTTCAGGAAGGTCGTCCATTACGTGTCGTTGGTAACTTGCCCTATAATATTTCAACGCCACTGTTATTCCATCTCCTGGAATTTGGTGACAAAGTGCAAGACATGCATTTCATGCTGCAAAAAGAAGTCGTGGATCGCATTACCGCATCACCGAATACCAAAGAATATGGCCGTCTGTCGGTGATGATTCAATATTTCTGTAAACCGACTTTCCTGTTCGAAGTACCACCAGGCTCTTTTAATCCGCCTCCAAAAGTAACTTCAGCGGTATTCCGTTTAGAGCCTTATAAAGTTAAACCGATTGTGGCGAAGAATGAAAAAGCGCTGGCACGTCTGGTATCTCATGTCTTTACCCAGCGTCGTAAAACCTTGCGTAACAGCTTGAAGGGTATGCTGGTCGAAGATGGTTTTGAAAAAGCGGGTGTTGACCCGATGGCGCGTCCAGAAACCCTGACCCTTGAACAGTTTGTTGCACTTTCAGATCAAATGGTGGCTTAAATTACGATGAACCGTACTGCTCGATATAATTATGTGATTGGTGATGTTCAAGGCTGTTTTGAGGCTTTGAAAGCTTTGCTTAAAGAAATCAAGTTTGATGCAGATCAGGATTTTATCTGGTTTGCCGGAGATTTGGTGGCACGGGGTGAAAACTCAATTGGCGCACTGCGGTTTATCAAGAAACTGGCTGAGCAGGGTGCGGCTGCAACTGTCTTGGGAAATCATGATTTAACGTTGCTGGCCTATGCCCGCGGCATCAAGCCAGTAAAAGCAAAAGACAATGTTCAGGATGTCATTGATGCGATCGACAGCGATGAACTGATTGACTGGCTACGTAAACAGCCACTTTGTTTATTTCCCAATGAGCAGACTATTCTGACCCATGCCGGGATTCCGAGTCTCTGGAGTGCAGAAAAAACTGCACAGCTGGCACAGGAAGTAGAAGCAATTATTGCTCATGATGACTTTGATGTGCTGGATAATTTTCTCAAAGAGATGTTTGGGAAAGAGCCGGCACTTTGGTCAGATCAACTGCAAGGTCAAGAACGTATTCGCTGTATCGTAAACTATCTCACCCGAATGCGTTTAACCGATACAGAAGGACGTCTGGAATACAGTTTTAAAGATGGGCTGGATGATCCGATGCCGGAAGGCTTTAAACCCTGGTTTGATTTTGAGTCTCAGGCTGCGAAAAGTAATCAGATCCTGTTTGGTCACTGGGCAGCCTTAAATGGTAAAACCATTTCAGACAGGATTCAGAATGTCGATGGTGGCTGTGTTTGGGGCAATCAGCTGATGGCATTTCGTCTGGAAGACCAGCAGATGTTTGCAGTTAACAATCCGGTGATGTAAGTAAAGCTATTAAAAAAGCCACGTGATTACACGTGGCTTTTTTAATTTTAAATTTAGTCTGCCCGAATCCAGGTCTGGTTTCGGCCCAATACAGAAACACCAATACTGGCACGTAAAGTTAAGCGTTTCCCCGTGTTGTTCAGACGCATTTTTGCATCATAAATTTTACCTGCCAAGGGATCAATAACTTTACCTTTTTCATAGTTATTGGTGCCTTCTACAGGTTTTAGGCCCCTGATAATGGTCATTCCCAGAATAGGCTGATTGGTATAGGGCGCGGGGCAATTATTGCATTTTTCACGTGGCGTATAACCCGGGCGAGGAGTGATCTTTACGATTTTGCCTGAATAGGTGTTGTTGTCCTCTTTGAAAATGACAATGATGGCTTTTGCTGCCCCACTTTTGTCATCAATCTGTTGCCAGATCCCGGTAATATCTTTTGCCCAAAGGTTGGTCATACATGCTGCTAGCAGTATGACAAGCAATATTTTTCTAAACATAGAGGCTTATTCCACAGAATTTTTATCAGCGCCGCTCATGTTAGAAATCTTACTAAAATAGTCAATAATTATTTGAAAAAATCTAGAATGAATGCACTAAAAAGCTGCCAATTCGGCAGCTTTTGTATACTCAGAATTTATTAGTCCTGACGGATCCAGGTCTGGCTACGGCCTAAAGCGGAAACCCCAACATAACCACGCAAGGTTAAACGTTTGCCATTCGCACTCAAGCGTACCTTGGCATCATAAATTTTACCTGATAGTGGATCAATCACTCTACCTTTCTCGTAGTTATTGGTGCCTTCCACATTTTTTAAACCAGTCAAAACGTCCATGCCTAAAATAGGTTGATTGGTATAAGGGGCCGGACATTTATTGCAGGTTTTCTGAGGTGTATAGCCTGGACGTGGAGTCACTTTGACAATTTTTCCAGCAAAACTCCCATTGTCATTTTGACGAATTTCAATAATCGCTTTTGGTGAGCCGGTTTTGTCATCAATTTGCTGCCAGGTGCCAGTTAAATCCTGTGCATAAATCATCCCGCTCATCATTGTCACGAAGAACATTAATACTAATTTAAATTGTTTCATTATATTTATCTCTTTTTTTATGGATGAAATAAAAGATCCCCAACACCGAAGTGCTATTTTATTAATCCTGACGGATCCAAGTTTGTGTACGCCCGATAGCAGATATCCCAATATATCCACGTAAGGTCAGTCGTTTCCCATTGGCGGAAATCCGCCCCTTTAAATCATAAATTTTGCCGGTGAGTGGATCGAGTACCTGGCCATGTGCAAAGTTATTTTTGGTGGTGGGCTTCAATCCTTTAATGACATCTAAACCCAAAATCGGTTTATCTGTATAAGGTGCCGGACATTTGATGCATTTTTCCCGTGGTGTATAACCCTGGCGGGGTGTGACTTTAGTAATCGTTCCTGTATAGGAACCATCTGCTTCAGTTTTCATTTCAATCAATGCTTTAGGTGAGCCAGTTTTATCATCAATCTGTTGCCATAGGCCAGACAGTTCCTGAGCAAACGCCATAGAGCCAGTAAATAAAGAAGCTGAAATAATAGTTAAAGCTGCAATTTTATGCATGTTATATCCTTATTTTTTTAATTAACGTTCACCCAATTCCATGTGGTGAACGTTGCTGCACATTACCCGAATACATTTTCATAATCTTTATTGCATGAAAAAGCATGTGTCTAATATTCATACAACTTAATGTATAAAAATGCAAGCTTCTATCTACTAAAGCATAAATTAATCACATTTTATGTGATTAAACCTGACTTATTCATATTTGATCCAGGTCTGACTACGGCCCAGTGCTGAAACCCCTACATAGCCACGCAATGTCAGACGTTTTCCATTGGCACTCAATTTCGCTTTGGTATTGTAAATGTTGCCTGATAATGGGTCGAGAAGTTTGCCCTGACTGAAACTGTTATTGCCTGTGTATTTCAGGCCTGTCAGTACATCCAGTCCTAGAATTGGCTTATTGGTATATGGAGCGGGACAGGAAACACAGGTTTCTTTTGCTGTATAACCAGGGCGCGGAGTGATTTTGGTAATTTTAGCCGTATAGACGCCTTCCGATGTCTCACGAATCTCCAGGAATGCTTTAGACGAGCCGGTCTTGTCATCAATGCTTCGCCATGTCCCTGAAAGGTCAGAGGCCAAAGCCAGATGGCTGAAAGAGGCTAAAAGTAAAGTTGAAAAGAATTGAACCTTTTTCATATATCTGTTCCTAGGTGAGATTAGTGTTCTTACTCTATAGTAAGAACGATTACCACATAAAACAAACAATTAATTTGATTCACTAGTCACATTTTTTGCAGATACAGTATAAAAGTTGGCAACCAGATTGCAGTAAAGACTGCATTTACCGCCATGCCAAAAGCAGCATAACGTCCCGCAACACTGCCACGCTGCCAGGCCTGAGCTGTGCCGATGGCATGTGCTGCCAGTCCCAAGGCGAGTCCGGATGCACGTTCATCATTAATATGTCTCAGAATAAACGGAGAAAAAGCCGCACCAATTACACCGGAGAGAATCACAATCAGAATAACCATACTGATCGGTGCATCCAGCAGGGTGGCAATATTAATTGCAATTGGTGTAGTGACGGCACGAGTAGCAAAAGCCAGAATGTCGGCAGAAGCCATATGTAGCAGATAAGCCAGACCCATCGGTAAGGCAACCGCACTGATACTGGCAAAGACCAAAATGCCGATAATGGCTTTGAGCGGCAAATCATCATAGCGCATGGCAGCCAGAGGAATAGCCAATGCGACTGTTACATAGCCGAGTAAATGGTTGAAAAGTGGATTTACTTCATCCATGTAATTTTCATAGGGAATTCCGAGTGCAAATAAAAGTGCCAGCACAAAAAACATGCTAAATACGATGACGGGAATTTGCGGAATGATCCGGTTACAGGGTTTGGCAATCAGATAGGCGATGAGTGTGACCGCGAAGCCATACAAAATAGATAACATGCGGAACTCCTATAACCAGCGCTTGGCCATTTTGGCATACACCCATAAAGGAATTAGGGTGCTAAAAAACATGATGAACAGAAAAGCCGGAATTTTCTGGCCCATATGTACCAGCATCATTAGGGCACCTGCACTGACGGGAAGGAAAGCAAAGGCACTTTCCTTCATCAGTTTGTTATTGGTATCCACCAGGCGAGCGGGGAGTTTGCCGAAATAGCGCCAAGTAAAAAGTGCAATTAATAGGCTTAATAACCCGACCAGATTACCCAGTTCAGGATGATTCAGCTGGGTCATTAACCAGACCGAAGCTTCCCGAAAGATAACAATAAGTAACAGGGTGCCGATCCATGCTGGCCAGTCAATTTGTTTTATCCAGTTCATTACTTTGATCATTAATAAGTTTACTTATCAAGTTTTACTCGATCTTTGACTGGATTTCAAACGCTTCCAGTGGACGTTGAAACTGCTGCGCCTGTTTTCCCAAAATTTCGTCTAAAGGTAAATGCGCCTGTTTAATCAATTGTTCCAGTTTTTGTGGTGCAATTCGAATGTGCAGATGCAGTTGGCCTTCATCATCATAATGTTCAGACTGAATCACATTCAAGCTGTACAGCTGGTTGCGCAGCTTGCCATAGGCGGGTTTAAGAATTAAATCGAAGGACTGCAGTTGCCCCATCAAGGATTCATGTACCGCTTTACGCAGCAGGTCGATACCTTCGCCAGTATGTGCCGAGACATAGACCCGTTCCGGTTCACCCGGACGTCGATAAATAATTTTGGCTTCTTCACCGCTACAGTCAATTTTATTGTAAACCTGAAGGATGGGAACATCGGCCCCAATTTCTTTCAGCACTTTTTCAACGGCTTCAATCTGTTCTAGCATATCTGGGCTACTTGAATCAATCACATGCAGTAACAGTGTGGCTTCAACGGTTTCTTCCAGCGTTGCCTTAAAGGATTCCACCAGTGAATGGGAAAGATTACGGACAAAACCGACCGTATCGGCCAATACCAGATTGCCGATACCATCCCATTCCAGACGCCGTAAGGTAGGGTCCAAAGTGGCAAACAGCTGATCGGCTGCATAAACATCGCTATTGGCGAGTAAATTAAACAGGGTCGACTTGCCGGCATTGGTATAGCCGACTAAAGATACTGTTGGAACAGCTGCTTTTTGACGGGCTACACGACCTTGCATCCGGGTCTGGCGGACTTTATCAATACGTGCCTTGAGTTGCCCCATACGGATACGTAGCAAGCGCCGATCTGTTTCCAGCAGGGTTTCACCCGGACCACGCAAACCGATCCCGCCTTTCTGGCTGTCGAGATTGCCACGACTACGAATCAAGCGCGAAGATAAATGCTGTAATTGTGCCAGTTCAACTTGCAGCTTGCCTTCGTAGGTACGGGCGCGCTGGGCAAAAATATCCAGAATCAGTTCAGTACGATCTACCACGCGGCATTTGATCACCTGTTCCAGGTTCCGGGCTTGCGCAGGGGTTAAGGCATGATCAAAAATGACCAGATTGGCATCCAGTTCTTTTACACGTTCGGCAATTTCTTCTGCCTTGCCGGAGCCGATAAAAAATTTGGCATCAGGTTTAACCCGCTGAGCATGAATATGTTCCAGAATTTCGGCATCTGCAGACTGGGCCAGCAAACGAAATTCTTCAGCATCAAGGTCATCCAGCATTTGTACGCTGACACTCACCAGAATGACGCGCTCTTTCCCTCGATGTTGTTGTAAATATTCCACTCAGGCCGATCTCCACTTAAAAACTTAAGTGTAGTAGAAAACGGACTATACAGATACTGAATTAGTGCGGCTTAGGTTTAAAGTGCGCTAATAAATAGTTGTGCAAGTGTTACCAGTACTACGGCATAGATAAGGGTGCCACCCAAAATATATTTGAGCACTTGTAAAGGCTGAAGTGTTTCTCTCGCGGGCTGTGTTCGATCTGGCATGGCTGCGATCCTTTTCAATCTAATATTTCAATAGTTTTATTTTGAATGATTTTTTAATCCAATTAAAATTGTAGATATAGATGTTATTGGCCGATTTTTATTATCAATGCAAGTTGCGAATGAACAGTATAGAATGAGTTTAATTCGTGGATATTCCCTGTATCTAGCTTAGGATTTTAGTGACGTTTTATGAACCCGACTGTACAAGATCAAACATCCGACATACGTGGCTTGACAAAATTCTTCCTCTATACAAGAAAAATTGGTGCCTTGCTGGCAGCCATTAGTAACGGATTTTATCTGGTTTTTCGTCATGGCTTATATAAAAATCCGAATAATCCCTCCAATACCCGTTATGTGCAATATTTTTGCCGCCAACTGTGTCAGGTTTTTAATATTAAAGTGCAGGTGCATGGGGAGATTCCACGTGAACCCGCTTTATGGGTAAGCAATCATATCTCTTGGCTAGACATTGCAGTGCTGGGATCAGGAGCACGCGTATTTTTCCTGGCCAAGGCCGAGATTGAAAACTGGCCTGTTTTCGGAAAATTGGCCAAAGGCGGCGGTACCTTGTTTATTAAACGTGGTTCTGGAGATTCTGTCAGAATTCGTGAACAAATTACTGATTTTCTCAAGCAGGATATTCCGGTGCTGTTTTTTCCTGAAGCCACGACTTCAGATGGCCGTTTTATTAAAAAAGTTCATGGCCGGATTCTAGGGGCTGCGATTGAAGCTAACCGTCCAGTGCAAATCTGTTTGATCTGTTATGTGAATCAGCAGGGTGAACTGGATCTGGTCGCGCCGTATGTCAATGATCTGAGTTTTGCTGCCCATGTCAAAAAAGTACTGGAAATGCCAGAAGTTACTGCACATTTAATGGCTTTGCCTGCAATTTCTTCCGAGGGGCATACGGTAGACAGTCTGACTCGTGAGGTACAGGAAAAAATGCAGGAAGGCTTACATGAGTTGCAATCCCGAGTATTAAAAAAGCCTCGGTAAACGGAGTTTTTTAGAAATAAAATTTATGCATCAGTCTTACATAAAGCCTTCAATTGGCAACCACGACAACAGTTTTAATCCGGTTTTCTGATACCATTTTATTCCTGGTTCTTTGCTAAAGGTTTTTATTTCGCCATTGGCTTTCCTGATTTTCCAGTTAATGTTCTGGTTCGCGTCCAAGACCAGTTTATAGGCATATTTACTCAAATTCTGATCCATGGTTTCGTGTACGGCTTTTGCCAGAGCAGGGCTGTTTAGCAACACACCAATTTCAGTATTCAGATAAGCTGAACGCGGATCAAAGTTAAATGAGCCGATGAAAACCTGTTTTTGGTCTAGTGCCATCAGTTTGGCATGCAGACTGGAGCGACTCAGGCCTTTCAGGCTAACTTTTGCTTTTTTGGCAATCTCTTCTGTATTGACGTTTAAGTTGTGTGAATCTGGGGCAGCCAGAAATTCATATAGCTGTACATCATTTTCCAGCAGGTCCTTTCGATATTTGGCATAAAAGGCATGTACTACAGAAACGTCATTGGCTTTAAATGAGTTGGTTAATACCCGAACCTTGATATTCTCATTCACCAGTTTTTTCAGACGGTCTGCACCGGTTTTTTCCGGCACGAAATAGGCAGAGACAATGTCTACACTCTGTTCAGGCTTTTCCAGATGCTGTAATAACTGGAAATTGAGATGTTCTTCAGTTTTGGCTTTGGCCTTGATTTTACTGGGTGGATCTTTGACGACTTCTGCTTCAACCCAGTCTAGCTGAATCTTCTGTTCTAACCATTGATCAAAGGCCAGAGAACGATTTGCCAGATCCAGATAATTCTTTGTGGCTGGATCCTGACTATGGGCTTCAAGCTGTTGCCTCAGGCTCGGGAAACGTAACCCGTGATGGTGCGGATTGACAATTTCTTGTACCGGATAAGCATAATCATCATTCCAGTATTCATCGAAGGAATGGATGATTTCATCCGAAGCCGCACCGACCAGCATGACATCGACATCCGAGAACTGATAGTTTTCACTGACATTATAATACTGGTTGCTCATATTACGCCCACCAATCAGTGCAATCTGGTTGTCAGCAATAAAGCTTTTATTATGCATGCGGCGATTGATTCGCTTTAAATCCAGCACCATGTCCATGGCGCGATATTTACGGAAACGATAAGGGTTGTACAGTTTCACATCGATATTCTGATGCTGGTTCAAGGCCAGATAAATCCCTTCCATTTTCTTGGCATTGTTATCATCCATCAACAGGCGTACTTTTACACCACGGTCCGCTGCCTGAATAATGGCATGCAGGGCGAGGGCGCCAATGCGGTCGTTATCCCAGATGTAATATTGCAGATCCAGACTGCGTTCTGCTTTATGGATCAGCTGCATACGTGCAGCCAGTGCTTCCAATGGATCATAAAGCACGCGATAACCGGTCAGACCGATATTCTGTTCACGTAAAGGTTCAATAATTTGAGCCAGACTGGTTTGCGAGGTATCAGTTTCAAATGCCATCTGGCTTGGCTGTTCAGTTTGCTTGGGTAAGGTGCTACATGCAGGAAGTCCCAGTACTAGACTACAGCTTAGTAAAATGCCGGCTTTATAACGATGGGTGCGGATAAAACCTGAGGATTGAAGATAGATTTGATCGCTGGAAGCATTGGCCATATAAGTCGCAGAATGAAAAATTAGAATTGAGTATAATTGCCAGCTATGAAAAGATAAATATAAAGCCAGTGATATACTGCTTGACTGAAACAAGGCGAATATATGTGGGATTCAAATTCCGTACTTTTTTATTGTTATCTCGGCATGGCCATTCTCGCCATCTGGGCTGTGTATCAGGCTTGGTCGAGTCAAACCCGCACCGAGACCATTCACCCATTTAAAGCATTCTGTCATTTACTGGCTTTTTATCTTTCCTATTTATTAATCCCATTGGTGTTCTTCAGTATTTTTGCTGGATGGACGGGTCATTATTCGCTACATGAAGCTGTTTTTGTATTTCTACTCAGTGCGGTTTTAAGTTATGCACGCTTTATTGAGCCGCATCTAATTCAAGTGAAAACGACACAATATCAGATCAATGCGGATAAACGTTTACAGAAACCGGTCAAAATCGCCCTGATTGCAGACTTGCATATCGGTCTGTTTTCAGGGCATGAACGGCAGTTACGACAAATTGTACATAAATTAAATCATATTCAGCCTGATTTGGTGGTGGTCGCCGGCGACTGGACCTACGAACCGGAAAATAAACTGGCTCAAGAGCTGGCAGTTTTAAAAGAGATTCACGCTCCGGTCTATTCAGTCAATGGTAACCATGACGAGCAATATCCTGGCCCCCCGATTCAGGAATTGTTGCATTATGCACTGCAAGTCAATCAGGTCATGGATATTGAAGGTCAAATTGTCGAATTTGATGAGTTCCGTCTCTTGGGCGTAGGCGACCTCTGGGCTGGAAAAGCTGATATGCGCAGTTTGCCTGATCTCCCTCAGGACAAGCCCTGGATCATTCTTTCGCATAACCCGGATACGGTCGATATGGTTCCAAAACTGCCAACGCGTCCTTTGATGCTGTCCGGGCATACCCATGGCGGGCAGGTGGAGCTGCCTTGGCTGACCGATTATGTGATGAAAAGAGTGTCCATTTTAGGACATAAGAAAGGCATGTACCGTCATGAACATGCAGATGTGTTCGTGACAGTTGGAACGGGGCTGGTTGGTGTACCTTTTCGCTTCCGGGTACCACCTACCATTGATATTATCGAACTGATTTAAAGTCAGTTCGCCTTCTGTGCAGGATTAACTGATCAGCCAGATCAGAATCAGCAAGATGACAGCGACTGTTGCTATTATCCAGATTTTCTTTTCGATTTTTCGGGGCGGTACATTTTCACGTAATTGTTGTGCAGTGATTTCAGCTTCTGTAGGTGCACTCAAACTAGGATGATTGGGAATTTCCAAGGGAGGCGTGACCAGGTCAATATCATCAGCATCATCACTAAAACGTGGGCCGGTACTTTCATGTTTCATGACGATGTCGTGTTCACGCACAATCTCTTCAATTACTTGCAGCGCCTGAACTTCATCTAAAGGGGTATTCCCGGTGATATAGCCAACAGCTTCTTTTTTCTTATCATCTTCCAGTAAAATAATGATATTGACCAGCTGTTCCTGTGATAAGGATTCGATGAAATCTTGCATACCCGTGCCTCATTTTTTGAATTGAGTCCATTTGATTGTTGAGCAAATTTAACGAGATAAGTAGCAGAGTTTTGTTGTGAAATCATAAAAAAGCCAGCATCGAATGCTGGCTTTTCATCCATCTAAAATCTTAGATCTGGTTATTTACATCATCATTCTTGGTTTCACGAATCATCAGAAACGCGACTAGGGACAGGATCGATGCTGCGGTCAGGTAGTAACCGACTGCAGACAAACCATAAGTAGTCGCCAGTTTGGTGGCGATTAACGGAGCAAATGATGCACCGAAGATACCTGCCAGGTTAAAAGTCAATGCAGAACCGGTATAGCGGACTGAAGTCGGGAAGATTTCAGATAATACGGTACCGATAGGCCCATAGGTTAAGCCCATGATTGACAGACCAATACACAAAAACAGGAACACCACCAGGGTACTGCCAGATTCAAGCATATCTGCAAAGAAAATACCGAAGATCGCAGAAACGACACATACCGCAATCGAAGTAGTCTTACGGCCAAATTTCTCTGCCAAAACTGCTGAAAGCGGGATGAATGCAGCAAAACACAGGGTTGCAACTAACTGCAATTGCAGGAATTCTTCACGAGAATAACCAAGTTGTTTGGTTCCCCATTGCAGCGCAAATACCGTAGTCAGGTAGAACACGACAAAGGTGCAGATTGCAGCAATCGTACCCAGAACCAGCATGCGGGAATGCTTTTTGAATACCTGAACAAAAGGAACATTCACTTCTTTTTGTTTATCCAGTACTTTCTGGAAAGCAGGGGTCTCATGCAATTTTAAACGGATCCATAAACCCATAATTACCAACAAGGCACTTGAGATAAACGGAATACGCCAGCCCCACGCCATAAAGTCAGCTTCAGACATGAAAGCGCCAAGCGTCAGGAAGGAACCTGTCGCCAGAATAAAGCCGATTGGGGCACCCAGTTGCGGGAACATGCCATACCAGGCACGTTTACCTTCAGGCGCATTTTCGGTCGCAAGCAGTACCGCACCTGACCATTCACCACCCAGACCCAAGCCCTGACCTAAACGGCACAGTGCAAGCAGGAGTGGCGCAGCAATCCCGATTTGTGCATAAGTTGGCAGCAGGCCAATCGCAACGGTTGAAATTCCCATGGTCAGCAAAGCCGCGACCAATGTCGCTTTTCGTCCGATCCGGTCACCTAAATGACCAAATAATGCAGCACCAATCGGGCGGGCAATAAAGGCAATGGCAAAAGTCGCAAGAGACTGAATGGTTGCGGTCATCGGATCTGTACTTGCAGGGAAGAACAGATACGGGAAAATAATAACAGCAGCGGTGGCATAAATATAAAAATCGAAGAACTCGATTGTGGTACCTACCAAGCTCGCTGTTAAAACGCGAAATTTTGAATTTTGTGCTGGCTGAGCAGCAGAATTAGACGACGCCATGGAAAACCTTACACTTACTAAAAATAAAAAAACTTAGTTTTAAAAGCGTAATCTTTTTAAAAAAGGCGTAATTTTTTAAAAAAACAACTGCAATCTTCTCGCTTAAACTCGCTCAGGGTCACTGAAATGAAAAAGGAGATGATTAAATCACGTAAAGATAGATAGCCAGAAAATGTGATCCTGCGCCTATCAATACAAATATGTGCCAGATAGCGTGGGTATATCTTACTCTTTTTAAAGCGTAAAACAATGCACCCACGGTATAAGCCAATCCGCCAATGATGAGAAAGGTTAAAGATTGAGCACTTAGATATTGCTGCATATCATCCATGACCAGCAGTGCCAGCCAGCCCATGGCCAGATAAGCAGCCAAAGAAAGTTTCTGGAAACGATGAATGAAAACGAACTTGAAAAGTGTACCAAGGATGGCAATCACCCACAGCGCAATCAATAAATAATGGGCTTTAGGGGTGGGAATGGCGATTGACAGAAACGGGGTATAGGTTCCGGCAATCAAATAATAAATCGCGGTATGATCGACTTTTTTGTAAAAATAACGACGGTCTGCTGTGGTGGCCATATGGTAAAGCATGGAAGCAGAAAACAGCAAAATCATGCTGAGCGCATAGACCCAAAGCCCAATCCATTGTCCGGTACTTAGATAAGAACCTTTAATAATTAAAAGAATACCGGCAACAACGGAGAGTCCGGCACCTATACCATGACTGACATAGTTAATCCGTTCCTCATTCTGATCATAATCTGGAACCAGTGGAGCATTCTGCATCATTGTCATTCTTTCTTCAAATATACACTTGTATAGTAATTCAATTTTGCTTTTAGGTTAAGAAGATTTAAACTTAATATGCAATTCATTTCAGGTTTTATCTATGTCAACATTGGCAACTCTCTCGGACCAGGAACAGCAATTCCTGGATACATTTCAGCAAACTGTTGAAAGGAATCAGTTTGATCGTCTGATCTTAAGCCAGTATAAGGGTGAGCTGCAGGATTTAGAGAAAATGACCTGGCGAGTCATTACATTAAATGAACAACGGGTATTGAGCTGCCTGTATCGCTACAAGACGCAGGATGTCACTAAAAACTATCCTTTGGAAGAAGCGTTATCGCAGGTGACTACATTGCTAGCATGTTGCAAGCAGGCCAATCTGATGACAGTAGATGAAGAATTACAGCTGAAAAAAAACAAGAAAAAAGCCATGTTGACACGCAACAAACATACAGGATCTGCTACTCAGGCAAAGCCCGCTGAACAAAGTCATGACCGGATGAAACAGCGGTTTGTGGATCAGGACAGTATTTTTCTCCAGCATCTTGGCATTACCGATCAAAAAGGGCAAATCATTCCGAGCATGGCGCGCAAATGGAAACAGATTAACAAGTTTGTGGAAATTTTCTCAGGCGCGCTGACGCAGATCAAGCCACAGGCTGAAGGCCTGCGCGTGGTAGATTTTGGTTCGGGCAAAGGCTATCTGACCTGTGCTTTATATGACTATATGCAAAAACATGGTCAAACGCCGTATGTCACGGGGGTAGAGCTTAATCCAAAAATGGTCGAGTTCTGCCAGAATGTCGCGCAGCAATCTGGTTTTGATCAACTGGACTTTTTCCAGGGGGATGTGCGTACTTATGCGCCAGAAAGACTGGATGTAATGATTGCCTTGCATGCCTGTGATGTAGCAACAGATTTTGCGATTCATAGTGGCATTCGCCTGAATGCACAGATAATCATGTGTGCGCCATGTTGTCATAAGGAGTTACGTCCACAGTTACAAGCACCGAAAGTCCTGAGTCCGATGTTGCAATTCGGTATTCATGCGGGACAGCAGGCCGAAATGCTGACTGATACCATTCGTGCTTTATTGCTCAAAGCTTATGGTTATGAAACCAAAGTTTTTGAATTTGTGGCGCTAGAACATACCAGTAAAAATAAAATGATTCTGGCAACAAAACGCAAAGACTATCAACAACCTGATCAGGCGGTTCTGGCAGAAATTCAGGCCTTAAAAGAGATGTATGGAATCCAGAAACATTCACTGGAATTGTTGCTCAATGATCAATGGGATCAGCAGGGAATTGGTTCTAAATGCTAAATAATCCAGAATTGAAAATAGTGTCCGGCAGCTGGAAAGATTTGGGAGTGTATGCCAAAGTGATTCGTGAAGCCGTATTTATTCAAGAACAGTATATTGCAGCTGAAGATGAATGGGATGCTGAAGATGCGGTTGCTGTACATTTCATTGTTTTTCAGCAGGATCAGGCGATAGCCACTGCAAGATTGCTGACAAATAACAGTGTAGGTCGCATTGCAGTTTTAAAGTCACATCGTGGTTTGAAGATCGGGCAGCGCCTGATGCAGGCCGTGATTGACTATGCGCGTGCCGAGCAGCGCGAGTTGGTCAAGCTGTCTTCGCAAGTGCATGCCATTGGCTTCTATCAAGCGCTCGGGTTCGAAGCTCAGGGCGAGGAATATCTGGATTGTAGCATTCCCCATATTGATATGTATTTAAAGCTTTAATTTTCAGCCATTCAAATATAAAAAAGCGAGGCATTGACCTCGCTTTTTTATGCATAGACTGAATCTGGATCAGTGGCCATGTGCTGGATTTGAGCTGTGCTCGGCATTATCCATGTTGGCATGTTCTTCAGCTGACATATGATGCTCAGTGGCTGTCGTATCTGTAGGAGCCACATTGGCAGCTTCACGTGCTTCACGATCTGCCTGAGCTTTGGCAAGCGCTTCTGGAGACATCGTTGGTGCATTTTTAAAAGCGTGTTGCTGGGTGTTCTGTTTATTTTGCTGGCTTGGCATATAATCCGGTTCATTACTTACTGCAAGCCAAAAAATAAGCATGAATAATCCACCTAAAATACAGAAGATAATAAGTGCTTTCCAACCCCAAGGAGATTTTTCAGGTGAACTGTGATCAGTCATAGGTCTTACCCACGTGGATACCAAACTTATGTAACTTTATAACATAAATTAATCAAAAAGCAGATCAAAATCTGTCATCACATAACTCTGTTCCGTGCTTGAAGCAAATCTGAAAGATAAAAAAGAGGAAACACGTTCCTCTTTTTTATTTAAGTGGCCACACTATTGAATCGGCTGGGCATGTGCTGCGCGATCTTTGAGGAGTTGCGGAGCTTTGAAGCGTTCGCCATACTTATTTTCAAGTACTTTGGCACGGGTCACAGCTTTGGCCAGTCCATACTGATTCAAGAATTGTACAGCACCGCCCGTCCAGGCAGCAAAGCCAATACCAAAAATAGAACCCACATTGGCATCGACTACAGATTCAAGGACACCTTCTTCCAGACAGCGTACGGTATCCAGTGCCTGTACAAACAGGAAGCGGTCAATCATTTCCTGTTCAGAAATATCGTTGTCTTTTTTCCAGTGGCTGAGACCAGACCAGAGCTGCTTTTTGGCATCAGCCGGATAATCATAAAAACCTGCGCCTGCAGCCTTACCTTTACGGTTAAATTCGTGAATCATGCTGTGAATCACGTCATCCGCAGGTGAACGAGAAATTGACTGTCCCTGTGCCTGCAAGGCTTTATATCTTTCATTGGCCACATGTTCAGACAGGGTCAAGGACACCTCATCCTGAATCGCCAACGGACCCACCGGCATACCGGCTTTGAGTGCAGCCATTTCAATTCGCGCCGGGTGTACACCTTCTGCCAGCAGGCATAAACCTTCCTGTACAAAGGTACCAAACACGCGGCTGGTAAAGAAGCCACGGCTGTCATTTACCACAACCGGTAATTTGCCAATTTGCTGCACGAAATCGAAAGCTTTGGCCAGCGTTTCTGCCGAGGTATTTTTACCTTTGATAATTTCCACCAGCTGCATTTTATCGACCGGACTGAAGAAATGCAGGCCGATAAAGTTCTGATCATTTTTTGAAGCCTGGGCTAATTCTGTGATCGGCAGGGTCGAGGTATTCGAAGCCATTACGCCGTTGCTGGCAAGATATTGCTCTGCCTCTTGCGTGACTTGAGCCTTGAGCGCGGGATTTTCAAAAACTGCTTCAATGATCAGGTCGCAACCGGCTAGATCTGCATTAGATGCAGTTGTTTGAATCAGGCTTAAAACCTGATCTCGTTTCTCGGCTGATAAACGCCCTTGAGCGACTTTTTTATCCAGCAGTTTCTGGCTATAGGCTTTGCCTTTTTCAGCCGCTTCGATTGAAATATCTTTTAATACCACAGGAATGCCTGTGCTGGCAGTCGCGTAGGCGATCCCAGCCCCCATCATGCCCGCACCTAGAATACCGACTTTCGTGGCTTTCCATCTTTCAATACCTTGAGGGCGACTGGCACCGGACTTGATCGTATTCAGGCCATGCCAGAAGGTGCTAATCATATTTTTAGAAATTTGACCGATGGCAAGATAAGTAAAGTAACGTGATTCAATGGTCAGGGCTGTATCGACATCGACCTGTGCACCTTCTACCGCAGCCGACATGATCGCTTCAGGTGCAGGGTAGCAGCCTTTGGTTTTATCGCGCAGCATCGCCGGAGCAATAGCCAGCATCTGGGCAACTGCTGGTGTCGAAGGGCTACCACCTGGAATTTTATAGCCTTTTACATCGAATGGCTGCTGAGATTTTGGATTGGCTTTGATCCAGGCAATGGCCTTTTCCAGCAATTCATCGGTACTGTCTGCGACCTCATGAATCAAGCCTAAAGATCTGGCTTTATCGACTCCAAACTGTTTGCCTTCCATCAATAAAGGAAGGGAATTTTGCAGACCGAGCAGGCGGACGCTACGGACGATACCACCGCCACCTGGTAATAAACCCAGTGTGACTTCAGGCAGGCCAAATTTGCTTTTAGGGTCATTCAGGGCAATACGATGATGGGCACACAAGGCAATTTCCCAGCCACCGCCAAGCGCCGTACCATTCAATGCAGCAACAACAGGAATACCGAGAGTTTCGATATAGCGTAGTTTGGCTTTCATCTCTTCAATCATATTGAAGAATTCAGTTGCATGTTCAGGAGTGGCTTGAATCAGTTCGTCCAGATCACCACCAGCAAAGAAAGTTTTTTTCGCTGAACGGAAAATAATCCCGGCAATATCTTCATCTGCTTGTAACTGGGCAACGACTTCATCCAGTGCCGTGCGAAAGTCGGCATTCATGGTATTGGCAGACTGGTTTGGAGAATCAAACGTTAAAATAACAATATTATCTTCATTTTTTTGATATTGAATTGCGCTCATTATTTTTCTCCTTATACCAGTTCAATAATGGTTGCGATGCCCATACCGCCACCCACACAAAGTGTAGCCAGACCCCGCTTTTTGCCCTGGCGTTCTAGCTCGTCCAGTAATGTCCCTAAAATCATCGCACCAGTCGCACCGAGTGGATGTCCCATGGCAATTGCACCGCCGTTAACATTCACCTTGGCAGGATCAACCTTCATCTCATTGATAAAGCGCATCACCACGGCAGCAAAAGCTTCATTGACTTCAAACAGGTCAATATCATCAATTGTTAAACCGGCTTTCGCCAAGGCCTTACGAGCAGCCGGGGCAGGGCCGGTCAGCATAATGGTTGGATCTGCACCGACCAGTGCCGTCGCCAGTACTTTGGCACGTGGCTTCAGACCTTGTTCTTTTACTGCTTGTTCCGATGCGATCAAAACCACAGCCGCACCATCGACAATGCCTGAAGAATTCCCGGCATGATGCACATGATGGACAGCACCCACTTCAGGATATTTTTGCAGGGCAATCGCATCAAAGCCCATTTGTCCCATAGTGGCGAAACTTGGATTGAGTTTGCCCAAGCCTTCTGCAGTCGTTGTCGGTTTGATAAATTCGTCTTTGTCCAGAATTACTACACCAGCTTTGTCTTTTACCGGGATAACAGAGGCGTTGAAATAACCATTGGCTTGAGCGGCAGCTGCTTTCTTTTGTGATTGTTCGGCAAACTGATCTACATCTGCACGGCTATAACCGTCAATGGTAGCAATCAAATCTGCACCAATACCTTGTGGAATAAAGTCACAGGCCATATTGGTTTCAGGGTCCAGTGCCCAAGGACCGCCGTCTGAACCCATCGGCACGCGGGACATGGATTCGACTCCACCTGCAACAACCAGATCTTCCCAGCCTGAACGGACTTTTTGTGCGGCCAGATTGACAGCTTCCAGACCGGAAGCACAAAAACGGTTAATTTGCACACCCGCTACATCATTGTCCCAGCCGGCAGCGATGGCAGCCGTTTTGGCAATATCGGCACCCTGATCACCAATGGGGGTGACACAGCCGAGCACGATATCATCCACTTTTGCGGTATCAAACTGATGACGCGCCTGAAGTTCGTTGAGTAAGCCAGTCAGTAAGGAAATGGGTTTTACCTGATATAAAGATCCATCTTTTTTGCCTTTTCCGCGTGGGGTACGAATGGCGTCAATAATATATGCCTCGCTCATAGCTTGTCCCTTTTATTGATTTGATGAAATTTATTCTAATGACTCGAGTGTAATACTTAATTTTTGAAGTGCAATGACGAGAACGGGCCAGATCATTTGAGCGATTTAGCCAATTTTAACTATAAAAAAAGCCTAAGCTAGGGAGCTTAGGCGGAGAGAAACGATTTTAATTTTTATCGGTTCGGGAGTATCAGCTTAATGATAACCGTGTAATTGACGATACAGACCCGGAGTCACACCTGTCCATTTTTTGAAAGCACGGTGGAAGGTACTGGTTTCACTGAAACCGACCTGTTGCGCGACATCTTCAAGGGTAAGATCAGGGTTAAGTAACAGGTGAATTGCGGCATCACGGCGCAAGGCATCTTTCACACCTTGATAGCTTTTGCCTTCGGCTGCCAGACGGCGACGCAAGGTTTGCGGTGATAGATATAACATCGATGCCACATCATTCAAGGTTGGCATTTCTTCACCAATCTGGCTCTTCAGCACATCACGGATTCTGGAGGTCAGTGAATTGGTATTTTTGAATTTCACCAGCAGTTGGGCCGGTGCTGCTTTCAAAAACTCTTCCAGAGTTTCTTCATTCTGGCGAACGGGCAGGTCCAGATAGTCTGCAGCAAAGGTAATTTCAGTGCGTGGCATGTCAAACTGCATCACTGGTGCAAAGAATAAAGCATCATATTCATCAGCATGGGCTGGACGTGGATAGCTAAAGTGTACGCGTTCCAGTGGTACACGACGCTCAATAAGCCAGGAAGCCAGACCATGCCAGATCATTAGCATACTTTCGGTAATAAAATGATCCGGATCCATTGCATTTGGAATCAACGGAACCAGACGTGCTTCGTGCTTGTCACGTTCCAGGGTCACCGACCAGTCATCACCGAAGAGTTTGTAGAACTGGGAAGAAAGTTCCAGTGCATCACCGAGGGTTTTGGCATGAATAATCAGCTGGCACATGATCGCAAATGTACCCAGACGGCGTTGCTGTTTATCAAAACCGACATGCTCGTCCTGAGTCACCATCCACAACATTTTTATAAAGCGGGTATATTGTTCAGGTGAAATACGCGCTTTGGGCTGATGCAGCAGTTCTGCTTCAATCCCGACGTGAGACAATAAAGTATCGACATCCATGCCCAGACGTTTAACGCCAGATAGAGCTGCGTTGACGAAATGGATACTGATCGTATCACGACTCATGTTTAATCCTTCAGTCTCTTTAATGTTCACTAATAATTGACCTAAATGACAAAAAATAATAAAGCAATGGCAATTTACAAGAATACCTTTGCCATTTTCTTACATATTAGATTGCCGAAACTATCAAGGTAAATGGCTGAACATGACATTGTTTTTGTGCATTTATATTCTTATGATGCTAAAAAAAGCAATAGAAGTAGAGCAAATACTCCAATGTCATATGCATTAAAAGGATTGAAAATCCTAGACTTTTCTACACTTTTACCCGGCCCGTTTGCCACTTTATATCTTGCTGATTTAGGTGCAGAAGTTGTGCATATTGAATCACCAACCCGACCGGACCTGCTACGGTTAATGCCACCTTTTGCCAATGGGCAGGCCACCTCACAGAGTTATCTGAACCGTAACAAGCAATCGGTTGCTCTGGATCTGAAAGATCCTGCAAATATCGAACTGGTCAAAGCCAGGATTGCAGATTATGACATTGTGATTGAGCAATTTCGCCCCGGTGTGATGCAACGCCTAGGGCTAGACTATCAAACCTTAAGCGAAATTAACCCGAAACTGATTTACTGTTCCATTACCGGTTATGGCCAAACTGGCACATATAAAGATAAGGCAGGGCACGACATTAATTATCTGGCTTTATCTGGCATTGCCGGACACAGTGGCCGGATTGAAAATGGTCCACCAGCCTTGGGAATTCAGGTCGCCGATGTTGCAGGTGGTTCCATGCATGCCGTAATTGCAATTTTGGCTGCCGTAATTGAACGTCAGCAAAGTGGCAAAGGACAATATATTGATATATCCATGACCGATTGCGTGGTGACAATGAATAATCTGGCAGCTTCTGCCAGTCTGGCTGGCAATCAGCATCAGCGGCCGGAATCGGGGTATCTGAATGGCGGGACTTTTTACGACTATTATGAAACCCAGGATGGACGTTATCTGTCAATTGGCAGTCTGGAACCACAATTTATGCAGGGGCTGGCACAGGCCTTAGAGCTGCCAATTATTCTGGAAAAGGGCAATTCTTTTGCTGAAGAAGATCGTACTGAGGTGAAGCAGGCGATTCAAAATACAATCAAGACCAAGCCTTTATCTGAATGGCAAACACAGTTTGCCGCGCTGGATGTCTGCGTCGAACCAGTACTTAAACTTGAAGAAGCGTTACATTCTGATCTGGCTCAGCAGCGAGGCTGGGTGGTACAGGTGCCACTTAAAGCCCAGAGTCAACAAACTGAAGCACAACTGGCTTGTCCGATTAAATTCTCACGCTCAACGATACGCTATGAATTTGTAGGACAGCAATTGGGAGAAAGTCAAAAGTGGTAATATTTTTAACGTGTTAATAGAGTAGATAACGAAAGTAGAGAGAAATATTTCTATATGAAAATAAGTAATAATGATTGAAGATTTTCATCATTATTACTTTAAATTTAATCCAATGCTGTAAATACAGAGATCCGTGAAAGTTTGTCAGGCTTATCAATAAAACCGCTATGAAATATGTATAAAAAGCATTTTATTGATAGGTTCAATCTCGCTATCCTTGCCGGCGATATAATAGAAACTACTAGCTGTACGCCATGTATTTATATACTGATTTTGATCAGCAACTGATTAATGAACGTGTTGCACAGTTCCGAGACCAGACGGAACGTTATTTAGCCGGTAAACTCACTGAAGATGAGTATCGTCCGCTTCGTCTGCAAAATGGTTTGTACGTACAGCGTTATGCGCCAATGTTACGTATTGCCGTGCCATATGGTTTGATGAATTCAAAACAACTTCGTAAAGTGGCTGATTTGGCAAAAGAATATGACCGTGGCTACGCGCATATTTCGACCCGCCAAAATATCCAGTTTAACTGGCCTGCACTGGAAAATGTGCCGGATATGCTGGCTGAACTGGCGACCGTGCAAATGCATGCGATCCAGACTTCAGGGAACTGTATCCGTAATACTACGACGGACCAGTATGCAGGGGTGGTTGCCGGTGAAATTGCCGATCCGCGTCCGACCTGTGAATTGATCCGTCAATGGTCAACTTTCCACCCGGAATTTGCTTTCTTGCCACGTAAATTCAAGATTGCAGTCTCTGCGCTGGAAGAGATTGACCGTGCAGCCACTGCATTCCACGATATTGGTGTATATATCGTGCGTAATGAAGCAGGCGAAATCGGTTACAAGATTAAAGTCGGTGGTGGTTTGGGTCGCACCCCAATCATTGGTAGCTTTATCCGTGAGTTCTTGCCGCGTGAAGACCTGATTGCTTATCTGGAAGCAGTACTTCGTGTGTATAACTTGCATGGCCGTCGCGACAACAAATATAAAGCGCGTATCAAGATTCTGGTAAAAGCCTTAACACCAGCAGTATTTGCCGAGAAAGTTGAAGCTGAATTTGCGCATACGGTTAAAACACTGAAAATTGATGCAGACACCTTGGCAAAAATGGATGAGAACTTCACGCCATTCGATTACCAAGATTATGCAGATGAAGATTTCACTGAATTGTTCGCGCAATATCCGAAATTCAAACAGTGGTTCAACATCAATACCAATGCCCATAAAGTGAAAGGGTATCGTATTGTGACGATTTCACTGAAACGTGCCGGAATTGCACCGGGTGATGTGAGCACTGAAGAAATGAACCTGATTGCAGACCTTGCAGACAAGTACACTTTCGGTGAGCTGCGTACCACGCATGAGCAAAATATTGCGCTTGTTGATGTACCGCAAAAAGATTTGTTCGCTGTATGGCAAACCCTTGACCAAAACAACTTGGCACGTGCGCATATCGGTTTCTTGACTGACATCATTTGCTGCCCGGGCGGTGACTTCTGTTCATTGGCCAATGCCAAATCTATTCCAATTTCGGAAGCGATTTCACGCCGTTTTGATGATCTGGATACAATTTACAATTTAGGCAAACTGGATCTGAATATTTCAGGTTGTATGAATGCCTGTGGTCATCACCACGTTGGTAATATTGGTATTCTAGGTGTAGATAAAAAAGGTGCAGAATTCTACCAGATTACGCTTGGTGGAAATGCCGATCATGATGCTTCAATTGGTGATATTCTTGGCCCATCATTTGCAGCCGAAGTCGTGCCGGATATTGTAGAAGAAATTCTGAATACTTATCTTGACCTGCGTCAGGATGGTGAAGAGTTTATTGATACTTATCGCCGTGTCGGCATTCAACCATTCAAGGAGCGTGCATATGCTTAATACCGCACTTCAAGTGCTCTCTAAAGATGGCACGATTGCAGACAATACCTATCAATTGATTGGTGAAGATGGTGTTTTGCCACAGGGTGATGTGGTTCTGACTGTGGACCAGTTAGACCAGATTGGCAATGTATCAGGTAAAAAAGCATTGTACTTAACTGTAGACGCTTCTCCTGAAAACCACGAATTTCCACTGGACCAGCTAGATGCCATCTTCATTGAGTTTGCCGGTTTTAATGATGGTCGTGGTTATTCATTTGCAGCACTTCTGCGCCGTCAGGGTTTCCAGGGCGAACTGCGTGCTACTGGGGATGTATTCAAAGATGTGTTGAACTACATGAAGCGTTCCGGTTTCGACACTTTCGTGATTAAAGAAGGTAAGGATATTCAGGAAGCAGCTGCCGGTTTGAATGATTTCAAAAATCCGTATCAGGCATCGACTGCGGTTGCACAGGCACATTATCAAACAGGTGCATAATTTAAATTATGCTGCTGTAAAAAGCCGGATTGAGTCCGGCTTTTTTATGTCTTGATTAAAATTCTCAACTTTCTTCAAGTTGACAGTTGATCATCCAGTGAATTCCAAACTGATCGCTAAAGGCCGCATAAAGTGCGCCCCAAAAGGTCTTTTCAAGCGGCATCTCAATTTGACCATTCACCGATAAAGTATTAAAGAGTCGTTGTGCTTCAGCTTGTTCGCTGGCGTCTAAGTTAATGGAAATATAGTGGTTATTACCTTGCGTGAACACGGTATTGGTTTGCGCGCAAAATTGATCATTCGTATCAGATGCCATCAGTTCTGTAAATTCGTTAATGGGAAGTGAGATATGCAGGATTTTATTTTTATCCGCTTCCGGCAGTGTGACACCTTCTTCGGCTGGCATTTCACCATAACGACTCAGACTTGAAAATTCGCCTCCAAAAACTGATTTATAAAAGTTAAAGGCTGCTTCAGCCTGACCTTGGAAATTGAGGTAATGATTTAGCTGCATGGGAGAACTCCCTTTTTATTGTGCTTGCTTTAATCTACGCCACTTTGCGGTATTTTGCGCGAACACGCTTTATCAAGATGTAAGCGAAAAAAATCCTCCAGATCAGGAGGATTTTTAACTCCCTCTTCCTATGGGAGAGGGATGGGATGAGGGAAGAGGTTACAGTAATTCAATCGCCACAGCAGTCGCTTCACCACCACCGATACACAGGGCTGCAATCCCTTTCTTGCCGCCCGTACGTTTTAGTGCATGAATCAAAGTCAGGATAATACGTGAACCGGTAGAACCCACAGGATGGCCGAGAGCACATGCACCACCGTTGATGTTGACTTTTTCAGGGCCTAGCTTGAACTCATCCATTGGGCACATGGTCACCATGGCAAAGGCTTCATTGATTTCCCAAAGGTCGACATCAGAAGCGGCCCATCCGGTTTTATCCAGCACTTTCTGGATTGCACCGACTGGAGCAATAGTAAACTCAGATGGATGTTGCGAATTCGAAGCATAAGCAACAATTTTGGCTAAAGGATTCAACCCTTTTGCTGCTGCATTGTCAGCCGAGGTAATTACTAAAGCTGATGCACCATCTGAAATCGAGCTAGCATTAGCCGCCGTAATCGTACCGTCTTTAGCGAAAGCAGGACGCAAAGTTGGAATTTTATCGATGTTAGCATTGAACGGCTGTTCGTCTTTATCAACGACCACATCACCTTTACGGGTTTTAACTGTTACAGGCACGATTTCATCAGCAAAGTAGCCTTCATTGACCGCAGTTTGCGCACGCTTTAATGAGCGAATCGCAAAATCATCCATCTGCTCGCGGGTATAACCTCTGGTATTTGCCATATCTTGGGCAAATGAACCCATCAAACGACCTGTTTCAGCATCTTCCAAGCCATCCAGGAACATATGATCCTTGATTTCACCATGGCCCATACGGAAACCACCCCGTGCTTTTGGCAATACATAAGGCGCATTGGTCATGGATTCCATACCGCCGGCAACCACGATATTTGCAGAACCAGCTTTAATCATGTCAGCCGCTTGCATGACGGCTTTCATGCCTGAACCACATAATTTATTAATGGTTACCGCACCAGTAGAATCTGGAAGACCAGCTTGACGCATCGCTTGACGTGCAGGACCCTGCTTTAAGCCTGCAGGGAGTACACAACCCATAATGACTTCTTCAATATCCGTTGGTTGCAGACCCGCACGGGCAATTGCTTCCTTAATAGTGACAGCACCCAGTTCCGGTGCAGTTACACTGGCCAGACTGCCCTGAAAGCCACCCATGGCTGTACGTGCACCATTTACAATTACGATGTCAGTCATTGTTGTATCTCCCTATCAGTTTTGATCGTTTTATCTTGAACTTAAGCAGTATATTGAAAAAAACTGACGATTGAAGCTTTAATCGTACCGAAGCATAAACTGGATAGTTCTATTAACATGAGGGAAGACTTTCCCTCCGGATATGCCCCATTTTGCTAAGTACAATACGCTGTTGGCTAGAAAACTGGGCAGAACAGTAGTAGAAACTGCCATTTGAACCAATAGGCAGACCTGTTTGTGCCTGATAAGTGACACTTGGTAAGCTCAAAGCTCCTCGCCAACTCAGGTTACCGTATTTGAGATTAACTACATCAATATGTAAAATGGTCTCACCTGTATCCACTTGCCTGTTTTTATTTTTATCAATGAAAACCAGCATAGTCTTGTTCCATTGATTGGCTTGGCAAGTGAGAGAATCCTGGCTTGGGCAGATCACTACATTCTGTCGCAAAATTGCAGCCTGACTGCGTGCATAACGATTAATTGTAGATAACTTGATCGGTATGTTTTGAGCTTCCTGTCTGGCTCGGTACTCGTGATAGTAGGGAAGTGCGATACTTGCGAGAATTGCAATCATTGCAATACAGATAATTAACTCAACAATAGTAAACGCTCTTGTTATTTTTTTATACATAGAGTTACCTGATTTATATATTATTTTTCTTATAAGGGTGCTATTAATTATATGTTTTTTATGCTTTATTGAGCGTGTAATTCATTGCTTACTTAAGTTTAAAGAAAGCTGTTAAAAATAATTGGCAATCACAATAGGTCATTCAGAATAAAAAATTGAGTAAAAAGTTACCGAATTACAACGGAAATTGTAAGTAATTTTGTCAATAATTTACTTGATTAGATTAATCAAGCACTTGGAAAAATAATAAAGTGTTTGTATGATGCCATGTGAATAGCTTAAGAATAATACTGGGGTAATAAAAAGCCTATCTCAGGATGGCCTATTTATAAGGCTTGAGCTTGAACAACAATTGTTATCTCTGGAGGATAAATCCATGAAAATGAGTCGTATTGCTTTAGCTATGCTTGTAGTTGCACCTTTTGCTGCTGCAAACGCAGGCGTAACTGTTACTCCATTAATGCTGGGTTATACTTGGCAAGACACCAAGCATAACAATGGTCAGTCCCACTTGTTATCTGCACAACTCGGTCAAGGCGAAATGCAAAACGACTTGTTCGTTGGTGCAGCACTTGGTGTAGAACTAACTCCATGGTTAGGTTTCGAGGCTGAATATAACCAGGTAAAAGGTGATGTTAACCAATCACTTCGTTACATTACTGATGGTCGTCCATCACAAGTTGAACCAGGCGCTGAGTATAAGCAAACTCAAATCAACGGTAACTTCTATGTTACTTCTGATTTAATCACTGGTAACTATGACAGCAAAGTTAAGCCTTACCTATTGGCGGGTGCGGGTCACTACAAATATAAATTTGATGGTTTAACTCGTCTTAACAGCCCAACAGCTCCAGTACGTCGTGACCGTGGTAATACTTCAGAAGGTACTTTAGCAAATACAGGTATCGGTGCTTTCTGGCAGTTAAATGACGCGTTATCACTACGTACTGAAGCTCGTGCTACGTATAACTTTGATCACGAGTTCTGGAACTATACAGCACTTGCTGGTCTTAACGTAGTTCTAGGTGGTCACCTGAAGCCAGCTGCTCCAGTAGTTGAAGTTGCTCCAGTTGAGCCAGTTGCTCCAGCTCCACAAGAGTTGACTGAAGACCTGAACATGGAACTTCGTGTATTCTTTGATACTAACAAGTCAAACATCAAAGATCAGTACAAACCAGAAATCGCGAAAGTTGCTGAGAAGCTAGTTGAATATCCAAACGCTACTGCTCGCATCGAAGGTCACACTGATAACACTGGTCCACGTGCATTGAACGAACGTTTGTCTCTAGCTCGTGCTAACTCTGTTAAGTCTTCACTTGTGAACGAATACAACGTAGATGCATCTCGTTTGTCTACTCAAGGTTTCGCTTGGGATCAACCGATTGCTGATAACACTACTAAAGAAGGTCGTGCTATGAACCGTCGTGTATTCGCGACAATTACTGGTAGCCGTACTGTTCTAGCTGAACCGGTTATGCAACAACAAGCTCCAGCTGCTCAATAATTCGTTATTGAACACAGACTGAAAAAGCGACTCTAAGGAGTCGCTTTTTTTATGGCTGTTTTTTGCATACACTTGCTGCTCTAAAATGATTTTGAGTAAAGGCATGAGCATAGAACTTCCTCAAGACTTGCTGAGTCTGGAAGCCAATAGTGGTATTTATGCAATTTGGATGATCTTTCATCATTATGGTATCGATCTACATATTCCTGATCTGGTACAATTGACACGGCACGATGATGAGATGGGAACTTCAACTATTGCGCTCGCAGTTGCGCTCAAAACCTTGGGGCTGGATGCTGAATTTTTTACAGAAGTTGATCCGGATAAACAGCCTGTTGAAGTAGAATTTTATCAAAAGGCCCAAGAACTCAAATTACCTGTTTATGAATCTCCTCTTTCATATGCAGAAATTCAAAAAAAGGCAGGTGAAGGTCGTTTTGTGATTGTGTTCTATGACACTTTAGAGGGGATAGGGAATCACTCGTTAATTTATTCTATCGATGAGCAGGAAATCAGTTTCTTTGATAGCTTTGAGGCCATGCCGGCGCATGTGTTTGAGCAGCAACGTCGGGTAGATGGAATCTGTCAGCAAGCGATTGTGGTTGATGATCGTAACTTTGTAATGCGAAATAGCTAAAATAGAGAGATTAAAAAAGCAGTCCTGAGACTGCTTTTTCATTATTGACTGGGTTATTCCTGATCGAGCTTCATGGGCTGAACGTCCATCTCCTGATAAGACACCAGTTTGGTTTTTTTCTTCCATTTGTAGCCAAACCAGATGGCCAGGAATAGCGGAATACTGATATAGGTCGATAATACGCCCATCCAGTGACCGGCCAAAACATCCTGATAGTTCTGACCCAGAACGACAATCGTACACAGGATAAATGCAAACCAGGGAGCAAAAGGAAAGAATTTGGCACGATAAGCCAGATCTTCGAGTTTATATCCTTGTGCCAGATAACCTTTACGGAAGCGGTAATGGGAAATGGCAATACCAAGCCAGACGATAAAGCCGCACATTCCTGACATGTTCAGCAGCCAGTTAAAGACTTCCTGCTCACCAAAGAAAGTGGTCAGAAAGCATAGAGCAGCGATTGCAGTCGTGGCATAGAGTGCATTCATCGGCACACCACGCGGGTCCAGACGCGCAAACATTTTAGGTGCACTACCTTTACGCGCCATATCAAACAGCATACGGGTAGATGAATACATGCCCGAGTTACCTGCAGATAGAATGGCGGTCAAGATCACCGCATTCATGATGCTGGCAGCAAAGGCAAAACCAGCTTTTTCATACAATAAGGTAAATGGAGAAAGCGCAATATCGTCGGTTGCAGCTGCCTGTAATAAACGTGGGTCATTATAGGCAATCAATGTGCCGATAATGAAAATACACACGATATAAAACAACAGGATACGCCAGAATATCTGTTTAATGGCTACCGGAATGGTTTTCTTTGGATCTTTCGATTCACCTGCCGCGACACCGACCATTTCGGTACCCTGGAAGGAGAATCCGGCAATCATCGCCACACCAATTAATGCCTGAAAACCACCGACAAAAGGTGCATCGCCAATGCTCCAGTTGGCAAATGCTTCTACACCCGGAGTCAGCATGATCTTCACGATCATCCAGATTCCGATGATAATAAAGGCAATGATCGCAAGGACTTTAATCAGCGAAAAGAAAAATTCAGATTCGCCAAAGCCTTTTACTGTCAGGGCATTAATCCCAAAAATAATGGCAAGGAAAATTGCGCTCCAGTACACGCCCGGTATATCGGGAAACCAGAATTTCATAATGAACTGAACGGCAACCAGCTCAAAAGCCACGGTAATGGCCCAGTTGTACCAGTAATTCCAGCCTAGAGCGAAACCAAAACCACCTTCGACATATTTGGTGCCGTAAGTGAAAAATGCACCTGAAGTCGGATTGTGCGTGGCAAGCTCACCCAAGCTGGTCATCAGGAAATAAATCATGATCCCAATCAGTACATATGCAAGCAATGCACCACCTGGTCCAGCATTGGCAATGGTCGCACCTGAGGCCAAAAATAAACCTGTACCAATGGATCCGCCAATGGCGATCATATTCAGATGACGAGCACCCAGCTTACGCTGCAGCTGCATCGTATTTTGCGTTTCGCTCATCATGATTCCTTAACATTTTTTTGAGTGCTGGCGAAGAGCACTTTAAAGCCTTGTTGATCCGCTTTCACTGTGCAGCGACCAAAGTTTTGTTCAATCAGGGTAGGATAGTTCAAGAAACGGTTGGCCACGATCCAAAGCTCGCCGCCTGATTTTAAATGACGACGCGAGGTTTTACATAAGGTTTCACTTGCCGTGTAATCGGTCTCGATTCCCATATGAAAAGGCGGATTACTGACAATGGCATGCAGGAACAAGGGTGCATCCTCAATGCCTGTAACTGCTTTGATTTCAATCTGTTCAGGGGTAAGCTGGTTTTCTTCAAATGTCATTTGTGTAGAAGCCAGTGCAAAGGCATCAACATCCATGGCAAAAATCCGGTTTTTCGGATTCAACTTTGCCAGATACGCGCTAATCACCCCCGCACCACACCCAAAGTCGGCAATTTTACCTGATGTGACTTGTGACAAATAAGGTAATAGCGTAGCAGTTCCTACATCCAAACGGTTTTGACTAAAGACGCCTGGAAGTGCACAAATAATCAAGTCATCATTTGGTGTCGATACGGTATAACGCTGTGCCCAGTCTGCAAGTGCTTTTTTCTCGACCGTATGGTCTAGAACCAATTGCCAAAGCTGGCAATGACGTGCGCTGTCAAGTTTGAGAGTTTTACCAAAAGGCTGCAACTGTTTGGCTGCGCGTTCTATCCCGCCTTTCTTTTCACCGACCAGGAAAATACTGCTGCCCGGTTTAAGCTGCGCTGCCACAGTGTGCAGTAAATAATTCAACAGTTCTTTAGACTTGGGTACAAAAATAACTGCCTGATCAAATTCAGCTTCAGGCATTTCTGCACCAAAATGCACATCTGCTTGTTGTGACTGGAAATATTGAAAATCATTAAAATTCCATGTCCAGACAGCCGGATTGATAGAGGCATCGAATTCAGCGAGCAGATTATCTGTCGGTGCATTAATCAGTAAGATGCGACCCGACAAAAAATCATATTGTCTTAATAAAACTTCGCTTTTAGGATCCATAGGTATCTCTCCAATATAAAGAACACTGCCTAAGCCTGACCTAGACAGTGTTCTTTGGACATGAAATTACTTCTTTGTTTCAGGAAGTACCACATTCAGAATAAGGGCAGCGATACCACCAGTGGCAACGCCTGAGCTAAAGATATTACGGAATAACTCAGGAAGATGCTCAAGAATTTGTGGAACTTGTGCAACACCTAAACCCAGTGCCAGTGAAATCGCAATAATCAGCAGGGCGCGACGGTCCAGATGTACACCAGCCAGAATGTTAATACCAGAGGCTGCGACTGCGCCAAACATGACCATGACTGCGCCGCCCAGTACCGCTTGCGGAACGGCCTGAATAATACCAGCAACTGCAGGCAACAAACCAAGAATAACCAGCAAAGCCGCAATCCAGATGCCGACATAACGACTTGCTACGCCCGTCAACTGGATTACACCATTATTTTGTGCAAATACTGAACTTGGGAAGGTATTAAAAATACCGGCAAGGAATGAATTTGCGCCATTGACCAGTACACCGCCTTTAATGCGCTGCATCCATTTTGGACCATCGACTGGTTGATTGGAAAGCTTTGAAGTCGCAGTGATATCACCAATCGCTTCCAAAGAGGTCACCAGGTAAATAAATGCCATCGGAATAAACAGGCTCCAGGAGAAGCTTAAACCGAAATGCATGGGAGTCGGAATCTGTACCAGAGGTGCATCTTTTAAGCCGGAAAAATCCAGATGGCCCATAAAGCCCGCCAGGATATAACCACAAACCAGAGCGATCAAAATGGCAGAACTTTTTACCCAGGTAATCCGGATACGGTTCAGAATAATAATCAGCGCCAGGACGGTACAAGACATGATCAGGTTGTCGGCATTGGCAAAAGTTTTATCGCTCATGGCCTGATAACCACCGCCCATGCTGATTAAACCTTCTTTAATCAGGGTCAAGCCAATCAGAAGTACGACAATTCCGGTGACCAAAGGGGTAATCAGTTTTTTGATCCAAGGCAGAATTTGTGACACGCCCATTTCAATGAATGCACCTGCAATCACTACACCAAAGATAGACGCCATTACTGCTTCTACAGGTGTACCCGCAGCCACCATAGCTGACCCAATACCAATAATTGGACCGATGAAGTTGAAACTGGTTCCCTGAACGATTAGCAGACCGGCACCAAATGGCCCTACTTTTTTAGACTGTAAAAAAGTCGCGATACCCGAGATCACCAGAGACATGGATAAAATCATGTTGGTGTCTTCTTTGGAAACACCAAGCGCCAGACAAATCAGTAGGCCAGGGGTCACAATCGGGACAATAATCGCTAATAAATGCTGGAAAGCAGCTAGAAAAGCAATCAGGGGTTTTGGACGATCATCCAGACCATATACCAGGTCAAGTTGATCTTTAGAAGGAGGAGATTGATTAAAATCAGACATGTGTCAATGCAAAATAAGGCTGGATGGCGCTATTCTAATCGAGTTACACGTCTTTACAAAATCAAAAAAGCCTCGACCAGACAAAAAAAGTTGAGGAGTAGGGCTACAGTGACTATAAAAGTTTTGTATTTTTCTGTATAATTTGCCCTCAAATTACACACGCATTGAATTTACATGTCAGATATTAAAACTCTCCGTAACATCGCCATTATTGCGCACGTCGATCATGGTAAAACCACTCTTGTAGACAAACTTTTGCAACAATCAGGTGCTCTCGGTGATCGCGCGGGTGAGATCGAGCGTGTCATGGATTCCGGTGCTATTGAAAGTGAACGTGGTATTACCATTCTTGCAAAAAATACTGCAATCAAATGGTTAGATGAACGTACCAATACTGAATACCGCATTAACATCGTGGACACCCCGGGACACGCCGACTTCGGTGGTGAAGTTGAACGTGTAATGTCGATGGTTGACTGCGTACTTCTTCTTGTAGATTCACAAGAAGGCCCGATGCCACAAACACGTTTCGTAACGCAAAAAGCATTCGCACGTGGTTTAAAACCAATCGTAATTATTAACAAAGTTGACAAGCCAAGCGCGCGTCCAGACTGGGTAATTGACCAAGTATTTGATTTGTTTGATAACTTGGGTGCTTCTGACGAACAGTTAGACTTCCCGGTTGTTTATGCTTCAGGCCTTCGTGGTGTTGCTGGTCCTTCTCCAGAAGAACTTGCTGAAGACATGACTCCGTTGTTCCAAACGATTGTAGATATCGTTGAACCACCAAAAGTTGACGTTGATGGTCCATTCCAAATGCAAGTGTCTTCACTTGACTATAACAGCTTCGTTGGTGTTATCGGTATTGGTCGTATTCAACGTGGTTCAGTAAAATTGAATACGCAAGTCACTGTAGTCGATAAAGATGGCAAAACACGTAACGGCCGTATCTTAAAAATCATGGGTTATCATGGTCTAGATCGCGTTGACGTTGAAGAAGCTTCTGCAGGCGATATCGTTTGTGTAACGGGTATCGATGCACTCAACATTTCTGACACTATTTGTGATCCGAAAAATGTTGAAGCTTTACCTCCATTATCTGTAGATGAACCTACAGTATCGATGACCTTCCAGGTAAACAACTCACCGTTTGCTGGTAAAGAAGGTAAATTCGTGACTTCACGTAATATCCGTGAACGTCTAGACCGCGAATTGATTCACAACGTAGCACTTCGCGTTGAAGATACTGACAGTCCGGACCGTTTTAAAGTGTCAGGCCGTGGTGAACTTCACCTTTCAGTTCTGATTGAAAACATGCGCCGTGAAGGCTTCGAGATGGGTGTATCCCGTCCGCAAGTAATCATCAAAGAAATTGATGGTGAAAAACAAGAGCCATACGAGAACGTAACGTTTGACGTTGAAGAACAGCATCAAGGTGCTGTAATGGAACAAATGGGTTTCCGTAAAGGTGAAATGACCAATATGGAAGTTGACGGTAAAGGCCGTATCCGTATTGAAGCAACTGTTCCTTCACGTGGCTTGATTGGTTTCCGTTCTGAATTCCTGACCATGACTTCTGGTACAGGGATCATGACATCAAGCTTCTCGCATTACGGTCCAATGAAACAAGGTACTGTTGCGAAACGTCAAAACGGTGTATTGATTTCTATGGTTCAAGGTACTTGCTTGGGCTATGCATTGTTTACGCTTCAAGACCGCGGTCGTCTATTCGCTAAACCTCAGTTAGAAGTTTACGAAGGTATGATCATCGGTATTAACTCTCGTTCAGACGACATGACAGTTAACCCGACTAAAGCGAAACAGTTAACGAACGTACGTGCATCTGGTACAGATGAAGCGTTAACACTTGTTCCTGCAATTGAATATACGCTTGAACAAGCGCTTGAATTCATTGAAGATGATGAGTTAGTAGAAGTAACACCGAAGTCAATCCGTATCCGTAAGCGTTTCTTGACTGAAAACGAACGTAAACGTAACCGTTCTGGTAAATAATCTGTAGATTATTGGCCCGCTTACTAAAAACCGTAATCTTTTCGAAGATTACGGTTTTTTTATATTTACGCTATGCTCACATCGTAATTTATTAAATCGTATTAAACTAAGTCAAAATTAGAAGTTTCTAGTCAGGTATAATTTAGCCCAAAACTTGAAAATAAAATATGGGAGCAGACATGAGTATTATTCAAGAATTTAAAGAGTTCGCCATCAAAGGCAACGTGATGGATCTGGCGATTGGTGTCATCATTGGCGGTGCATTCAATAAAATCATCGACTCGATGGTCAAAGACATTGTTATGCCGGTAATCAGCTGGATTTTAGGCGGAGATGTTGACTATTCCAACTGGTTCCTGGTACTGGGGGATAATCCGAATAATGTCACGACTCTCGCTCAGGCCCAAGCGGCTGGCCTAAACGTTTTTGCTTATGGTAACTTTTTGACTATTCTGATCAATTTCTTGTTATTGGCTTGGGTGGTATTCCTGTTAGTTAAAGCGATGAACAAGTTGCGCCGTAAGCAGGAAGCAGAACCTACTACGGAAGAGACTCCGGAAGATGTCGCATTGTTACGTGAAATTCGTGACGAGTTAAAAAAACGTCCTGATCCTGAAGCTTAAGTTCCAGGGATTAAAAAACGGCGCCTATTGCGCCGTTTTTTAATTTTCCTCTGCGGCCAAGAGATGAGACACATTGTTTTGCAAGAGGAGAGCTTAAATATAATCTAATTTATTTAAATATCTCGTTAGCCTTGCTGCTGACTATATTCCTCACCTCCAAAAGGAAGAAAGGAAAAATATTTAGAAATCTGCCCGAAACTTAATTTCGACTAAATGGAAACCAAACTGGCTTTTGACCGGGCCATGCAATACCCGTTCTGCTGCAGTAAAAACCAGTTTATCAATCACTGGAACCAACTGACCTTTTTTGATTTCACCCAGCTCACCACCACGTTTGGCAGAATTACAGGTCGAATACTGTTTGGCAATTTTATTAAAATCTGCACCACTTAAAATCTTCTTTTTAAGCTGTTCTGCAGTTTCTTTGTCTTTGACCAGAATATGACGCACAATGGCTGTTTTCATGACTTTTTCCCTCGTACAGTTGCCATTTTTTTGACAGGGAGCTGGAGCTTTTTCAAAGGTTGGCATTCAGGACAAAAAACAGAAGCCCGTTGCCCCAATTTAATATTTTCAAGCGTAGTTTCACAGTTCACGCACATTTCACCAGCGCGGCCATAAGCCAGCAAGGTTTGCTGGAAATAGCCATTTTCGCCCATGGCATTGGTGTAGTCTCTTAAGGTTGAACCACCCAGATCAATCGCCTGCTTCAAGATACGTTTAATTTCCAGCACCAACTTTTCAACCTGCATTAAACTTAAAGTCGAGGCTGGTTGTGCAGGGTGAATACCCAGATTAAACAGACTCTCAGTCGCATAAATATTGCCTACGCCCACCACCACATGGTTATCCATAATTGCAACTTTGGTGCCAACATTTTTATTCTTCAGTTTTTCAAACAAATACTCGGCATTAAAGCTCTCACTTAAGGGTTCTGGTCCCAAGGTATCAATCAGTTTGCTTTGGGATTGGGCATCTAGCCAAAGAATACAGCCAAAACGGCGCGGGTCGTGATAACGCAGTTCGATATCTTCAAACTGGATAATCAGATGGTCATGTTTGCGTAATTCTTCCGTGCTCTCGCATAGACGGAAACTCCCAGACATGCCCAAATGCCAGAGCATCGTCTCATGTTCAAACTCTGCCAGAATATATTTGGAACGGCGACTAAGCTTGAGCAATTTCTGTCCCACCAGCCTGTCTATATTTTCCGGAATAGGCCAGCGTAAACTTGACTGGCGCACTTCAACACGTTTCACGCGTTGTTCCAATAAGGGTAATAAACTGATTTTAGTGGTTTCAACTTCTGGTAATTCAGGCATAACACATCGCTGGCGAGGGAGATGCAGCTAATATTGGGTGAATCGGCCAGGATTGCAAGCATTAATCTAAAGGAAATAATTGGAAAATGACTGGATACCCCATATTTATTTAAGCTGTATTTTATTTGAAAAATGAACTTTATTTTTAGGTCTCTCTAGCAGAATTTTAGTTGAATAAACCTAACGAGAAAATTGGTTAAATTATAAGAATTTGAAAAATAGATAAATAATTTAAAATATTAAAATATTAAAATAAAAATTATATTTTTATATTTAAAGCATAACTAAAAGTTTAATCAATAATAAAAAAAATGCTGAGAATTTATATGAAAATTTATGTAACTTCATGTGCCTGAAAGCAATTTTTAAAACCTTGCTTGTTTTTCTCCTTATGTTCGGGTTTTACATGAAATATTTAGGTCTAGCACTATTGCCTTTGTTGGCTGCCATGACAACCGCACAAGCGGAAACTGCATTTGACCCACAAGGTCAGTATTTACTGGGGGACTGGAATGGTCAACGTACAAAACTGGCTCAACAGGGGATCAAGTTTGAAGCCAATCTGTTAACCGATACGGCATATATTGCTGATGGTGGCCGTAATGAGGGTGCAGATCCATTAACTTCTGCCCAATTATGGCTGGGTACTCAACTGGACATGGAAAAACTGGCAGGATGGGAAGGTATCACTATACGTGCCGCGATGACTGCACGTCAGGGGCAAAGTACCTCTATTCATGATCTGCAGGATCCTAATGCCCCACAGTTGGCGAATGTACAAGGCACTTTTGGACGCGGTAATCAGGATAGCCGCCTGAGCGAGCTGTCTATTGAAAAGAATTTTAAAGACCAGGGGCTCAGTATTAAGGCAGGCCGTCTTGGACTGGGCATGGATTTTAATGTCATGGCCTGTGATTTTGCCAGTACGGCATTCTGTGCAGCGCAAATGGGCAAATGGCAGGGCAATATCTGGATGAATACGCCAGTTGCACAATGGGGTGCACAGGTGAAGCAGCAAGTGGCCCCTGAACTTATGATACAAGTTGGTGTCTACGAGTTTAATCCAGACAATGGTAATGGTGCCAAAGAAGGTCAAGGCTGGAGTCTGGATACCGACCATGCCGATGGCGTCACCATTCCTGCAGAAATCGTATGGACACCGAAATCATTGGTGAATGGCTTGCCAGGCAGTTACCGTATTGGCGGGATGTACAATACTGCTGATGAGGTTGCCAACCAGAAAGATATTGCCCATCCTGCAGATGCCAAAAACCGTACCTTTGCAGGCTGGTTAGCAGTGGAACAACAGATAACGTCTACAGGTCAGGGCCGCCAGGGTCTGCATTCATTTGCCAACTTTACCTGGCATGACCGCGATACCAACAAGGTCGATAATTCACAACAGCTCGGAGTGAAATATATCGGTCTTGCGGACAGCCAGCCAAACGATATTTTGGGCTTGGCGGTTAACCGTGTGCATGTCAATCATCGCTTCGCAGATTCGCGTCCAGCTTTGAATGCAGATGCAGAATACAATATCGAACTCAACTATAGCTATAATGCAACAAAGTGGCTGATGTTACGTCCAAACCTGCAATATGTGGTGAATCCAGGGTCAAGCAATAACGTAAATAATGCGCTCGTGCTCGGTTTAACCAGTCGCCTGATCTTCTAAAAAGTGATGCTTCACGTTATAACTAAACAGGCTTATTAAAGCCTGTTTTTTATTGCCCGATCATACTTGACATGAAGAAAGAGGGAATGCCACGTGACATTATTATTTCAACCGCTACAGTTTGGTTCATTATCACTCAGCAATAAGATTATTATTGCACCGATGTGTCAATATTCAGCCACAGATCAGGGTGAAATCACCTATTGGCATGAGCAGCAATGGGCAAGTTATGCGCTCTCTGGTGCGGGTCTGTGTATTGTGGAAGCGACTGCGGTACAGCCAGAAGGCCGGATCAGTTATGCCGACTTAGGCTTATGGAATGATCAGCAAGCTGCCCAAATAAAAGCATTACTGGCCAAGGTCAAATCTATATCGCCAATGCCATTTGCGATTCAGCTCGCACATGCCGGACGTAAGGCTTCTACAGATAAACCCTGGTCAGGAAAAGGGCAGATCGCGCCAGATCAGCTCCATGGCTGGCAAACCGTTTCTGCAAGCAATCTGCCGTTTCAGGCAGACGAACATCCACCCAAAGCCCTAAGCCATTCAGAAATTGAGCAAGTCATTGCTGACTTTGCAAAAAGTGCCGAACGTGCAGTGGATGCCGGCTTTGACATGATTGAGTTGCATGCAGCACATGGTTATTTATTGCATCAGTTTATGTCACCGCTTTCAAATAAACGCGATGATCAGTATGGTGGTTCACTGGAAAACCGGATTCGTCTGACACTGGAAGTATTGCAAGCCATGATGGCCGCAGTTCCGGAAGGCTATCCGATCGGGGTACGTATTTCGGCCAGCGACTGGATGGATCAGCCAGACAGCTGGACCATTGATTCTTCAATTGAATTGTCTAAAGCACTGGAAGCTGCTGGGGCTGCCTATATTCATATTTCCAGTGCCGGTCTGCATGTCAAACAGCACATTGATGTGAAACCGAATTATCAGGTGCCTTTTGCAGATGCGATCAAGAAAGTGGTGAGTATTCCTGTGATTGCTGTGGGATTGATCACTGAAGCAGAGCAGGCAGAAGATATTCTGCAAAAAGGCCAGGCCGATGCCATCGCCATTGCCCGTGCCATTCTGTACGATCCACATTGGCCTTGGCATGCAGCCGCAGCGCTTGAAGAGAAAATCAAGATTTCACCGCAATATCTGCGCAGTGCCCCGCATGGGTTGAATCATTTATTTGAGCCTTTTTAACACTGCTTTAGTGTCAGAAATTCTTATAATAGGAAATCGCTGGCAAGAGGATAGTGCATTATGATTTTTGCGGTCATTGTGCCCATATTTTTATTATTGGCACTGGGTTATCTGACTGTAAAGAGTCAAGTATTAAGCAAGGAACAGGTAGGTACGGTCGGTGCTTTTGTCATTAAAGTGGCCTTACCCTTGCTGTTCTTTCAATCCCTTGCCTCCAAAGACCTGCATGAAATCTGGTATTTTGAATACTTTGCAGTGTATAGCAGCGTGACCTTAGTGCTCTATGGCAGTGGCTTCTGGATCATGCGCCAGTATTTTCAGAATACGCATTCGCAAAGTGCTGTCCTGTCTCTAGGTGCCGCAATGTCAAATACCGGTCTGATTGGTACGGCTGTGCTGAGTTTATTGATGGGACAGCAGGCAATGACCTATACCTCTCTGGTGGTGATCATTGAAAGTGTATTGCTGATTCCGCTGGTGCTGGTACTCGCGGCAATGGGGACACAACATCAGGCGAATCCAGGTTCCATTTTAAAAAGTGCATTGCTCACCTTGCTAAAAAATCCCCTGTTTATGGGGGTGATGCTCGGGATGGCCTGTGCTGTATTCCAGATTAGAATTCCGGTCTATCTCGATCAGATGTTTGCCTTGATTGGTCAGACTGCCTCACCGCTGGCCCTGTTCGCAATTGGCGGTGGTATCGTGGGAATGAGCCTGAGATATGTCAACCTGCAAAGTTTTTATCTGGTATTTTCCAGCAATATTATCATGCCACTCTTGATGTATCTGGGGCTAAGCCAGTTGACGGACTTAAATCAGGAAATGGTTCGTGCCGGTACATTGATTGCAGCTTTGCCAATGCCCACGATTTTTGGCATGTTGGGGCAGGCGTATGGGCTGAATGATCGAGCCTTAACCCCATTGTTGATGAGTACTATTGCCGGTTTTATGGTGACCAGTGGTTTGATTGCTTTATGGTGGGGATAATCTTTTAGAAGATGAATGCTCTGTCATTAAAAAAAGCCCCCGATGTGTGGGGCTTTTTTATTTAAATTTATTGATTCAACTTAACTTTTTTTCGCAGGTGCTTTTTTCTGCTCAGCCAGCATTTTGTCTACTGCTGCCAAAGATTCTTTCGCCTGCGGAATATTTTGCTGCGCCAGTGCAGCAAAGATTTTTTTCGCTTCTGGCAGGTTTTGCGGAACAATACTGCCATTGGCAAACATATTCCCTACTGCCATCAGCGCCGGAATATAGCCTTTTTTTGCCAGTTCCTGAATGCTGCTTAGGCCTTGCTGAATCGGTTTTTCATCTTTGTTTTTGAAACCGCTGCTGATGTCATATAAGGCTTTTGCATGAATGGCCTGCATATTGCCTTTGCTGATTAGCGGTTGCAGTTTTTGCAGACCGGCTTTATTGGAGGCTGGCGTATTTTCAGAAAATAGCAGTACCGCCAGATCTACGCTGGCATCTTCAAAATTGGCTGCCGAGGCACGTTCCAGATGCTGTTTGGCTTTGGTCAAATCCTGTTTGAGACCGAGTGTGCCAGCTGCATAGTTTTTACCCAATACATAATTGGCTACCGGATAGCCTTTGCTGGCAGACTGCTCATAGAGTTGAATGGCTTTTTTCTCGTCTTTGACGGTACCTTGGCCAGTCTGGGTTAAATAACCTAAGTTATATAAAGCCTGGGCATTGCCTTGGCTGGCTAGCTTGCTTAAAGCTTCATAGGCGCCTTTAAAATTATTGGCTTTCACCATAGCTTCAATTTTTTCAAATTGCGGATCGATTTGATCTTGTGCGGTATTTGCCAGAGCGAATGATGCAGAAGCTGCGAGAACTACCGCGAGGATTAACTTTTTCATGGTTCCTATAACCTTATTATTGCTGGCACCCTATTCCTTGGTGCGGTTTTAATCATTTTTACTTACATCATCATAAAAGGATTTTATGCTTTGTAAATATGTAATTTGTCACTAAATACAAATCATCAGGACATAATTCACTGGTTTAATCGATGCATGATAGGGACAGGTTTTCGCTCAATTCCAAAGATATTGAAAGGATTACTTTAATTCAGCTATTTTCTCTGATTAAATCTCGCTTTGCATCAGACTCCCAGGATTTCAGCATGTTTGTCAAAACTATTAGACGTCACTATGACAGAATCAACGCAGATGACTCGATTGCCGATGAGGACAAGATTGATGCGTTATTGATGAAACTTGGGGCAGAGTTTTTGATTAGCCAGGAAGACCGGGTATATATCTTTCAAAAAGGTGAACTCACGGCAAAGTTTGATGCCAAACATGCGCGAGCCTATCATTTTAAAGACTATGTCGTGAAAGACATGAACAAACTGTTCCACGGTTTCTAAAATTCCAAAATAAAAAAAGCCAAGAATCTCATCTTGGCTTTTTTTATGGGCGGAACCTGAATTATTGCGGACGCGCGACATCCCCACTCAATGCTTCCGGAAGCTCCAGCACTTCTAGGCCCAATTCGGTTAATGCCTCAGGCTTTGCGACCACCAGCGCTTTATAACCGGCATCAGTCGTGATGCTATTGATGACTTCTACATCATTATTCAGTTTTGTTGCCACAGCAGGTGTGGCACCTGTACCTTGAACCAGATGTAACCAGTGTTTTGGCTTGGCTTTAAACCATAAGCGCGCAATCACTTCCTGACCCAGATAGCAGCCTTTGTCATAGTGAATGCCTTCGCGTTGATGCAAACGCAATTCCTGAGGTTGAAACAGATTGGCGGTAGCTGCCTGAATCCAGGCCTGACCTGATTCAATGGCTTGCTGCTCCCACAGGGTGACATTGGTTTCAGTCGCAACGAAGTCAGTATAAATACCATTGATGACCGGATATACCGGACCGACCAGTTCCAGTTTCATTTTTGAAAAAGCACCAAACTTCTTAATGTGATTCGCCAGTTCTGTTGCCTGATCTTCAGTGCTTACGATTTCAAAGCTTTCCGGACTGATCTTTTTAAGCCATAAGCCAAATTGAATCCGTCCTTTCAGGCTACAGATCGCAGTATAGCGGGTCTGGTTTTCTGCCAAAGTTTCAGTATTCAAAGTCACCTGACCTTGAAGGAATTTTTGTGCATCGACACCATTTAGACTAAACAATGTGAAAGCAGGAGACGTTGCCATAATAAGCCCCAGTTTGAATACTATAAATCAATGCAGTTATTGTGCAGCATGCATCAGACAGAGGCAAACAAAAAAGCCCACAATCTAAATCAAGAGGTTTTTGGGGTAATTGGGAGGTAGAGATGATATGTTTCTAATGCAGATCAATGACAATGAGCTTACCTTCAAAAATACTTACTGTTTTTCTCAAGCGCTAATTTTTGGGGGCGGGGATAGAACAAAGATTCTGCCTGAAATTTGATGGTTTTTTATGCTTTCATTAATTTCTCATACTAAAGAATGAGAAAAATTCAGGTCAATTTTTAAGAAAAATCACAATTTAGAGTCAAAATTCTAAAGTGTGAAGCGTAAATTACTGTAAAAAGGCTATATTTCATATTTAAAGCTTTGAAAATTATAAGATTTGGGAAATGGACTTTCGACAGCGTACAATGCCTTGATTAAAAAACAAGTCATCAAGAAAATTTGATGAATAAAAAGAGTAATGAATGAGGGCAGGTAAGCTATGAATAACAACTACCGTAAACCACTACAAGGCACCCAGTTAGAATACTATGACGTGCGTCAGGCCGTTGAAGATATCCAGCCAGGCGCATATGCCAAACTCCCCTATACCTCCAAAGTGCTGGCTGAACAGCTGGTCCGTCGTTGTGATCCTGCCATTTTAGAACAGTCTTTACGTCAGCTCATCGAACGTAAACAGGACCATGATTTTCCCTGGTATCCGGCACGTGTGGTCTGTCATGACATCTTGGGTCAAACTGCACTGGTTGACCTTGCAGGCCTGCGTGATGCCATTGCCGACCAGGGTGGTGATCCTTCTAAAGTCAATCCGGTGGTGCCGACCCAGCTCATTGTCGATCACTCTTTAGCTGTAGAGTATGGCGGTTTTGATCCGGATGCTTTTGAGAAAAACCGTGCCATTGAAGACCGCCGTAATGAAGACCGTTTCCATTTTATTGAATGGACCAAAACGGCATTTGAAAATGTCGATGTGATTCCGGCAGGTAACGGCATCATGCACCAGATCAATCTGGAAAAAATGTCACCGGTGATTCAGAATCGTGATGGTGTGGCATTTCCTGATACCTGTATCGGTACAGATTCGCATACACCACATACCGATGCCTTGGGCGTAATCTCGATTGGTGTCGGTGGTTTGGAAGCTGAAAATGTGATGCTGGGCCGTGCCTCGTGGATGCGTCTACCAGATATCATTGGGGTAGAGCTGGTCGGGCAACGTCAGCCGGGCATTACTGCAACGGATATCGTTCTCGCTTTAACCGAATTCCTGCGTAAGGAACGTGTGGTTGGCGCATATTTAGAATTCTTCGGTGAAGGGGCAGACAGCATGTCAGTCGGTGATCGTGCCACGATTTCCAATATGACCCCGGAATATGGTGCAACGGCAGCCATGTTCTATATCGACCAGAACACCATTGATTATCTGACTTTGACCGGCCGTGAGCCTGAGCAGGTGAAACTGGTTGAAACTTATGCCAAAGAGATCGGACTTTGGGCATCGGAGATGACTCAGGCTGAATATCCGCGTGTGCTGCGTTTCGATTTATCCACCGTAACACGTAACATTGCCGGCCCATCCAATCCGCATGCGCGTGTATCTACGGCAGACCTAAAAGAAAAAGGCATTGCCGGTAATCTGGAAGCTGCTCGCGCACAGGAAGCAGAAGGTCTGATGCCGGATGGTGCGGTGATTATCGCGGCGATTACCTCATGTACCAATACCTCCAACCCGCGTAATACCGTAGCAGCCGGTTTGCTGGCACGTAAAGCCAATGAACTTGGTCTGACCCGTAAACCTTGGGTAAAATCATCTTTCGCGCCAGGTTCTAAAGCGGCTGCCCTGTACCTGGAAGAAGCCGGGGTGTTAAAAGATTTAGAAAAGCTTGGTTTTGGTATCGTGGCTTATGCATGCACCACCTGTAACGGTATGTCTGGTGCATTAGATCCAAAAATCCAGCAAGAAATTATTGACCGTGATCTATACACGACCGCAGTATTGTCAGGTAACCGTAATTTCGATGGCCGTATCCATCCGTATGCGAAACAGGCTTTCCTGGCATCTCCACCGCTAGTAGTCGCTTATGCGATTGCCGGAACCATCCGTTTTGACATCGAAAAAGATGCCCTAGGCACAGACAAAGACGGTAATCCGATTTACTTAAAAGATATCTGGCCTTCGGATGAGGAAATTGATGCCTTGGTAAAAGAGTCAGTTAAACCGGAACAGTTCAAGAAAGTGTATATTCCGATGTTTGATCTGGGTGAGCGTAAAAAGGCAGCAAGTCCGCTATATGACTGGCGTCCGCAAAGCACCTATATTCGCCGTCCGCCGTATTGGGAAGGTGCACTGGCTGCACCGCGTACCCTCACCAACATGCGTCCATTGGCTATTCTTGGCGATAACATCACTACCGATCATTTATCCCCATCAAATGCGATTGTGCGTGACTCGGCAGCAGGTGAATATCTGGGGAAAATGGGTGTACCTGAGGAAGACTTTAACTCTTATGCAACGCATCGGGGTGATCACCTGACTGCACAGCGTGCAACCTTGGCGAATCCGAAGCTGTATAACGAAATGGTGGTACGTTCTGACGGTACCATCAAGCAGGGTTCAAAAGCGCGTGTGGAGCCTGAAGGCGAAGTGATGCGCATGTGGGAGGCGATTGAAACCTACATGAACCGCAAGCAGCCGTTGATCATTATTGCCGGTAAGGATTATGGTCAGGGTTCAAGCCGTGACTGGGCAGCGAAAGGTGTGCGTCTGGCAGGTGTAGAAGCGATTGTGGCTGAAGGTTTTGAACGTATTCACCGTACCAATCTGGTCGGTATGGGCGTGTTGCCGCTTGAGTTTAAGCCGGGTACAGACCGTAAAACATTAAAACTGGATGGTACTGAACTGTATAGCGTGATTGGGAATATTGCACCACGTTCGACTTTAACTCTGGTGATTGAACGTGCCACGGAAGATGGTAAGGAACAGACCATTGAAGTGCCTGTGACCTGTCGTCTGGATACCGAAGAAGAAGTATCTGTGTATGAAGCGGGTGGGGTATTGCAGCGCTTTGCACAGGACTTTTTGGAAGGGAATGTTTAAGAATCTCCGCTAACCCCTCTTTGATAAAGAGGGGGGAACTCCCTCCTTTTTTAAAGGAGGGAGGGGTGGATTAAAGTTGTTGATATTGCTTAAAAAACGCTCTAATGTGGATTGGAGCGTTTTTTTATTTATAGGTGATTAGAGTGATGCAAAAATATTCAGATATTGATGGAGATTCAGGTGTAGTTGGATATGAACTTGGGGATACATTTATAAGAGTCCAATTTAATAAGACATTTAAAATTTATACTTATAGCTATAGTAGTGCAGGCATTGAAAAAGTGGAGCGCATGAAAAAATTGGCTCAAGTTGGCGATGGTCTTAATTCATATATTAAATTATATGCAAATAATCTTTACGTAAAATAGAAAGATGAAGATTTAGAAAGGGAAATATATGAATAAAAAATTACAAGTATTTATTTCATCTACGTTTATTGACTTAAAAGATGAACGACAAGCCGCTGTGAGTTCAATTTTAAAAGCAGGCCACATACCTGCTGGAATGGAATTATTTAAAGCTGGGGATAAGAGCCAATGGGAGATCATCAAGCGTTGGATTGATGAATCAGATGTTTATATGTTAATTCTTGGTGGTCGCTATGGCAGCATCGATTCTGGTAAAGGTATAAGTTATACAGAGCTAGAATATGATTATGCTGTACAGACGAATAAACCTTTATTTGCTGTAGTTATTGAAGATGATGCCCTTGAGCAAAAGATTAAGATTAATGGATTGGATTTTATAGAAAGAGAAAGACCTGCTGAATTAAAACTCTTTCGCGAAAAAGTTTTACAAAACATGAGTTCTTTTTTTAGCGATCTAAAAGATATCCGTTTAACTGTAATGGAAAGTCTACCTGAAATAGCACAAATGAATAATTTATCAGGATGGGTTTCAGGAGATGAAATACCGGATGTTCAAGGATTGATTACGGAAATAGATGACTTACGAAGAAAAATTAAAGATTTGGAAAAAGAAAATAGTCAACTAAGGAGTTTGAAAAGCACAAGTTCCACAAGTGATTTTGAAGAATTATTTAGAGTCTTAGATAATATTAAAGTAAAAGTTCCTGATTCTGTTTCAGCTCAGGATAAAGAATTTGAAATGACTCTTTTTGAATTATTTAATAATTGTAAGGATAAATTAGTTACTGGTGTCACAAATAGAATTAATATCAGTGATACAGATTCATTTTTATATTTTAATGTTTGTCCTAAATTACAAATTCATGGTCTAGTTGAGAATGAAAAAGTTGCAAGTGTACAGTATCGTAGATTTGCGATTACCAAAAAAGGCATTCAATTTTTAGCTTATATAGAAAAAAAGAAGGTTTTAGAAGATATCGGTTTGGAGAATAACTAGATTATTCTTCGCCCAAATGCCACCATCATTTACAAAAATGGACAATAGACATTCATCACTGGAGGGTTATACTAGACAGACCATTTCTAAAACCATGGAGAACAAAGATGGTTACTGCTGGCGAAAAACCCGGAACAGGCTTCTATTTTTGTGTTCAATGCGGTCACCGCACCTACTTAGAAATTGGTACTGATCGTTTACCACCGTGTACCAAATGCCAAGGCAATCAATTTAACAATAAGAATGCCTAAGCAAAAAAACTCAAACAGTTACCCTCTGTTTTGAATGAAAGCCCTATTACTCAATAGGGCTTTTTGCTATCTATATATCTTTATTAAGAGTTTAAACTTGATTGAAAATTGATCAATAAAACCTCATCTTAAACTCTAGATTCACAGTGTTTAAGGCAGCTCAATTGCAACATTATCTTGATCTGAATCACGACTCAGGTATTGCCAACTATGAGATTGGTAATGAATTTATTCGTGTGCAATTCAAGAAAACCTCTAAAATCTATACGTATAGCTATAGCAGTGCCGGTTATCAGCATGTCGAAAACATGAAACAGCTTGCTCAATATGGCGATGGACTAAATGCCTATATTAATCACCATACTCGTCACCTGTTTGTACGCTAAAACTGGTCTGCTTCTTGCTTTGTTAATAGTGCCATCAAGGTAAATATTTTTAAAGAATAAATAGCTGCCTTGAAATAGTACCCGTGCATATAAAAGAGAGGACAGTCACCTATGGACATTAACGGGCATGCACCAGAATCAGGAAAATTAGATCAAAAAGCCCATTTTTATTCCGCATGGCCGCTTATCTTGATTCTTTTCGGAGGGGTGATTGGCTCACTATATGGTGTGATCGCCTATCTGCTTAATCTGAAAATCTATAGTTCTGAACTGACCAGACTCAACAAGGTTTTGGCTAATCTCCTTTGTGGGATGTCAGCCATCAGTGCCTGGTGGTTTAGTGCACAATGGATTCAGAGCAATTTCTTTCAATAAAATAGAAATTCTCTACTGAATATAAATTGCAACAAAGATCATTTTTATCGAATAAAAAAGCGTAAAAAAATGAAAATAGAATTTATTTCTCTTTATTTGGGTAGATATTGAAATAAATTTTCAGATTTAATCGAAATTAAAAAAACATAGGAAATTAATTCCGTCCATCTTTGCCTAATATAACTCTCAAGGGTGTGATGGGATCGGAAAGAGTAGCATGCTGTGAGCGGCGCAAAACGCGAGTGCAGTACGAACCCAAAAGGTCTCGATTCGGCTTAGGACGCTATAGACCAAAAGTTTATAGGCTATAAGATCAGGTCTTACCAAGAATGATAGTTGAAGTAAACCATCGCGAGTTTTCCTAACACCCTAAAAAATTCTCTGCTCAATTTAAATCATAAAAATTAAAATATATAAATCATTATCTTATAATTCATCTTCATTCCAATAAGATACAAATCAATTCTTCATTTTTCAAGATGATCTGTTATTTTAAAATCATGAGTTGCCCCGCAGGGGAATCAGCATGAATCTCGATATCTGGTTTCAGTTTTTACTGTTTTGCACACTGATCAATTATGTCATTCTCATGATCTGGTTCATGCTGTTTGTATTTGCCCGAAGCTGGATAAGACAAGTGCATGGCAAATGGTTTCGGCTGTCAGATACCAGTTTCGATGTGATTCATTATTCAGGTATGGCACTCTATAAAATTGGAATTCTGCTATTTAATTTGACGCCCTTAGTCGCAATTTATCTGATGAATCAAGGCTAGGTACTCAACTGCGATTGAATCTTCGAACGATAAGAATAAGACTGGTTCAGCATGAGTTTATCGTGAATGTATTGCGTGGCAGGATCAATAAAAACTAATAATATTTCAAAGGAGTTGAAGCATGAATCAATTCAAATCAGCACTGATTTTAGGTGCCTTGATCGGCTTGGGGATGATTATAGCAGGATGGATTCTGGGTCATAGTGCACTGAAAATTAAAGAGTATGAGCGCATAGTTTCAGTTAAAGGATTGGCAGAACGCGAAGTCAAAGCCAATGTGGCGGTATGGCCAATCCGTTTTAATGCCGGTAGTCAGGATCTGGCCGAACTGTACGATATCATGCAAACCAATACCCAGGAAATTCAGACCTTTTTAAAAAATGAAGGGTTTAGCGCGGAAGAAATTACTAGTGCGTCCCCGAGTATCACCGACAAATACGCGCAGCAATATGGTGGTGATGCCAATGTGGCGCTACGTTATACTGCCAGCCAGACCATCACCGTCTATACCCACAAAATAGATAAAGTGCGTGTAGCACAAACTCGACTGGTGGCTTTGGGCAGAAAAGGTATTGCCTTTGCGGGAGATGATTCTGGACAAAGAACAGAATATTTATTTACCAAGCTGAATGACATTAAACCGGCGATGATTGAACAAGCCACACAAAATGCCCGCAGTGTGGCAGAAAAATTCGCTGAAGATTCAAAAAGTCGTCTGGGTAAAATCAAGTCCGCCAACCAGGGGCTGTTTAGTATTGAAGATCGTGACAGCAATACGCCATATTTGAAGAAAGTACGTGTGGTCTCAACGGTCGATTATTATCTGGCAGATTAAGCTGAGCTGGTCAGGGACTGTAATTGACAGCCTGAAAGCAGCTTGTTATTTTGCGCGCATTATTCCCGACGCTGTACCTAAAATGCCCATTAACCATGACTTTGTCTATTGTCCACCGCAAGAACCATTGCGTATTGTTTATGAAGATGATGATCTGGTGGTAATTGAAAAGCCGGCCGGATTATTGTCGGTTCCGGGGCGTTTACCTGAACATCATGACAGTGCCTATTTACGTGTGCTGGATAAATATCCGCAAGCCAAAATTACCCATCGTCTGGATATGGCCACCTCTGGTATTTTGATGTTCGCCAAACACCGCGATGCAGAAGTGGCGGTGAGTAAAATGTTTCAGGCACGTAGCGTACTGAAAAACTATGTTGCACTGGTACAAGGTAAACTTGAAGGTGAGGGCAGCGTCGACGTACCCTTAATTACCGACTGGGAAAACCGGCCGCGTCAGATGGTGCATTATGAACTGGGTAAGGCCGCCAAAACCTTGTATCAAGTCTTGGAATATCTACCCCAGCAAGACATTAGCCGGGTACTACTGACCCCAATTACTGGCCGTTCCCATCAGTTGCGAGTGCATATGCTGCATATCGGACATCCCATTACTGGTGATAAAATTTATCATCCCGAACCTCAGCGCAGTCCTTTAAATCGTATGGCCCTGCATGCCAGTTATTTGGCCTTTACTCAGCCTTTGAGTGGTATTCCGGTTGAAATCAAGGCAGACATTCCATTCTGATTTATTTTATTGATTTATTAAATAGTTATCTCGTCATATATCCGGGTTTTAAACTCATAAAAATGATGATGATCATGCCATTAACATGAGTTGGCCGAAGAGAAAAATGTGAGAATTTGTTTCCGCAACAGCTACAAAAAAGTATCTAGGCAAGCCTGTTTCAGTGAAATTCGTGTATTGATCAGTTGCCTTTCTGGCTGATGATGAATCATATAAATTTTTAATGTTCGGTTTATCTCTTGATGATGAGCCTAGAGAATTTTTATTCTTTTATCTCCTGCTATAGGCCTGATGCCTTTATTTCACTGGTTGTTAATTTTTCCATCATTATTTTTAAACTTTAAGAATATATCCTTTGATATAAAAAAAATTTCAGTTGTTTTAGAAAGGAGGTAGTTTGGACTAATTATTAGTCCATGACATATCCCTAATAATAATTAAAGAAAAATAAAATGAGTGAATGACTTAGTGATGACCAATGGCTTTGATTACCTGCCAAAAATGATGCAAAATCAACCAATACTTTATAATAATTTTTTTAAATTAATAATTTAGGGCAATGCCCGGGGTTAAAGGAAAGAACGATGCTCAATATAGCTCTCTTCGTTCTCGCGAGTGTTCTGCTATTTGCTTTGTTATGGAGTTTGAAGGGACAGACTTCACTACGTAACAATATCCAGTTTTTACAGGAGAATCTGGATCATTCACGTAGCAAGCTGACAGATTATGAAACTCAAGTCGATGAATTGAATTATGAAATCACCCAATTACGGGTACAGAATGGCAGTTTAAACATTGCGCTGAATAAATACAGAAAATATCAGGATATCTGGAATATCGAGCAATACATTGTTAACCGGACCTTGCAGGCCGAAAACTTTGTTGAGGTGACCAAGCTGGATGCCTCGATCATGATCGATGATCTGAAGGCTTATATTGCAAGAGTCAAAGACTATCTTGTCCAGTTTCAGGCGCAGGCCATAGCCGAGATTGAGCAGCAAGCCCGAGAAAGTTTACAAGGCTATTATGAACAGGCCAGGCAGCAGCATCGCCTGCAGGAAGTATTGAGTGCTTTAGAGCATAAAATACAGGAGAAGCGCTTTGGTTTACAGTTTTCAGCTTCCCACCTTTTAAAGCAGTTGCTTGAGGATTATGGCGAAATAGATGCGGCTCGGCATCTGCGTCATGTCCGTGAAAGTATTCAGCAAGCCATAGAAACACAGCAGGTGGCGAACTGTAATTATGTCGATGATAACCGCCGTCGAAGTACGATAGAGATCCTCAGTCTGGCTTTCAATAGTAAAGCAGATTTATACCTCTCCCAATTAAGCCCAGACAATCTCGCCGAGATGCTGCAGGCCTTAAAGAATGATTATGTATTACTGAATTATACTGGGCAGGCACTGAGTCAGGCCATGATTCAGGAGTCCTATCTTAACCTGCGTTTAGAGGAGCTCAAGTTTGCTGCAATGCTGTTGCAACTGCGACAAAATCACCCGCATCCACAGATTGCCTAGATGATGAAGGCTACAGGTCTAAACGATTTTTCTGGAACATTCTGATGGCCACATATTGCTTTAAACCCTGATATTTTGAGGATTTTTAGTTTGAAGGAGTGGATCAGTTATTCATTCTATATGTATAAAAATCATGTGTTTATTTATGGTTAAAAGATAATATTTTTTGTCTTGTTCTCGATAATTGTACAAAAATCAGCTAATCTTAAATGCAGAATAAAACAGCATCATAATAAGGATACTTCTATGTCACGTGATTACAATCAATTTCCTGACGATGAAAATGGCAATGTACTGTGGCAAATGCATCAGGATGGCGACGATCTGCAGGAAGCACATGAGATTGAATTTTCGATTGCCTTTGCTGATGAAGCACAGGCGGATCGTTGTGCTCTGCATCTATTAAAAGAAGAACAGAAAATCAGCCTGTTTCAGGATGAAGAAAGCGATACCTTGGAATGGATCATCACGATTTATGTGTATATGGAGCCAGCTTACGAAGATATTGTGGATCTGGAGCAATGGTTCAGTAAAATCGCTGCACAATTTCAGGGCGAATATGATGGCTGGGGTTGTATGGCCTACGTCTATGACGATGAGCTGGATGAAGAAGAAAGTAGCCTGCGCAGCAGCTGATCCAACCTATACTTAAATGATTTAAATAAAAAAAACCGGGATTACCGGTTTTTTTTGTCTGTTCAATACAATTTTTATGCAAAAAACTTGAATTCGCACATAGATACATACTCATTATATATGGCCAGATAAAAACTGGATAAAATGACCGAGATGAGTTTTCAACTCAAGCTGATCATTTACTATAAATGCAGGGACTATCCCTCAATATAAAAATAATAAGAATAAATAAAGGACAGGACCAAATGAGTTACACCTTAAAAATGCATCGTGTGTTCAGTGCACCACCGGAGCGGGTGTATCGTGCCTTTGTGCATCCGGATGCATTGGCGAAATGGTTGGCACCGCATGGCTTCATTGCCAAGGTTGAACATGCGGAAATCAAACCCGGTGGCCGCTATAAAACCACTTTTACCAATTTCTCTACCGGTACCCAGCATCATTTTCACGGCATTTATCATGAAGTTGTTCCTAACCAGTTATTGCGTTACACCGATCAGTTTTCTACCCCGGACCTAGAGGGTGGAATAGAAGTCACCGTCATCTTTGAAAAAGTATCAATCGGCACCAGTTTACATATTATTCAGGTAGGTTATCCGGATGTGGTACCACCGGCGGTGTGTCATTTGAGCTGGCAGGAATCACTGCAACTCTTATCTTTACTGGTTAATCCACAGATATCAGATCATTGATTTCTTCAAGCTCAGGTGCTGGTTGCATTCCAGCTTTTCTGGTAATTAGCGCTGCCTGCAAAGATGCTATACTGTACGCTTATTTGTTTGTTTATTTAATTTTTCTCTTTTTCGAGGTTTTTATGGGTCTGCCAAACTGTCCAAAATGTCAATCTGAATATACCTATGCAGATGGCGATCTACTTATCTGTCCTGAGTGTGCACACGAGTGGAAAGAAGGCGAAATCACTGAAGAGCAAGTGATCATTAAAGATGCTAATGGCAATGTGCTGGCAGACGGCGATAGCGTAACGGTCATTAAAGACCTGAAAATCAAAGGTTCATCTTCAGTGGTAAAAGTGGGTACCAAAGTGAAAAGTATCCGCTTGTTGCCGGATGCGGCCGATGGGCACGATATCGATTGTAAAATTGAAGGCATTGGGCCGATGAAACTGAAATCTGAATATGTAAAAAAAGCTTAACTTGATCTTGGCTAAAGAAATCTGTTGAGAAATAACATGGCTGATTTAGCCTATTATTTCTCAATATTGCCATAAATGCTGGGCTGACCATTTTTGTAGCGCCCTGATCCTTACCTTTCTGATTCGAGACCCCTTCAATGCCACACCTGCATCTGGAATATTCTGACAATCTGCAACACATCGAGATCAAGCCTTTATTGGTCGCGATCCATCAGGCACTTGTGGGCGCCGGCTATGTCAGCGATCCCAATGATTTAAAAAGTCGGGCAATTATGCAGCAGGATTATGTGATTGGACTGGATGTTGTGACAGACCAAGCTTATGTGCATGCCAAAATTTCCCTGTTAAGTGGGCGCAGTGTCGAAGTACGTCAGGCAATTTCTGAATTGGTACTCGATCTGATGCAGCAATATATTGCGCCCCAGCCGGGCTTAAACATACAGCTCTGTGTGGAAATCATTGAAATGCCAAAGCAGACTTATAGTAAAGTTGTTATTTGAATGCTGGCGTTGACAGGAGTATGGGATAAGAATTAAATGTATTAAAATTTTATCAATTGCAGTTTGAAAATTATAAATAATAAAGCTAACTGGTCTGCAAGGAATTCCTGTTTTCCTTTCTGCAGACTTTTAAAAAATCTATTTTTAAATGATGTTTTATGTCATTTACAGACAGGAGAGAAAAGCTCTAAAGTAGATTTCGATTGCTGCTGCTTCCTGAATCATCCAATCATGAAACAGCATGCTCATTCTGAGAGAAATAAAAATAATTGTATAAATGATGTCAGGTGAGTTTTGGCGGATCAGGTAGTAAAGAGAGTGAAGCGAGAACAGCGCTTTAACATAAGCAGAATAATAAAAAACAAAAGATCAAAAATCCGGTGAGATGAGTGAGCCTCGATTTAAGGTCTGAATTGTCCGGTTAAGGGGAATTTTATGCAAGTTTTTGGCAATCAACAATTGGCTCGGGAAGTCATGGCATTTCTTCGAGAATGGGACAATGCCATAGCCAGACTCGAAATTCAGGATATTATTGAATTGTGCCGGCCCGATATCCGTCTGGTTGATGTCAGTATGGAGGTGAAAGGTGTCGAAGCCTATCAGGCCCTCTGGCAACAATATCGGCGCTTTATGCCCGAAGGAATACGTGTAGAGCGGCAGAATATAAACATTCATGTCACGCATGATCTGGCCATGGTAGATGGCTATGTGCGAGTCAACTATGCGGTGATTGAACCGATTTTTCAATTAGGCTGGTGTCGGGTGAGCATGTGCCTGAGCAAGCAGCAGGGCAAATGGCAATTATTACATCAACATACCTCAGTTCCGGTACAGCTCGAAACCCGGAAAATGCGTCGGATCAAAAGCGTGAGTTAAGCCACCAGGCTGAAAAGATTTAAATGAAATATCTTTGCAAATGATTACAGGAATACCTTTGTAACAAAAATAGAGAAAGTCCTAAATTGTGTTGAAGGAATAATAGTTTAGGACTTTTCAGGTGGCTAACAACAAGAACAGTCAAATACAATCACAACCAAGCAACCTGCAACAGCAGAATGAAGTCTTCATGCCGGATCAGTCCGAGCAGCAGCGCACCCAACATGCACTTAGAATGATGGCTGGCTTTGTCATAGCTGCCGTCGTGATAATGGCACTATATTTTGGCCGTGATATTTTTCTCCCTCTGGCCTTGGCTATTCTGCTGGCATTTTTGCTCTCCCCACTGGTTTCCCGTCTAAAACGCTGGGGCTGTCCTCAATGGGGCGCAATTGGACTGGTTATGTGCCTGACCTTGTCATTTTTGGGGGGTACTGCAACCTATTTGGGGGTGCAGCTTGGCAAGCTGAGTCAGGAGCTGCCGCAATATCAGGACACCATCCAGAAAAAACTGAATATGCTCAAGGACTATCGTCAGGGGCCGAGTATGTGGGATGGCGCAATCCAGACCTTTGACACGGTAGAGAACTCGATAGAAGTTCCAGATCAGGAAAAAGATGACCCGAATGTCCAGAATGTCAAAGTAGTAGGCCTGGAACCCTCGAGTGAAGAAGCTGCACTGGACTGGTTAAATAAGATCCTGAATCCGCTGGCAATTATCGGGATTGTGTTCCTGTTCATGGTATTAATTTTACTCAATCGCAAAGACCTGCATGACCGCTTTCTGAAGCTCTTGGGCGGTAATTTGAATATCGGAACCGATGCGCTTGATGATGCCGCCAAAAGTATCGGAACCTATTTGCGCATGCAGCTGCTGGTCAATGTGACCTATGGTATTCCCATGGCGATTGGACTGCTGGTGATTGGTGTGCCGGCAGCGATCATGTGGGGACTGATCGCGGTAGTTATGCGTTTTGTGCCCTATGTTGGCCCGATCGTTTCAGCTATTTTTCCGATTACGCTGGCCTTCGCCGTTGATCCGGGCTGGGACATGGTGCTGTGGACTATAGCCTTGATACTGGTGCTGGAACTTATCAGCAATAACGTGATTGAACCGTGGCTCTATGGGGAAAGTACCGGTCTGTCTACTTTGGCAATTATTCTGGCTGCCACGTTCTGGACCACTCTCTGGGGACCGGTGGGGCTAATCTTGTCGACGCCTTTAACTGCCTGTCTGCTGGTTTTGTCCAATTATGTGCCGGCACTGGGTTTTGTCAAAACCCTGCTCGGCAGTACGCCAGTATTGTCCCCCTCCGAGCGTTTTTACCAGAGACTGGTGGCTGATGAAGTCAATGATGCAATGCAGGTAGCCAATGATTATATCTGTGCACAATTACCGAAAAAGCCTAGTGCGGAGGAGGTGGCTCGTCGTGTACAAATGTTCTATGGCGAAGTGGCCATTCCAGCCATTCGGATTTATTCGCAAGGACATGATAGCGATATTACTGCCGAACACCGGTTGCGCCTTTATCAGGGCTTGCAGTTCTTTAATCATGCGTTTCAAAAAGCTTATCCGAGCAAATTAAATGCCGAGCAGCCCGAAGTCTATTGCGTTGGTGCGCGTTGGGAAATTGATACCCAGATTTCTGCCATGTTGGCGCACACCCTGAATCTTAAACAGATTGCTGCCCGGAATGATCCGAATGTGCTGATTCAATCGGGCGAATCTGAAAAGGGCATTGTATTGCCAGCTTCAACCAAAATTTTATGCGTGTCGATTTTTCATCATGCGCCTGCGGCACAGATTCGTTTGCTGAAATATAATTTGACACAGCAATATCCTGATTTGAAAATCATTTTTGCGACTTGGGGTGTGACACAGCTAGAGCTTCTGGATGAACTGCAACAACGTTTTGAGCTGGAGGCACTGGTCAATAATGTCGATGATCTGATTCTGACTGTCGAGACTTATACCTTGGATGAAGGGGAAAGCTGGTTTGAGAATCTGGAGATCAAGAATGAAAAAGAACGACAACAGGCTTTAAATGAATTGGGTTTATTGGATCATCGTCATCAGATCCTTTATAAACAATATATTGAAGAAGCCCGTCAGGCCTTTGACGTTGATTACGCACAAATTTCCTGGCTGAATCAGCATGAAATGTATATTCCGGTCAGTCCTTTTACCCAAGAACCTGTAGCAACCCGACAAATGTGCAAGGATTCAGTCTGCACTCATCTGCTCTATCAAAATGAGCCTTTGGTGATAGAAGACCTGCAGCGTGACCCTCGCTTTCCACATCTGTCAGAATTAAGACAGCAGCATATCCGTTTCTATGCCGGTGTGCCCTTAAAAGATAAAAATGGAATAGCGCTGGGGAGTCTGTGTTTGCTGGACAAGCGACCAAGACAGATGCAGGCGGAAGATATGATCTTGCTTAAGGCTTTGGCACAGGATTTGATGGCAACCCTGAGCAATGAGCGCAAGAAAAAAGATAAACAGAAGCAGATTGAACAGATGCAGCCAGCCAGCTCGGTAAGCGTTTTAAAAAAGGACTAAATGATGAAACAAAAATGGATCTACAGCATCAAAACCATGAGTGTCACATTCGCCTTGGCCAGTATCAGTTCATTGAGTATGGCAGCTATTCAGGGCCTGCATTTTTCACATAAGGATTGGGAAATTGCCTGTGATAATACCGGGACCTGCCGTGCTGCCGGATATCAATCTGACTCAGACATGGACCGGCCAGTTTCGGTGCTATTAGAGCGTGCTGCGGGTGTGAATAGTAACATCAAAGCTCGGGTCCAGATTTTACCCTTAACGATGGCCACGCCCACTCGACAGCTTCAGTTGCAAATTGCCAATACAGCTTATGGCATGATTGGTCTGAATCGGGAGGGAATAGGGCAACTCAGTAATGATCAAACGCGAGCCTTGCTAAAAGTTGTACAGGGAACAGCTCCAGTTGTATTTAAGAATACGCAATCACGCTGGAACTTATCGACCGCTGGAGCCAGTGCCGTTTTACTCAAGATGGATGAATTTCAGCGTCGACTTTCTACATCCTCAGCCTTGATCAGGCCGGGAAAAAAGTCCGATCAGACGGTCCTCAAAGCCGCAGCGATACCGAAAATTCAGATACCAAAATATCAGTCAGGCAAAGTCACTCAAGCGAAACTGAAGACGACAGCCAGTCAGCAAATGATTCGAAAACTGCAAGCGACTACCAACGAGGATCAGTGTGACTTGCTGTTTAGCCAGAATTTTATGTCGGATGATGTCATGACAATTTATCCCATCAATGCTCAAAATCAGCTGGTTCAGATTCCATGCTGGCGCGGGGCTTATAATGTGGGCAGTGGTTTCTGGCTGATGGACCAGAACAGGCAGTTGAAGCAGCTGGTAACCACTTCGGGAGAAATCTTTAATAAAGGCCAGATATTTTCCGGGCAAAAAGTGCGCGGTTTGGGTGATTGTGTTCGTCAGGAACAATGGGCCTGGAATGGCAAGAAATTTGTCAAAAGCTTCAGTAGTCTGACCGTGCAATGCAAAGGCTTTGCTGGCGGTGCCTGGAATTTTCCGACCTATGTAAGCAAAGTCATTTATCCGGCCAAATAGTCTTATTTAAAAAATAGCAGCGATAAAAAAAGCCTGAAGCATTCAGGCTTTTTAATTTTAAATCATGTGATCTTAAAAACGCTTTGGAATTCTCTGGCCATTTGGAACAGGAATTTCAGCATTTTTTAATACCCCAAATAGCCAGGTTTCAGCATACTGTACTGCTGTTTTTAACTGATCGCCCATAGCCAGACGCCCGGCTATGAAACTGGCCAGTGAACAGCCTGAACCATGATATTCACCTGGCAAACGGGGACAACGGGTTTCGTTAATCAACTCACCTGCAATATACAGGCTGTTCTGAATATAATCAGGCGTATCTTCATGGCCACCTTTGACCAAAACCGCCTTTGCACCCATTTCAAATAATTTTTGAGTGGCCAGTTTGAGGTCTTGTTCACCGGTCAAGGCACGCAGTTCAACTGTATTTGGCGTTAGGATGGTGGCCAATGGAATAAGCTGGGTAAATGCTTTGACTAACGTTGCCTGATTGCCCAGCGAGCCGCCACTATTGGCGACCAAAACCGGATCCAGCACATACAGATAATCTGGATGTGCAGTCAGAAATTCGGCCAGAGCCGCGATATTGTCTGTAGTGCCTAACATGCCGGATTTTACGCAACGAATGGGCAGGTCATTTACCACCGCATTGGCCTGTGCCAATAGCAATTCTCTGGAAGTGGCTTCGAAACCAAAAACCTGCTGTGAATTTTGAATGGTGAGGGCTGTGCAGGCAATTGCCGCATGTGCACCACTTTGACCAATGGCTTCAATATCTGCTTGAAGGCCGGCTCCACCTGAAGGGTCTAAACCGGAAAAGCAAAGTACGGTAGGGCGCAAAATGATGTCCTTCATTCACTAAAATTGCATTAGTATAGGCAAATTTGAATGAACTCTCGATATTAATTTATATCGGTGCCGATGAGAGGGGATAGGCGGTGATTAAGAATATTTTAATTGATCTGGATGGAACATTAACTGACCCGAAAGTGGGGATTACGACGTCTGCGCGCTATGGTCTGGAAAAGATTGGTCATCCGATTAGCGATGAGATCAATATTGACTGGATTATTGGCCCTCCCTTAAAAGCCTCGCTGGCCAAAATCTTAAATGTTGAAGCCGATCATGTTCAGGCCGAGCAGGCTCTGATGGCTTATCGGGAGCGCTTTGCAGTGAAGGGTCTTTATGAAAATCATGTTTTTGAGGGTGTAGCAGCAACCTTGGCAGAACTGAAACGCCGGGGCTATCGCTTGTTTGTCGCTACGGCAAAACCGACAGTGTATGCCAAACAGATTCTGGAGCATTTTGATCTGGCCCAGTATTTTACAGAAATTTATGGCAGTGAGCTGAATGGCGAGCGAACCAATAAAGCTGAGCTGATTCAGTATATTTTAGCGCAGCAACAGTTACAGGCCGATCAATGCATGATGGTCGGTGACCGTGAGCATGACATTTTGGGTGCCCGTCAAAATGGTATGGAGACTATTGCGGTAAATTATGGCTATGGCAGTCAGCAAGAATTAGCACTGGCACAACCTAAATATCAAATAGACCGCTTTAATCAGTTGCTAGATTATTTTAAATAAACCCTAATTTTTGCTTATTTTATTTGAGCTGATTTTTAGAGAGGTGATGTCTATAAGCTGCTTTATTTATAGCGAATATACTATCTGGCTATCAGCTCTCTTATGATGAAATTATAAGCCGTATTAGCATCCTGCAGGCCATAGAGTTTTTTTATGGGTCGAATATTTAAAGCGTCAAGAACCAGCTCGATGCCAGCACCACCATAATGACGATCATCAGAAAAATTTTGATGATCGTCAGGCGATGTTGGGAGGGAAGATTGGCTTGGGTCAGCGCATTTCCTGCGTGATCAAACAGGATGACATTTTGCACCTTACTTTCATAACCGAGTTCGAGCAAAGCGCGCTTTTCAACTTCAGTTAAACCATCTTCCGGCAAATCCATGATTTGCAGCAATGCTATAGGGCTGAATAGCCTTTTCATGACCGGTGAGGGTAACAGCTGTTTTAGGGTCACTGCGGCTGCATCAAAGTCGGCAATAATACTCCGGGGATGGTCATAAGGTACATCCGGTAGGCGTGTATGTGTGATCGTGCCATCTATATCCATTAGCTGCATTTTGTCTTTATAAATTTGCACCCATACAGCATCTGGAAATTTTACTAATTGTTGTTGCAGCATTGGTAAGGTCTGATTTTGTTGATATTTACCCACTAAATAAGCGATAAACGTCTATAGCATCAAGACGGGATTTGTAAGGTTCGGTTATTTGGCAGGAGGACCATATTCATTGTTTTGTGGTCTGGTTTCAGTTGCCCACCACCAGATCAATACAAGAACACCAATCACGGTAAGCATCAGTAATTGCCACCAACCAGAGCGTCCAATATCATGTAAACGACGCGCGCCAACTGCCAGACTCGGGACCAGAAGTGCCAGATTAAGCAGGCTATTTACTATGGGTTCAGTGCCTAAAACTGTATCTATGACCTCAGCAATAATGCCTAAAATTACACAAAACAGCATAAAAAACCAAAATTCTTTACGGCGTGCCCGGCCAGAAAAATTTGCATAGTTGGTCAGACATTTTACAAACCAGTCAATGCTGCTGTAGTTTTCCTCGGCCTGATCCAGATTGGAATATTTACCGAGCTCACTGGAAATTTTTTCCCCGAGATAAATGGAATTGCCCAGAGCCAGATAAACATCAGAGGCTTCACCCGCGCTGTTTACGATAAAATCGACCCGATCTCCGCGTGATGGCGGACGTTCTGCACGCCAGTCTGCACCATTAAAAGTATAGTGCTGGTTATCATCCCCCGAGATCACCCCGGTATTGTTTTGGATAGAAAAATTAAGGATTGAGCCTTTCATGCTGGTTCTCGTCTATCAAGCTGGATTATTGTTTTAACGCGAGGTGATTTCTTATCAGAATAACTTTAGCATAACCTGATTTTTAAAAATTCATAGTGAAATGGCAGCAGTTTTCTCATATATTCAGAAGTGTTATAGCCTCAGTACTTCGATCTTCAATTCAGGAAAAATGGAGATACCGGATTATTAAGAATAAAGAAGGTAAAACAGTAATCCAGTTGATTTATTTGTGAAGCTTTTATCTGAAATTCAAGCTCAATTTACTCTGTAAATATCAACTTTTATATTTAGGATATGGTTTTATGTCTTAATATATAACATCATAATAAACAGTTAGTTATGGTTTTTGTGTTTACAAAAAATATATAATAATACTAATAATAACAACATTTTATTCATATTTTTAATTTATTAGTAACAATTTTTAAAACCCAACAGGCATACAATAAGAAACTTCATATTTTGTGATGAGGGTATCACATTTAATGTATATCTCCCCATTATCCAAAGCCATTTACCTTTGCTGTGCTTCTCTACTCTTGACCACTACAGTTACGCATGCCGAGACCGCTTTCAGTACAGAAAGCCTATGGATGTTTGGTGACTGGAACGGAAAACGTACCCAGTTGCAACAACAAGGTTATGATTTAAATTTTGGTTATACCGGTGAAATGGCAAGCTTGATTGATGCCCAGAGATCTTCAAGCCATAGAACTGAATATGCAGACCAGTTTGTTTTTGGGACTCATCTGGATCTGGCTAAAATTGCAGGCTGGCAAGATACCGAAGCGCAAATTACTGTCACCCAGCGTAATGGTCATTCACTTTCTCAAAGCTCTGCTGCTTTAAATGACCATTTGAGTTCAGTGCAAGAGGTCTGGGGCCGTGGTCAAACCTGGCGTCTGACTGATTTATGGATCAAGAAACAATTCCTGGAACAAAAACTGGATGTGAAAGTCGGACGCTTCGGCGAAGGTGAAGACTTCAATAGTTTTGACTGCGATTTCCAGAACCTGGCACTGTGTGGCTCGCAAGTCGGGAACTGGGTTGGTGATCAGTGGTATAATTGGCCGGTAAGCCAATGGGCAGCACGGGTCAAATACAACATTAGCCCTGAACTTTATGCCCAGGTGGGTGCTTATGAATACAACCCTGAAAATGCCAATCATCGTGGTAAAGGATTTAACCTGAGCACGGATGGTTCAAAAGGGGCAATGCTTCCTGCAGAAGTGGTCTGGACACCGAAAGTGGGCGTACAAAAATTGCCGGGTGAATACCGCGCCGGTTATTACTACAGCACAGCGGAGGCTGAAGTCATTTCCAATCCAGATCAAACCGATCATCACCATGGGGGCTGGGTGGTAGCCAAGCAGCAATTTACTGCACATGACGGAGATACTTCGCGTGGTTTGACCGGCTTTTTGAATGCAACAGTGCATGATTCCAAAACCAATAGTGTCACCGATATGCAAAATATCGGGTTGGTTTATAAGGGTGCAATGGATTCACGTCCTCAAGATGAAATCGCATTTGGTATTGCAAGGATCAATATGAATGACGATGTCATTGGTAACCATCATCAAGAAGTCGATGCAGAAATTTACTATGGTTTGCATGCCACTCCCTGGCTCACCATTCGCCCGAATGTGCAATATGTTCGTCACGTCGGTGCATATAAAGATGGTGAAAATGTCTGGGTAGGTGGAATCAAGTTCAATACATCATTCTAAAAACAGTTTTTAGTTGTAAATACACTATTGAATCTCTAAATCTTTTATTGCTTTGATGAGTAATGCCTGCTTAAGACATTGATGTATTTCTAACTAAGAATTTAACAATAAGGGTGCTTATGCCAGTCTGGTACATGAGCTTTCAAAAAAACTTTTATAGGCGTTCAATATGAATACTTCATCTTCAGGTTCGGTATTGAGAACGATTCTAGCAGTCATTGCCGCTGTTTTCGGTGTAGGACTGCTGATTGGAGGGATTTATCTTGCAGTGCTGGGTGGGTCTTGGTACTACATCATTGCAGGTATACTCTTTATTGCAACCGCAGTGCTGTTATATCGACGAAAGAGCGCTGCACTCCTGGTTTATGCCGTATTCGTTTTGGCAACGGTGGTGTGGGGGCTGTGGGAAGTCGGTTCAGATTTCTTTGCACTTGCGCCGCGTTTGGATATTTTAGGTCTGTTTGGTCTGGCTCTGCTGATTCCGGCGGTAACACGCGGTTTTGATCAAAGCAAAGGTGCGAAAATTGCCCTAGGCAGTTCACTGGCCATTACCATCGCTGTCATGATTTATTCTGTATTTAATGACCCGCAAGAAATTCGCGGTGAATTAAAATCCAAGCAGCCTGCTGCCCACCAGCCAATCCCCGGTGTGGCAGATGAAGACTGGCCTGCTTATGGCCGTACCCAGTCCGGTTTACGTTATTCACCCTTAAAGCAGATTAATACTGAAAATGTCAAAGATTTGCAGGTGGCTTGGGAATATCACACGGGCGAATTCAAGACTGAAAATGACTCGGGCGAAACCACCAATCAGGTTACTCCAATCAAGGTGGGTGACAACATGTACATCTGTACCACTCACCAGAAATTGACTGCGCTTGATCCGGCAACTGGTAAGGCGAAATGGACCTATGATCCAAAACTAAAAGCTGATCATACCTATCAGCATTTAACCTGCCGTGGTGTATCTTATTATGATGTCAACAATACGGCTGGTTTTGAAACTAGTCTCGCTTCGAAAAAAAGCAGCTCTGCTGAATGTCCACAAAAAGTCATTTTACCGGTCAATGATGGGCGTCTGGTTGCGGTAAATGCAACCACCGGTAAAGTCTGCTCTGACTTTGGTAAAAATGGTGAAGTTGATCTGCAAAAAGATATGCCATTCCCATATCCGGGCGGTTATATTCCAACCTCACCGCCTGTAGTAACCGGCACCACCATTATTATTGCGGGTTCAACCACAGATAACTATTCAACTGAAGAACCGTCAGGTGTGATCCGTGGTTATGATGTCAATACCGGTGAACTGCTTTGGGTATTTGATACAGGTGCTGAGGATCCGAATTTAATTCCTGCACCGGGTCAGAAATTTGTACATAACTCTCCAAATGCTTGGGCACCTTTGGCCTATGATGCAGAGCTGGATATCGTCTACGTGCCAACGGGTGTCGGTACCCCGGATATTTACGGTGGTCACCGTACCGAGTTAGACGAGCGTTATGCCAACTCGATGCTGGCCTTGAATGCGACGACCGGTAAGCTGGTATGGAACTTCCAGACTACCCATCACGATTTGTGGGATATGGACGTACCTTCACAGCCGACATTGACCGAGATCAAAGACAAAAACGGGAATATGATTCCGGCTATTTATGTCTTGACCAAAACCGGGAATGCTTTTGTGCTGGATCGTCGTAATGGTAAAGCCATTGTACCGATTACCGAAAAACCGGTACCACAATCTGTGAAGCGTGGCCCTCAGACCAAAGGCGAGTTCTATTCTAAAACTCAACCGTTCTCTGATTTTAATCTGGCGCCACAAGAGAAATTGACCGATAAACAGATGTGGGGTGCGACCATGTTCGACCAGTTGGTCTGCCGTGTTGCGTTCCACAAACTGAATTACGATGGCATTTATACCCCACCTTCTGAAAATGGGACGCTGGTCTTCCCGGGTAACCTGGGTGTGTTTGAATGGGGTGGTATGTCGGTGAATCCGGACCGTCAAATTGCACTGACCAATCCGATTGGCTTGCCATTTGTATCAAAACTGATTCCTCAAGATCCGAACCGTCCTAAGACGGCTAAAGGTGCAGGCACAGAAGCCGGCGTTCAACCGATGTATGGCGTGCCTTATGGCGTTGAAATCAGTGCGTTCCTGTCTCCGTTTGGGCTGCCGTGTAAACAGCCATCATGGGGCTTTGTTGCAGGTGTGGATTTAAATACTCATGAAGTGGCCTGGAAACGCCGCATCGGTACCATTCGTGACAGTATGCCGGGCATCCCATTGCCACCATTCAAAATGGGTGTGCCGATGCTGGGTGGACCTATTTCAACTGCGGGTAACGTAATGTTTGTGGGTGGAACTCAAGATAACTATATCCGTGCCATTAATGTGAACAACGGTGATGAGTTGTGGAAAGGCCGTCTACCTGCAGGTGGTCAGGCTACACCAATGACTTATGAAGCCAATGGCAAGCAGTATGTGGTCATTATGGCGGGTGGTCATGGTTCCTTTGGTACCAAAATGGGCGACTCTCTGGTGGCTTATGCCTTGCCAGACAATAAGTAACTGACTCTCTGTTGTTGTATGGAAAAGCCTGATTCGTCAGGCTTTCCCATCAGTTTTTTTATAAACCTTTAGAATATTAAAGAAAATCATGTGGGCTGCACGATATTGAATGAAGTAAACAAAGATTTTGATAAATTGCTTTGATAGGTGACTTCTATTGACCACGCAGCTTAAAACTAAAATTTCTACTTGTAATCTGATCAAGCAAACTCGATCTACTGATCATTGAAGATCAAACCGGCTTATAGAATTAATCATGTGATGTGCTTCGGCAGCTTATGAGTTTTCTAAGTCATAGAGATAACTGGAACCTACAAAATATGCAGCATCAATTTCGACATCTCCCTGTAAAAACCACATTATCCTGTTTAATCGCCTGTATGAGCCAGACGCTGTATGCTGAAAATACTGCTACAGAAGTGCAAAAACTTGCGCCTATTATTGTGCAGGCGACCCGAACTGACCGGGAGAAGTTGAGCACGCCTGCATCGGTTTATTATCTGGAGCAGGCACAACCAGAGAACAGCCTGAATGTGAACCTTTCGGAAACATTAAAAGGTGTTCCAGGACTGCAGTTAAATAACCGTGAAAACTATGCTCAGGACCTGCAAATTTCGATGCGTGGCTTTGGTGCGCGCTCCAGTTTTGGTGTACGGGGTGTACGTTTATATGTGGATGGAATCCCTGCAACAATGCCGGATGGACAGGGACAAACCTCGAATATTGATTTGAACAGTCTGGACCATATTGAAGTATTGGGTGGTGGATTTTCATCACTGTATGGCAACTCTTCCGGGGGAACGATTTTAACCACCACGCGAGAGGGGCAAGGTACCGACTCGATTGAACTGGGTCATTCTGCCGGCAGTCAAAATAAAGGGCAGACCAAGCTAGTTTTGCAAGGCGGTTCAGAAAATGCCAATGAGCCGAGCTATATGATCAGTTCGTCCTATTTTGATACCGACGGTTTCCGGGATCATAGCGGCGCGCATAAAGTCCTGAGCAATGCCAAGCTGACTTGGGACCTGGAGGACGGCTCTAAAATTAACTGGATTAATAATTACGTTAAAATTGCTGCGGATGATCCCGGTGGGTTGACTCGCGAACAGTGGCAAGCCAATCCTAAACAGGTCGCTACGAATGTCCTTTTATATAATGCGCGTAAAGAAATCGAACAGCTACAAACCGGGATGACTTGGAATAAACCGATTAATGATCAGCATGAACTCTACGGGATGGCCTATTGGGGACAGCGTGCAGTTACCCAATATCAGTCAATTCCGCGTACAGCACAAAGTGGAGTCAATCATGCCGGTGGCGTAATTGATTTTGACCGTCATTTCTACGGTGCTGACCTGCGCTGGACAGCTAAAGATATTTTGCCAAATGCTAATCTGATTGCCGGTATCGCCGTGGATACCATGACCGAAGACCGTAAAGGCTATCAAAACTTTTCAGGCAATACCTTGGGTGTAAAAGGTGAACTTCGCCGGGATGAAGACAATCGCTTGTGGAATCTTGATCCATATCTGCAAGCATCCTATGCATTCTTGCCAGACTGGACGCTGGATGCCGGCTTGCGTTATAGCAATGTGCATTTTAAGTCTGAAGATAAATTCCTTTCCAATGGCGATAATTCAGGCAAAACCGATTATCAAAAATTATTGCCATCTTTAGCATTAAGCTGGAAAATCTTACCTGAGCTGATGGCCTATGCCAGTTATGCCCAAGGCTTTGAAACCCCAACATTTACCGAAATGTCTTATCCTGCAAATACTGCTGAAAACCGCAGCTTAAGTTTAAAAGCAGCGGAAAGCGAAACCTATGAAGTCGGTTTGAAATCTGCCAGTGAGTGGGGAGATGTCACCGTAGCAGCCTTCCAGACCAGGACGAAGAATGACATTGTTTCTGCAGGGAGTGACAATGGTCGCTCTACTTTCCGTAATGCCGATAAAACTTTAAGAGAAGGTGTGGAACTCTCCTGGAACAAAAACCTGTGGCGCGATCTGACTGCACAAGCCAGCTATAGCTATATTGATGCCACTTTTGATGCAGATATTCCTGCTATAGGTACTGTTCCTGCCATTACAGACGGGAACTATATTCCAGGGATTGCCAAAAATCAGGCATTTTTAAGTCTGGGCTGGAAACCAGATAATGGTCTACACATTGGACTCGATATTCGTTATAGCGACAAGATTTATGTGAATGATTTAAATTCTGATACTGCACCAAGCTACACGGTCGCTGGCGCCAATGTGGGTTATCAATGGAAAATGCCGGATTGGTCAGTGAATACTTTTGCACGGGTCGATAACCTGTTTGATAAAGATTATTCTGGTTCGGTGATTGTCAATGAAAGCAATAGCCGTTTCTTTGAGCCGGCAGAAGGGCGGAACTGGAGCGCTGGTCTGAGTGTGACAAAAGAATTTTAATTCAGATGGTTCACTGTTCCTAAATTAAAAATAAAAAGGTCCCGTTATATCAGCGGGATTTTTTTAAATCTTGCTCACCACTAGTGCTTGTCATACTTATATGCAAGCGTCCAATAACGTAGTTTTTTGCAAATATCAAATAAATGAACTAATCACCAACAGTCTTTGCCTAACTTAATAAACACTTTATATTTTGCTTAAAAAAACAACTCAAACCTTATACTGTTTTTCAGGTAATTCACCTACTTTATAAAGGCAAATTTAATCGATAAAACGTTAAAGGGTGCCATTATGAAAGCTATTCAAATGAAGAAGATGATGAACTGTGTTGCGGTCAGTGGTGCATTAATCTTTGCTGCAGGCCAGACGATGGCAATGAACCAGCAAGCTACGCACGCTGGGAAGCAGCATTCTGCAGTATCGAGTGACAGTCGTGTAAATTTGACTGAAGGTCAGGTGATCAAGGTATTAAGCACAGCCAATAATGGTGAGATTAAGCAGGCTAAAACCGCATTGCCAAAACTGAAAACGCAAGAAGCCCGTAATTATGCACAAATGATGATTACTGATCATACAGCCAATGAGAAAAAAGCTCAGGCCCTGGCAAATCGTTTAAATCTGAAGCCACAAACAAGCAGTATCAGTACATCATTGCAAAATGACAGCGACAAGATGGTGACTATGCTGAGTCGATCAGCTACTCCGGATAAAGACTATATGACCAGTCAGGTAGAAGTTCATCGTAAAGTAGTGACCATGCTAGACAAGCAGTTGATTCCGAATGCTAAAAATGCAGAATTAAAAAATATGCTGACCCAAACCCGTACTGCGGTCGCTGCGCATCTGAAAAAGGCTGAACAGATCGTTGCCAAGATGAAATAACTTGAAACTCATCCTTTGATTGGGAAATCTGGCATTGATCATGCCAGACTTTTCCCTTAATTGTGCTTTATAAAAAATCCCGCTTTTTAAGCGGGATTTTTTAATATAGAGGTTTTTAAAAGATGAATCGAAAGAATCTGGAAAATACTAGATTGTCTGCTGATTTACCCGCTTTGATAATTCTTCGGCACTTTCCATCCGTTCAGAATATCGATCGGTGAGATAAGCAGACTGACCGCGGGTGAGTAGAGTGAACTTGTAGAGTTCCTCCATCACATCCACAATGCGGTTGTAATAAGGTGATGGTTTCATGCGACCATCTTCTTCAAATTCAAGGAAAGCTTTCGGTACAGAAGACTGATTTGGAATCGTGATCATCCGCATCCAGCGTCCTAAAACACGCAACTGATTCACTGCATTAAAGGATTGCGAACCACCACAAACCTGCATCACGGCCAGCGTCTTGCCTTGAGTCGCACGAATTGCACCGGCTGCCAGAGGAATCCAGTCAATTTGGGCTTTTAGAATCGAACTCATCGAACCATGACGTTCCGGTGAACACCAGACCATGCCTTCTGACCAGGCCAAAAGTTCATGCAGTTCTTTTACCTTAAGGTGGCTCGTATCTGCATCCTCAGGTAAGGGTAATCCTTTGGGATGGAAGATTCTGACTTCGGCGCCAAAATATTCCAGTATCCGGCCCGCTTCCTGAACAGCGAGCCGGCTGTAGGACCGTTCACGGTTTGAACCATACAGCAGCAAAATCCGGGGTGGATGATCCAGTGCTTTGGCCTGAACTTTGTCCAGCGTCGGTGTTTCTAGCAGATTCAAATTGATATTCGGGAGATCCATCGGGTTATGCCTCTTTAAACACTTTTTTTCTTAGCCATAATGAAACGCTGACCAGCGCAATCAGAACCGGAACTTCAACCAGAGGGCCAATCACGGTGGTGAATGCCACAGGGGACGCGAGACCAAAAGTGGCAATCGCAACCGCCAGCGCCAGTTCAAAATTATTACCGGCAGCGGTAAAAGAAATGGCCGCAGTTTTAGGATAATCATTGCCCATCCACTTGCTCATAAAGAAGCTGATAAAGAACATCACAATGAAATAAATGGTCAGGGGAATAGCAATTCTGAGTACATCCAGTGGCAGGCTGACCACATCACCGCCTTTAAGGCTAAACATGGCGACAATGGTAAACAGCAAAGCCAGCAGGCTGAGCGGACTGATTTTTGGAATAAACTTCGTTTGATACCATTCCAGACCTTTTTGCTTGACCAGAATCAAACGTGTCAAAAAGCCCAGCAAAAATGGAATCCCCAGATAAACCAGAACCGCGTGGGTAATCGTCCAGAAGCTGACATCAATCACCTGTGCTTCCACACCAAAATAAGGCGGCAAGAAGGTCAAAAACAGCCAAGCATAGCTACTGAAAAACAGGATCTGGAAAATACTGTTAAATGCCACCAGTCCGGCCACATACTGGTTATCGCCACAAGCCAGACCATTCCAGACCAGCACCATGGCAATACAACGCGCCAAGCCGATCAGGATGACACCCGTCATATATTCAGGATAGGATTGCAGAAAAATCAGCGCCAATGCAAACATCAGGCAGGGTGCAATCAGCCAGTTCTGAACCAGAGATAGGGTAAGTGTGCGTTTATCCTTAAATACCTGCGGCAAGGTGGCATAGTCCACTTTGGCAAGTGGTGGATACATCATGATAATCAGACCAATGGCAATCGGAATATTGACCGAATCAATACTCATCCGGTCTAAAGTAATTGAAGCCTGAGGAAAGAAAACCCCAATCCCGATCCCCAGCAGCATGGCGATAAAAATCCAGATGGTCAGATTCTTATCTAAGAATGACATTTTTGAAGCAGACATGATATTGGGCTCAGGATAATTCGCAAGGTGATGAAATGGTAGATTTTAACTTTTGAATTTCTGGATCTTGTGCGATGACTTTTAATACTTCATTTGCCCAGACCGGCAAATCAGGATTTAAACGGTAATAAACCCATTGCCCTTGGCGTTGATCTAGCAAAACGCCCAGATTTCTCAATAAGGCCAGATGACGGGAGATTTTGGGCTGGCTCAGATTTAATTGCTCTGTGAATTCACAGACGCAGACATTCTGTTTGGCCATGACCAGCTTTAAAATATCTAAACGTGTTGAATCGGCAAGACATTTGAAAAAATCGGTCTGGTGCATCACGATATCCTGATATATTTACTATTGCGAATATACGGATATCCGTATATAAAAGCAATATTGTGTATATACACTGAGAAAACTCATGTCTCAAAAGATCAAGATTTATCATAATCCTGAATGTGGAACTTCCCGAAATACCTTGGCCTTGATCCGCAATACCGGTGAGGAACCCGAGGTGATTGAATATCTGAAAACACCGCCGACCAAAGAAGAACTGATTCAGTTAATTCAGGATGCGGGTCTGTCGGTACGTGAAGCGATTCGTAAAAATGTAAAGCCCTATGAAGAACTTAACCTGGAAAGCAGCCATTGGATAGGTGATCAACTGATTGATTTCATGCTGCAATATCCGGTTTTGATCAATCGTCCATTTGTGGTGACTGAACTTGGTGTGAGATTGTGTCGACCATCAGAAATTGTTTTAGATATTCTTTCCGCTCCGCAGCGCGCAGCTTTTAGCAAGGAAGACGGGGAAATGATTATTGATGAAGCAGGGAAGCGGTTGAAATAGATCCCAGAATTTAAGCTGATCAATCAGATCATAAAAAAGCCACTGCAAGGGTGGCTTTTTATTTAAAGTTAAAATGGCTGATATCAGACATTTTAAGCGTCTCAGTATCTTAGTTTTTCTAACGAACCATAATGACATTATACTGCGACTCAACCGATGTCATTATGAGTTTAAGACGACTCAACCAGTGTTATTTTTGATAAATAATTTTTTAGACTCAAGATCCAAAACAAGGTAGAAAATTATTGATCTGTTATAAAAAAACGTTCAACAGATAACCAAGCTGATTGAGCAAATTCATTTCTATATTTGGACGGTTTCTCAGAAATTTTTTCTAGTAGCCATAGTTTTGCATAATTTTCAGCTGAACCTAGTATTAATGAAACGATTAGGTTTAACTGTAATTTCTTGAGTTTTTCCATTGAATATACAGACTTTAAATGCTGAAAAATTGCTTTATTCCTTGTCTTATTCTTTTCAGTCAATTCATCCTCATATGTACTCGTAGAAACATAATATCGGGCAGTAATTTGAAATCTCGCAAGTTCTACATTTTGTTCTATCCAATCAAGATAGCTATGGACAATTACAAAAATGAATTCTTTTATATTATTGATATTTTTAAAATATTTTTCTCTTTCAATCGCCTGATCATCTAATGCTAAAAAATATAAATTGGCGATAATTCCTTCTTTTGTACCGAAATGATAGTAAATCGCTCCAACACTGGTATCAGAATTTTCCCTGATTTGCTCAATGGTCGTGGCTTCAATACCATTTTGATTAAAAAGCTGTAATGTTGTTATTAAGATTTCTTTTTTTAATTGTTTTCGTCTTCCAGCGTAGTGCTTTTCAAAAATAGCAATGGTATTCATTTCAGACACAGAATTTGAAGAAAACAGAATCTTAAATGAATTATCAGTCACTTGACAATTAGTTAAAACAGAATAAAACTCAAAAACAGAACATAATTCTAATTTAAAAAATTGATGATAAAAAAGAGGATGTGTAGTGAGTACACTGAATATATGGGAAAAACTGTCATCTAAACCTGGCGGGAAATGGGCATTTTCGAAAGCGTTATGTCTTAAGGCACCTTACTTTGCAAGTATCAGTCCAAAATTTGAGGAATTGCGACCTGAATTTTGTAAAGTCAGTATTTCAAAATCTAGAAAAGTCACAAACCATTTAGGCACCGTACATGCCATTGCAATGTGCAATATGGCCGAGCTCTCAGGCGGTACGATGACCGAAGTGACAGTACCGTCTACGCATCGCTGGATTCCGAAGGGTATGACGGTTGAATATCTGAAAAAGGCGACAACAGGATTGGTCGCAACGGCCACACCTGCAACAACAATGGATTTAATCAAACCGAGTGAATATAAGGTCAATATTGAAGTCAAAGATCAGCTTGATGAAATTGTCTTTAAAGCAACCATTACCATGTGGATATCGGCGAAAAAGGCGTGATTTAGTTTTTTAATTCATGATCCATCAAAATAATAACTTGGAGTTTTAAGAAGATGACATCTCAAACTAGAATGCTGATTACAGGTTTTTTATCTGCAATACTTTATGGTATTTTGACGTATTATATTAACTATAGTGCTGATAATGTTTGGCTTTCTGCATTTACACAAGCTGTAAATAGTTTTATTGGCGGCTATTTGGTTGCGGGTTTAGTTGAATTTACTTACAGAAACGTTCCTGCGCCCTATAAATTTATTGTTTCGGCATTTGTTCCCTATGGTTCACTGATGATCCTCTATGCTTTCATTCATCATTATATTGGGACTAAACATGTTTTTTATACAATTCTACCGAACATATTAATTGGTTTTCCATATTTTTTCTTATATATTAATAAGTTGAATAAAAATAGCGGCACTGTTGCCAATATTCCACAAGGATAATAGATCTTATTTTAAAGAGGTAATAATGTACAGATAAAAATAAAAGTGGAAATCCCAAAAGATTCTCTTTTAGTTGTTAGAAGATCATATGGCCGCTGATAAATGAGAATTCTTAATGAATTAAGAATTCTCATTTTTGATACGTATAACGTCATCTCTTTTAAACAGCCTAATTTTTGAATTAGTTTTACCAAGATAATAAGGGTGAATTAAACCTTATTTTTGTAGGTTCGTTTGAATAGCCACCAAAATTCTAGACACACATAACCATCTTTTGATGGGCCTTTTCATAATCTAATGGAGAACGTTGTCCATTGGAACC